>JBBDNT010000301.1:4621-56452 GCA_040877445.1 Planctomycetaceae bacterium
GTGCTGATCGGCGACATGATCACCGAAGAGGCGCTCCCGAACTACGCCGTCTCCCTGAACCTGATCGCCCGCGACGATGTCGGCACCAGCGCGCGCCCCTGGGCGCGGTGGCTGCGCGGGTGGACGAGCGAGGAGAATCGCCACGGCGATTTGCTCAACGCCTACCTGCGTCTCACCGGCCGGGTCGACATGCGGGCCGTCGAAGTGACCATTCACCACCTGATCGACAACGGCTTCAGCGCGAGAACCAACGGCGATCCCTACGGCAGCCTGGTCTACACGTCATTTCAGGAACGGGCCACAAAGATTTCCCACAGCAATGTCGGCCGGATCGCGATTCAGCAGGGGGACGCGGCGTTGGGGCGGATTTGCCAGCGCATCGCCGGGGACGAATCGCGTCACGAGGCGTTCTACAGCCGGGTGATGGGCAAAGCGATGGAGATCGACCCCGAAGGAGGCGTGCTGACGATGCGGTCGATGCTCCGCCGCGTCATCGCGATGCCCGGCCGCCTGATGGATGACGGGCAAGCCCCGGACCTTTTCGACCAGTTCGCCGGAGTCGCGCAGCGGCTGGGCGTTTACACGGTTCGCGACTACGCCGACATCATCCGGCACCTGGTCAAGCTATGGAATGTCGAACACCTGCGCGTCACCGGCAAGGCGGCCGCGGCGCAGGATTACCTGTGCCGCCTCAGCGACGACGTGAACCGCGCGGCCGACGCCGCGGAGGACAAGCCGGCCGCACGGCCGAAGGCGAAGTTCTCGTGGATTTCCGGGCGCGAGGCGTGACGTCGCTCCCAGCGGCCGCCCTCGCACGGAGGCGCGTCCGCCGCGGCGCGGAACGAGATCATCGTCGTGCGGCGCTCACCGCCTCAACGTCCCGCGAGGCATGTCAGACGGCCGTCGATCATGGAGACGTACAGCTTTCCCCGGGCGGCGGCGAGGCCGTCCAGGACTGGCGGCGCCGCGAGTTCGAGTTTCGCCCGCTGCTCCCCGCTCGCCGCATCGAGCGCCAGCAGCACGCCGCCGGTCGGCTCCAGCACATCGGGCGAACCGGCGGCGAACAGCGTCTCACCCGCAGGCACCAATGCTCGCACGCGCACCGGGACCGTCAGCGACCACGCGTCCTCCGCCTGATCGCCCCGCCGCGCGAACAGGCGATGATCGCCTTCCGCGGGGCGGGTCGCGGTGTACTTGTCGGCATTGGGAAACGCGCTCAGTCCGAAGACGTCGTCCGTCGCGGCGGGGCGGGAATCGTCGCCTCCGGCGTCCTCGTTCGATTCGCGGGCGGACGTGCGGAACGCGAGAAGTTGTCCCGTGGCGCGGCCCTTCTCCCACGCGGTGCGATTCGACCAGACGTCCGTCAGAAACGACGCCTGCGCGCGGAGCGGCGCTTCGTCGATGCGATGGCCACGGCCCCGGAACAAGCCGCTTTCCGGCTCGAGGCAGCCTTCCCACAGGAAGAGGTGCTTGGTTCCCTGCACCAGCAGGTCGGCCCGCGTCGCCTCCTTGGGAAAGGTCTCCCACGCCAGCGCTCCCGACAGTGGATCGAGGGCCACGATCCGCATGCCCCCGTCGAGCGGACCGTGACGACCCGCCAGGGCGCAGGCCGTGCCGTTCACGATCGTCACGCTCCCGATGACCGGCCACGGGGACGACAGCCGTCCGTGCGCGACGATTCGGCGAGTTCCCGGAGCGGCGCGGAACCGCCACGCGAGTTCGCCGCTCGCGGCGTCCAGGCAATACACGAACCCGTCCTCCGAACCGAACAGACAGCGTCCCTCGTGAATCGTGGGCGGAAACGGAATTCGGCCGCCCGCGGTGAATCGCCATGACTCTCGGCCGGTCGCGGCGTCGAACGCGCACACCTGCTGCGCATCGACCGCGGCGACGAATACCCGCCCCCCCGCGACCACCGGCGGGGTGATCCGCTCTCCCGGAGCGACATCCGCCGTCCAACTCGATTGCGCGTTCGGCGACACGCTGGTGCTCGCCGCGCCGCTGCGGCGGGAATCGTGCCGGTAGCACGGCCAATCCTCGGAGTCGATCGCGGCAGCGTTCCGCTCGATGCGATCGTACGCCGGTCCGCGCTCGAGTTCCCCTTTCCCGCCGCCGTCGTGCGGCAACGGATCGGGCGACATGGCGGTGACGCCGTACAGCATGGGATAGCACCGGCAATCGGTCGGGAAGGTGTAGACCAACCCGTTTGCTGGAACCGCGCCGAAGCCGCAGGCGCCGCGCGCCACATGGGGGAAATCGACCTCTCCCGTCGTGCATTCGAAGAAGTGAATCCGCCCGGTGATGAGATACTTCTCGGTCGCCTGGCCGGGAGCGCACTTGTCCTGAAAGCTCGCGGGAAAGCTTTGCCCGAGCGCGCCGGTGCGGGGGTCGACGCCGATCCACTGGTCGGGACGCCCCGCGTCCTTGTCTCCCACGTCGTGCGCCCAGACGAGTCCATTGGAAAAGAAGGTATTGATGGGGTGCCCCCGGCCGGAAGCGGTGTAGGCGTGGGTCCAGGACCGCGAGCCGTCCTTCATCGAAAACCCAAGCAGCCGGCTGCGGGTCGCCATCGCGAGGACGTCGCCGTGGATGCCGCACAGCGCGAGGTCGCGGTCGAAACGTTCGCGCGTGAGATCCGACACGTCGATCCGCCATTGCGTCTCGCCGTCTGCGATGCGGAAACAGACGACTTCATTATTCCGCGGGACGTTGACGACCACCCGACCGCCGCCGGCGGCGAAGGCGTTCTCGCGCGAGCCCGGTTCGGCGGACCATTTCGTCTTGCCGCTCTGCGGATCGAGCAGCCGCAGTTTGTTTCGTTCGAGAAGCAGAACGCCTTCGTTCACGACGATCATGCCGTCGGGCTGGGTGTCGAGGTATTGATCGAGCGTTTTGCCGGTGGCGGCTTCGAGCGCTTCGAGCGGTCCGCCCGGCGACAGCACCGCGTACACGCGATCGCCGACCGCGACCAGCGTGTTCGCGTTGGGCGAGACGTCGTTGCGGCCGCCCAGTCGCACCGGCCGCTTCCACAGCACCGTCCCATTGAAGGCGTCGCGCGCGATGAGTTGCGCGTCGGGGGGGACGGCCATGAAGGGCGTCGCCTCGTCGATGATCGAGAAAAACCGCCCGCCGGCGGAGACCGCTCCCACGGGCCGGCCGGTATGTCCGCGCGCCCGGCCGGGGCCGTCGATCCAGCGGAGGCTGCGCGTGGGAGCGACGAGTTCATCCCGCGAGGTCGCCCGCCGCGATGGATCGTGCCGGGCGTGAGTCCAGTCATCCATTCCCGCGGGCCGCGGCCGGACGAGCTTCACCCATTTTCCCGCGGCGTTCTCGACAGTCTCGACTTCGACGATCGAAGGCGCGGCGGCGCGGACGCGCTTCGCCAGCGCGTCCATCGTTTCCGCTTTCGCACCCAACAGCGCGACCCCGCGCGGCGTCAGCACGCGGACGATTTCCTCCATCGTCAGACCCGCCGCCGACTGCGCCGGGAAGTTTTCGACGACGAGCAGATTGACGAGACCGTCGGCATAGGGCAATTTGCCGGCCGCGATCCATTCCGCGGAAACACGGCCGTACTCGCCCCGGGCGCGAATCGCTTCGCGGGCCTTCGGAAGCTGGTCCGCATCGCCGACCAGGCCATGCACGAGAAACGGGCGATCGCGTCCCAATTCGGCGGTGACTCGCCCGTCGCCCCCCACGTGCACGCACAGGCCCCCGGAAATGCCCGCGGCGTCGACGATCGCCCGGGCGACCGCCCGGGCCGACGCGTCGGCGGCGGACGAATCCGCCTCCGCCCGCAGCGGATTTCCGACAAGCCCGCTTCCCGCGACGGCCAGAATGAAACCGGTGACGATCCTGGTGAGTGCTTGCATGTCCCGTCGTTCCAAGTTTCTCGATTCGAAGGTCTTGACGCAGCCAGCGAAATTGGAACGACTGATGTCCGATTTTCTCACTCAGTAGTTCCAAGTTCCAAAGTTCCGAGTTCCATTTCGGAACCCAACTACCGGAGATCACTCCGCCCTTTCGGAACTTGGAACTCGGAACTTGGAACTACTGTCACTCGAACAAAACAGCCGAATCCTCGGATCGAGCTATTCGCGCGGGCGGTCGGTGACCTTGGATGCGTTTTCGCCGCGCTTCTCGGCCAGCCGCTGCCGGTAGCGTTCGTAAAACCGCGTCTGGCGACTTTCCGGGGCGAAGGGACGGCCCGCGATGAAGACGGCCTTCACCTGCGACGACGGCTGCAACGGCGTGCCGTCGCCGATCAACAGGTTCGCCCGCTTGCCGACCGTCAGCGATCCGAGCGAATCCCCCAGGCCGACGATCTCCGCCGCCGAGAGTGTGACCGCCCGCAGCGCCTCTTCTTCCGGCAGGCCGAAGGCGACCGCCATCCCCGCTTCGAAGGGAGCGTTGCGGCTGTTCCAGGCGCTGTCCGAGCGGATGCAGAACTTCACGCCGGCCTCGTGCAGCCGACCGGGGTTCGCGTAAGGCGCGTCGAGCGGGTCGTGCTCGGCGGGAGGAACCATCACCGGGCCGACGATCACCGGCACGTCGCGCTTCTTCAGTTCGTCGGCGAGCTTCCACGCGTCGCGGCCCCCGGTGATGACGGGCTTCAGCTTCCATTTCTCGGCGAACAGCAGCGCCTCGGCGATCTGCTGCCGGGTGTACGCCTCGATGAACACCGGCTTCTTCGCGTGCAGGTACGGCCGCATCGCTTCGAGCCGCGGATCGACGACGCCGCCGTCGAAGTCGTCGCTCGCGGAATCGTCGCTTTCCGAGTCCGACTTGTTCGAACTTCTCTTCTCGGCGGCGGCGCGGACGCGGTCGTACTCCCGGGCCTGCTCGAAGAACTCCTCGAGCTGCTCGCGCTGCTTCTTCGCGTCCTTCCCCTCGGGCCAGCCGATGACGAGGCCGGCTTCGTATTCGAGGACCATTTCCTCGGCGGTCCAGCCGGCGAGTTGCACGGTCGAGGCCTGTCCGCCGATGAGTCCGCCGTTGGGGCGAATGAGGATGCTGGTGATGCCTCCGGCGCGGGCGGCGGGAATCAGTTCGGAATCGACATTGACCGCCACGCCGGCGCGGATATCCGGTTGCAGCAGGCCGCTTTCGGCGAAGTCGTGGGTTTCGCGCAAGCGGTCGATCTCGGTCAACCCGAGCGTCGTCCCGGCGTCGATCAGCCCCGGATAGACGTGCAAGCCTTTCGCGTCGATCACCTTCGCGTCGGTCGGGACGTCGACATCGTTGGATTTGCCGAGCGCGGCGATGTTCCCGTCCTCGACGACGAGCGTGCCCTTCTCGATCACCGGTCCGTCGACGGGATGCAGCGTGGCGCCCACGATCGCATAGCGGCCGTTGGCGTGCGGTTCGAGATCGAGCTTCTTCTCGCGAACTTCGTCGGATGCGAATTCGAGCGGCGGGGCCTGCTTCGAGCGTTCGCGCTGCTTCTCGCTCATCACGGTCGGCGCGCCTTCGCGGTGATAGTACACCTCGCCGCCGACGAGCGCGATTTCGCACCGCGAGAAGGTGCTCAGCGGATGGCCGTTGTAGATCGCCATGTCGGCGAGCTTTCCCGGTTCGATCGTCCCGAGCCGGTCGTGCAGGCCGAGCTCGCGGGCGGCGTTGCGGGTGACCGCCTGGATGGCGCGATCCGGCGGCATGCCTCCGTAACGGATCGCCTTGGCCGCTTCGAGGTTGAGATGCCGGATCAGCTCGGCGTTGTCGCTCTTGATGACGACGTTGGCGCCGGCCTCGTCGAGGAGGGCGGCGTTGTAGGGCGTGGCGTCGAACGCTTCGACCTTGTAGGCCCACCAGTCGGCGAACGTGCTGCAGCTCGCTCCGTGCGCGACGATCTCGGGAGCGATCTTGTACCCTTCGAGCACGTGCTGCAACGACCACACGCGAATGCCCAGATCGCGGGCGGTGCGCAGCAGCATCAGGATTTCATCGGCCCGATAGCAGTGGCTGTGGATGAATTTCTTGTGGTCGACGATGTCCGCGAGCGCCTCGAGCCGCAGATCGCGCCGCGGCGGAAGGACCGATGGCGACGCCGCCTTCTCACCACCGCCGTTGCCGCCGGCCGCCTTGGCTTCCGCGGCGCGCTTCTTCTCGGCGAGCTCGAAGGCGTTCCACTGGCGGCGGTAGTCGATCGCTTCGAGGAAGGCGCGGTTGAGCGTGGCTTCGACGCCGAGGCGGGTGTTCGGGAAGCGGTCGCGGCGTCCCTTCACGTTCTCGCCGAGCGCGAACTTCACCCCCTGCGGGGCGTCGTCGAGAATCTGCGCGCGCGCCGGCTCGCCGTGCTTGAAGCGGACGACCGCGTCTTGCCCGCCGATGACGTTCGCCGAGCCATGAAACACGCGGGCGGCAGTCGTCCCGCCCGCGAGCGCGCGGTACTGGGCGACGTCCGACGTGTCGATCGCGTCCTTGATGCGAACCTCCGGCACGACCGACTGCGTGTACTCGTTCACCCCCCCTTCGATCATGATGTGGCTGTGCGTGTCGATGATGCCGGGCATCACGTAGCGGCCCGTCGCGTCGATGACGGCGATGTCTCCCTCCGGCCGCTCGACGTCTTTGCCGACCGCGGCGATCTTGCCGTCGCGAACGACGATCGACGCCTCTTGCAGCGTCTCGCCCGTGCCGGTGATGACGGTGGCGTTCTTGATGAAGACGTTCCCCTTCGTCTCGAACGGGCGGCGCAGGCGATCGGCTTCGAGTTCGGTCGGCCACTCCGCTTGCGGTTTCGCGCCGTCGGAACCCTCTTCCGCGGCGATGTCGATGGTGACCGGGTTCTCGTCTTCCCCAGCGCCGTCCTTCTCATCATCGCGCTGCGCGCTCCACGGGGCCGGCGCGCCGAAGGGAGACTTCAACTCGCCCGCCAGTTTTCCTTCCGCGAGCTTGCCGGTGAACTTCAGATCGACTTCGCGATCCCCCGCGCCGATCGACACCGTGAGTTCGATGCCCGCGTCGTCCGCCTTTCCCGCGGCGACGCGGCCGTTCCCCTGTTCGCTGACGAAGCGGCCGGTGAGGCGGGCGCCGTCCTGCGACAGTTCGAGCGTTCCCGGCACCTTGCCCGAGGCCGATTCGATGACCACGTTCCACTTCCCGGCGACCTGAAGCGCGGGCTTCTCGCCCGGCTTCACCGGTTCCACCGGCTTGGCCGATTCGTTGTACTCGTACTGGCGTCCGTCGACGAACAGATGGCGGACCTTTGCCTGCTCGTGCTCCAGCGGCCCGGTGAGCACGACGACGTGCCCCGCTTTTTCCGCTTCGAGAGTCCCCAGTCGATGCTCGACGCCGAGCATCGCCGCGGGGTTGGTCGTGAGCGCGGCGAGCGCGGCGTCGGCGGAAAGCCCGTGTTCGATCGCTGTGCGAACCGCTTCGAGCAGTTTCGCCGGATCATCGAGTCCCTGCGAGCCGAATGCGAACCGCACGCCCGCCTCTTCGAGCGCGGCGGCCGTTCCCACGCGCCGCTTCCAGCGGTCCAGTTCCTCCTGCTGCACGCGGACGGGAGGCTTGATCTCGGCGACGAGCTTGTCGGAGGCCGGCTGCCGTTCGATCTTCGGCTCCTTGCCGAAGTCCGCCTGCAAAACGACATCGACGTTTTCCTTCTTCAAGCGATCGACCGCGCGGTGCGCGTCGCGGGCGCCCCACAGCGTGGCGGCGATTTCGCGTTCGGCCGCGAAATCGAGGGCGCGGTGAATGTCGTCCCGCGTGGTGACGGTGAACAGCGCGCGGCGCTCGCCGGAACGTACCTGTTCCAATGCGGCGAGCGCCTCGTCGAACACCGGCCGCTCGACGCCGGGCGTTCGCTGCTCGAACAGTTCGCGATGCAGCGCGTCGCGCTCGGCGTCGAGAAACGCTTGGCGGAGGTGAGCGGTCGTGCCCATCAGCGTCGAGGGATACTCGTTTCCGCCCGGCGCGTACAGGCGGAAGGCGGCGAGCGAGTCCGGCGCGATGACCGCCTCGCGGAGCGGAAGATCCTCCGTCGAAATCAGTGTTCCCGTGCCGGAGGCGATGCGTCCCGTCGGCACGACATGCGCCGCCGCGAAACCCGCCTTGCGGAACGCTTCGAGCTTCGCCCCTTCGCGCTTCAGTCCGTCGCGGACGGCGAACTCGGGCGTGAGCAGCCGGCGATTGTCCGGCGGAGTGGCCGCGAGAATGTAACGGCCGAAGTCGATGTTCCGTCCGGCGACCGGCGTGGGCCTCTTGTCGCCATCGACCAGCGCGCTCGTCCCCGCGTCGATGAAGGCGGCGTACACGACGTGCCCCTGCGCGTCGACCGATTGCGCATCGGCGGGAACCTCGACTTCACCCGCTTTGCCGACCGCGACGATCACGCCGTCCCGAATGACGAGCGTTCCCTCGTCGATCGTTTCGCCAGGCCGCACGACGATCCGCGCCCCGGTGACCGCGAAGACACGGGGCGTGAATCCGACGATGCGGTCGGCGGCTCGCGGTGAATCGCCGCCGATCAGCCCCACGATCGCCGCCGCAACGAGCACGAACGCGGCGCGGATGAAACCGGCGACCCGCGTATTCTTGGGTGCATCGAATTTCGTCCGGCGAAGACCGGTCGCGGAATGAGTCACGCGCATGGAGACACCGTACCAGGGAGTGTCGCGGCAAAAGGAACATTCTCGCCGGATTCCCTGATCGGTGGAACCGCGCGAGACGCTCCAAGTTACCAGAGGGCGCGGGGATCTCGCCAGAGCGTGGGGCGGCGCGCTCCGCATTCGCATCGCGGCTAACCATAAGAGTTCGCGTCGCGGCTAACACGGGGAGTCGCGGCGGCGATGCGGCGCGCTACGCGGGGGGAGTGGCGTCGAGGGCGGCTTGGACGGCGAGTTCGTCGCAGCGTTCGTTTTCGGGATGGCCGCTGTGGCCGCGGACGACGGTGAACCGCACTTCGTGCTTCGCGAGCAGTTCGTCGAGTTTCTGCCAGAACTCGCGGTTGAGGACCGGCTTCCATTGGCCCTTTTCGCGTCGCCGCCAGTCGTTGCGTTTCCAGTTGGGCATCCACTCGCGGGCGCCCTTGGCGACGTAGACGCTGTCGGTGACGACTTCGACGCGCGAGGGACGCTGGAGCGCTTCCAGGCCGGAGATGACCGCCTGCAGCTCCATCTTGTTGTTGGTCGTGTGGGCCGCGCCGCCGGCGCCTTCCTTCTCGCTCCCCGAGTCGGGGTGCTTGAGGATGTAGGCCCAGCCGCCGGGGCCGGGGTTGCCCCGGCAGGCGCCGTCGGTGAAGAGTTGGACCGACGGAAGTCGCGAGCGCGAATCGGCGGGGGGCGGCTCGGGCATGGCGGAGATCGCGGGAACTCAGCGCTCGCGATAGACGATGCGGCCGCGCGTCAGGTCGTAGGGAGAGACCTCGACGATCACCCGGTCTCCGGGGACGATGCGGATGAAGTGCTTGCGCATCTTCCCCGCGACGTGGGCCATGATCAGGTGGCCGTTGTCCAGCTCGACGCGAAACTGCGTGTTGGCGAGGGCCTCCTTGACGACGCCCTGTGCCTCGATGGCCTCTTCTTTGGCCATGAACCGTCCTCGATGCGAAAAAAAACGAACGCGCGCCGGCGACGCCCCGCGCCGGCCGGGCCAGAACTTCCGCCGCCGAGGCGCGATTGTAACAAGCCGACGCCCCGGCGACAAAGGGACGCAAAGAATCCCGGCGGCCTCTGTCGCTCGTCCGCGAGCCGGCCTTTCCCGACCCGTTCCGCTCGATCGTTCCCGGCGACGACGACGCCCGAACAGGACGGCGGACGCGACCGGCATGATCGGCATATTCGGCATTACCGGGACAATCTTAATAATCGACACGAGCCATGCGGTCGATAAAGTCTTACCGTGCGGATCTTCCGCCGGCAGCCCCCGCGTCGCGTCCGCTCGTCGGCGCCGGAACGCCGTCCATTCGGGAGTGAAGTCCGTCGAAAGAAATATGAAGGGTCGCCTTGAATCTCCGTCGTCGCGTCGCAGGGTTTGCGTTTCTTGGCGTCATCGCGTTGAGCGATGCCTCCGCACTGGCTCAATCGGCTCGGACGGAGCCGGGATTGTTCGAATGGCGCGAATTTCCGATTCCAGGAACGGCGGCGCCGTTCGCCGATTCCGGCTTCGCCACGGCGCAGGCCGCGTATCGAACCGCCGAAGGGGAGGAACCGCCTCCGCCGCCGGCGGCGGCGGGTCCGGCGATTCCCGGCGGAGCGCCGCCTTTCGACTCTCCCCGGTTCGCATCGCCCGAGACGACCGACGATCGATCCGGCGACGAGAAGACGTCGGATTCCTCCGCGGAGAAGCCGGCCCCGGAGAAGCCCGCGGAGAAAAAGTGGTACGACAAGTACCGCGTGGGCGGGTACGCGCAGTTCCGCTTCAACGAGACGACGCACCTCGCGCCGGGATCGGCCCCGCCACAGCATGCGGGCGATTCCTCTGTGAGCGACGACGAGACGTTCATCATCCGGCGGGCGCGGCTGATCTTCTCGGGAGACATCTCCGATCACCTGTTCGTGTATCTCCAGCCCGACTTCGCCGCGTCGGTCCCCGGCAGTCCCGACGCCAATCACTTCGTGCAGATTCGCGACTGGTACGGCGACGTCTATCTCGACAAGGAAAAGGTCAACCGCTTCCGCGTGGGGCAGTCGAAGGTGCCCTACGGCTGGGAGAACCTGCAATCCAGCTCCCGCCGCGCTCCGTTCGACCGCAACGACGCCTTCAACAGCGCCACGCGCAACGAGCGCGATCTGGGCGTGTTCTACTATTGGACGCCCGAGTACGTGCAGGACGTGTTCGAGTACCTCTCCGACAACAACCTGAAGGATTCGGGCAATTACGGCGCGTTCGGCACCGGGATCTATGCCGGACAGGGCGGCTCGCTCCGCGAGCAGAACGACAACGTCCATTTCGTCAGCCGCTTCACCTGGCCGTTCATGTTCGAGAATCGCCAGGTCGTGGAACTGGGCATTCAGGGCTACACCGGAGAATACACGGTCCTCGGCTCGCCGATCCGCCCGCTGGGAATCGGGTCGGAGGACATCGTCCCCTTGGGCACGCGCGACACGGGAGGCCGCGACGGGCATCTCGATCAGCGGCTGGGCTGGTCGTTCATCTGGTACCCGCAGCCGTTGGGCTTTCAGGCGGAATGGACGATCGGCCGCGGCCCGGCCCTGAACGACACGCAGACCGCCATCGAGACACGCGCTCTGTATGGCGGCTACGCGATGTTCCTTTACAAGCTCGATAGTTCGATCGGCACGTGGTTCCCATTCATTCGTTGGCAATACTTCCAGGGAGGTTACAAGTCCTTCCGAAACGCCCCCTACAGCAAGATCAACGAATTGGAATTGGGAATCGAGTGGCAGATCCGCAAGGAAATGGAACTCACCTTGATGTACACCTTCACCGACCGCACCAACCTGGATGCGATGGCCGGCGCCGGAAGAACCTCCTACGACCAGTTCGACGGCCAACTCGTGCGGGTCCAGTTCCAGGTGAACTATTGATCCCGACGCCCGCACAGAGAAAAAACTCCTGTTGACTCGATCGGCCGGTTCGAAGTAAATCGCCGTTTCTCACATCGGCGGCCCACTCTCCGGCCGACGCCTTCCCTCTCGCGAATCTCGAATCACGGGGTGTGACGTGAACGCTTACCTCGTCTGCATGGTGGCCGTGTTGTCGGCCGATGCGCCGGCTGACGCGTGGCAGACGGCCTCTCCCTGGGACGGCACGACCGTGGTCCGGGCTCAGGGACCCGGCCCCGAAACGTACCCGTTCGACGGGGGAATGCCGCCCGGAGGAATGGGCTATCCGCCGCCGGGAGGCGCCTACGGGGCCGATCCCGGCATGTCCTTCATGCCCAATCCGTCGCAGTCCATGATGGACCCGTTCATGTACCCGGGCGGAGGCCATCCCGGCGGCGCGGTCCCCTTCGTCGCTCCGGATCGCGGGCAGTTCGCCATGAGCACCTTCGGCTATCAGCCCTTTCACATCGGCGGACAATCGCGGGCGGACGCGTTCTACATGAGCAGCGAAGGGACGAGCGAGCCGAGCTTCGGGCGCTTTGGAATGTCCGGAGTGAACGCCGAGGCCGAGTACACCAACATCTCCGGCCTGGGGTGGATCTTCTCCACCACGGCCCAGTACGGCGTGCGGTGGTGGGACGGACCCGACGGCGGCGTCGGTCTTCCCGGCGACGTGCACCGCATCGGCCTCGATCTCGAATGGGCCACCCCCCGGGGCGACCTGGGTCCGTGGGGCCTGCAGTTCGGCTTCAATCCCTCGATGAACACCTCCTTCGAGCGGTCGATGAGCAGCGACGCCTATCAGTGGGACGTCCGCGGCCTCGCGACGTATGAAGTCTCGCCCGACCTGTTGCTCGTCGGCGGTGCCGGCCTGTGGGACCGCGTCCGCGACCGTGTGATTCCTTACGCGGGCGTCGTCTGGATGCCCAGCGATCGTTGGGAATTGCGGATCCTGTTCCCCGAATCGCAGATCAGCTACTTCCTCGGAAATCGCGGCGCGGTCGCCAATTGGATTTACCTCCGCGGCGAGTACCGGGTCGAGGCCTACGAAGTCGCCACCGGCGTCGGTCCCTTCCGCGACAAGGACCAGGTCGAAACCCAGGACTGGCGCATCCTGTTCGGCTACCAGGCCGACGGCGGGTTCTGTGCCGGGTTCATCGAGGCCGGCTGGGTGTTCGGCCGCGACGTCGAATTCAAGCACGACACGCAGCCGGGATTCGATATCGGTTCGGGCTTCATCGCCCGCACCGGTTTCCGGTTCTAGCAAGCCCGACGCTTCGGTTTCGCGACGCCACACCCTCAGCATCGAGCCGCCATCGTGACCGCTCCCGTAGCCGTCCTCCTCGCCGCCGGCAAGGGGACGCGGATGAAATCCGATCGACCCAAGGTGCTGCACGAGGCCGGCGGGCGATCGCTGATCGAGCACGTGCTCGCCGCCGTCCGCGCCGCGGGAGTGGGACGGATCGTGGTCGTCGTCGGCTATCGCGCCGCTGACGTTCGCGCCGCGCTCGCCGGGCAGCCGGACGTCGAGTTCGCGCTGCAAGCCGAGCAACTGGGAACCGGCCACGCCGTGATGATGTGCGCCGAAGCCTTGCAGAACCACGACGGGCCGGTCTTCGTGCTGGCGGGGGACACGCCGCTCGTGCGCCCCGAATCGCTCCGCGCCCTGCTCGACGATCAGCGACGCGCGGGGGCGGCCTGCGTCATCGGCACCGCCGAGACCGACGCGAACGAAGGACTGGGGCGGATCGTCCGCGACGCGGCGGGAAACTTCGAGCGAATCGTCGAGCACCGCGACGCCACGCCCGAACAACGGGCAATCCGCGAGACCAACACCGGTTGCTACGTCTTCGACTGCGCCGCGCTGCTCGCGGCGCTCGCGCAGCTTCGTCCGGACAACGCGCAGGCGGAATACTATCTCACCGACTGCCCCGCGCTCTTGAAGGCGGAGGGGCGCCCGGTGCTCGCCAGCCGCCGCTTGAGCATCGAAGAAGCGCTCGGCGTCAACACGCCCGAGCAACTCGCCGAAGCGGAACGCGCCCTCGCCGAATCGACGGGTTAGCCGCGACCCCAAGCCTCGCGTCCCCGGCCGCGAGCGCAGGGGAGCGCGATTCCCTACTTCGCGTACTCCGCGTGCAAGCGGTCGAGCGCGTCGCGGCCGACGCCGTCGTGCACCACGATTCGGTAACGCAACGTCAAGTCGTCGTCCTGCGGGATCGCCGCCGCTTCGCGCCCGGGCCACGCCGGGTTCTGCATGCTCTTCTGCGCTCGCAGCACCCAGGGCTGCGGATGCCCGGGATTCGACGGGTGCGATAGGATCGCCATCCCGCCGTTCTTCGTCGAGATATCGACCCACGGGCCGGCGTCGACCGCGGTGAGTTGCGGGGCGATCGGGCCGCGCGGGCCAGCGAACTTCACGTCGACCGGCAGCTTGATCCGCGCGGAGAACCCGCCGTAGCCCTTGTCGTCTTCCGATCCGCCGATCCGCACGCCGGGCAACAGCGCCCGCAGGCGGATCTCGAAATCGATCGCCCGGTGATGTTCACCGCGTCGATGCGCGCGGACGATCGTGCGTTCCTCGACGATGGGGATGCGGCTTCCGTCCACGCCGGTGACGAGCGGCGACGTCCATTGGACGCGGGCTTCGAGCGCGAGCGCGTCGTCGTCTTGCGACTTCACCTCGATCGACCGGACTTCCGCGAGAAACCGCTGCGCCGCCCACGGATCGCCGACCCGCCGCTGGCCGATCCACAGTTGATGCCACGCCCAGTAGATGCCCCGCTGATGGAGATGGTCCGGCGGGAAGTCCTCGGTGAGTTCCTCCCCCGCGAGATCGTACAGCGGATGCACGTAATTCGCCCGCTCGTAACGGCCCTCGGCCGACTTCGGTCGCCGCTGATAGAACAGCACCGGCCGGCCCTCTTCGGTGACGCGCACGCCGTCGTCGGTGCGCTCGAGGGCGAACGGACCGGCGAATGACGCCGCGTTCTCGGCGGGCACGCCCACGGAGCCACCGAGAGCGCCGAGGATCATCGGGAAAGTGGCGATTGCGAAAGCGCATCGGCGATTCATGCGATGGTTCCCGTGCGATCGACGGTGAATGTGTCCCCGATGACGATAACGAAACCAGGCGGGGAAAGCATCGGTGCGGCGTCGATCTTCGAACGACCGGCCCGGGGCGATCGTGTGGAAATCGATCGCCTCACAGCCACTGCTCGAACCAGCCGCGTGTTTCCGTCGCGACGTCTCCATCGAAATCGAACCAGATCGAGACGTGCCCGGTGCGCGGCAACAGAACCAGCTTGGTTCGATCGGGGGCCGCTTCCTGAAGGCGGACGGCGTGGTACGGCGGAACGAGCCAGTCCTCCGTCCCATGGACGATCAGCACTTGCGCCCGCGATCGGCGAATCGCTTCGATCGACGACGAACGATCGGGGTCGAACTCGCCCGCAACGCCCGCCGCGGCGATCGATTCGTCCATGAATCGGTCGGAAATCATTCGCTCGACCCCCGGCAGCATCGTCCGGCCGTAGTCGGGAACGACGTCGCGCATCGCGCTGAAGGGAGCGACGGCGACCACGCAGTCGACGCGGGGGTCCAGTCCGGCGAACTGGATCGCCGTCGCCGCGCCGTAGGAGATGCCGTACACGCCGAGCCGTCCCGCAAGCAGATTCCGCCGTTCGAGATGATCGACCACCTGCACGAGGTCGCGCGATTCCTGCTGCCCGAACGTCAGCCGATCCCCCGTGGAACGGCCGTGCCCGCGGAGATCGACGAGCACCGCCCGAAAGCCTTGCTCGGCCAGTCGGCGAGCGGTGCCGGTCATCCAGAAGCTCGAGTTTCCGATCCCGTGCAGCACGATGATGGTTCCCCGCGGGGCGTCGAATTCCGGCGGCTCGACGATCGCCACGGCGAGCGTGGCGTCGGGCGGACCGACGGGGACGCGGAGTTCCTGGTCGATCCCGATCGCTTGCCGCACCGCCGGCGGATAGCCCGGCTGCGCGCCGAACGGATGAAACGCGTTGGGCGCGGTGGTCATCGCCTTGCCGACGAATTTCGCGCAGCCGCCGCCGGCGACCATGAGCGCGACGGCAAGCGCGACCGGGACTGCGCCGGCGCGGCCGCGCGAGAAGGATGACTTGGGCGCTGCGGAGTGTGGCATGGCACCGATATTCCGCGGGGAAGTGGTCCGCGTCTTACCTCGGGCCAGGCGTTCATGTCAAGACGTTTCGCGACGCTCACGGCTTCGCCGCCTCGATCCGCCCGAACATGTGCCCGCCGACTTCGCCGTGCTGCCAGGTTCCCGCGTAGCGGTCTTCATGGAAGAACACGCGGCAGGTGAAGGTTCCCAGGCCGGGGATCGCCAGGTCGGTCATCGAGATCATCGGCGTGTCGCCCGCCCACAGCACCTTGAGGGTGATTGGCACCGTGACGTCGGTCGTGCCGTACTTCACGCGGGAATTGAACACCCAGTAATCGTCGCGGAGCTTCGACACCTTGGAAATCTCGTAGCGTTCCTCCTTGGCGTCCGCTTCCTTGCCATCGACGGTGAATCGGCCGACCAGCGCCGCGCCGGACAGCTTCTCGGCGAAGGCCTGCTCCTGCTTCGAGAGCGCGGGGGGCGGATCGACCTGCTCTTGTGCGGCGACCATCGCCGCGCCCATGCCGAATGCCGCGCCGGCGCCGAAGACGACCATCGCCGCCATTTTCGCGAGAACTCGCTGCCGCATGGTTGCACCTCCGGTGTGGGCTGGGGATCGGTCGCGTCCCGCACGATGCGGATCGCGGTCGCGCGCCATGATAGCGGAAAGCTGCCGCCGCGTCCCTGAACCGCCCATATCCCAATCGTATCGGAAGAGCGCTCGGCGGTCACCATCGCCGACGGGCGGATTCGCGTTGCTTGTCCGCCCCCTTCGCACCGCCTAGAATGCCGGTCGTTCCCGTTCCGCTTTCTTCACGAGCGGGGCCGAATTCCCTCCTCACGTCCGCTCCCAGCCGGATCAGCCACGGAGACCCGTCGGATGCAGCCGAGGCAGGAAATCTTCCCCCACGTCATCGAGATGAACTATCAGGCGCGGCGGCGCCTGGGGTGCGGCGTGTACCTCGTGTTCGACGCCGACGAGTGGAGCCTGATCGACGTGGGCTACGAGGACACGGTCGCCGAGATCGTCGAGTTGATCCGCCAGATGGATTTTCCGCTGGCGCAGTGCAAGCACATCGTCATCTCGCACGCCGACGTCGATCACGTGCAGGGGCTGAAGAGGCTCAAGGAATTGCTGCCCGCCGCGGAGACGCTGGCCCACCCGGACGCGGCCCGGCTGCTCGGGGAAGGGGAGCGCATCATCACCTATGCCGAGATCGCCGCGCAGGGGGTCTCGCTCGATTTGCCGGTGACCCGGATCGACCGCACGATCAACGAAGGAGACAAGCTGCGCGTCGGCGGGCTCGAGTTGGAGGTCTGGCACACCCCCGGCCACGCGCGGGCGCAACTCGCCTTCCGCATGGGAGAATTGTTATTCTCCGGCGACAACATCTTCCGCGACGGCTGCGTGGGCAACATCGACGCGCATCACGGGTCGGACATCCCCGCCTTCATCAAGTCGCTGGAACGCATCCGCGACAGCGGCGTGAAATGGCTGCTCCCCAGCCACGGCACCTGCGCCATCGACTGGCCGCTGATGGACGAGTGGGAACAGGAACTCGTCCGCGGCTTCGATCCGGAGAAGACGTGAGCGTCGCCGCGAAGTTCACGAGGTAAGTAGGAGCCGAGGGGTTTATCCCCTCGGTGGGGATGCGGGGGCCGCAAAGGAAGGCTCACGTTTTCTCGTTGCGGTCGCCGCAGGACCACCGCGGGGATAAACCCCGCGGCTCGACGAGAGATCGCGAATCATCCCCCGGCGACGCCCATCCGGTGCGTCGGCACGGGGCGGCCGGGGCGGAAACCTCGCGTGCGGCGGAACTCCGCCCGGGCATCGCGCGCGGCGCACGCCGCGGCGACCGCTTCGAGCACGCGCGACTCCAATTCCCCCGGATCACACGCCACGCGGGCGTTGACGATCAGATCGAGCGCGTCGACCTCGCAATTCGAAGGGAGCGACAACTCCGGCTCGCTCGCGCTGCTGACGAGATTCGCCACGCCGAAGAAACCCTCCCACAGGCCGATGGCCTTGAGATGCGCCGTTTCCGCGCCGTCGGTCGCGAGCGCGGCGCGCAACCGGGCGATCACGTCGAGCAGCAGATCGTCGAGCGGAAACTTGCGCTCGGACGTCACGCGGACGCTGCTGTTGAGCCAGCCGAGTTCCGCTTCTCCCTCGGCGTAGACGTCGTAGTCGATGTCGAGCACGCGGCGGCCGAAGTCGCCTTCCTGGTCGAGGAAAGCCGTCAGCGCGTCGAACCCCTGCCCCGTCTTCGCCGAGACGCGCAACACCGGCACGCCGGGGTGCTGCGCGGCGATGAGTCGTTCCAGGTCGTCCGCGTCTTCGGCCGGCAGTTCGTCGATGCGATTGATGAGAATCGCGTCGGCCTCTTCGAGTTGCTTCTTCAGGATGTACGCCGCCTTGGGCGAGAACCCGCCGCCGGCTTCGTTTCGCAGGATCCGCCCGCCATGACTCGGCTTCAGAATCACCGCATAAGGGGCGATCGAGAACTCCGCCTCGAACAATTGCTTGATCGGCTGAATGACCGTGGCGACGAGATCGGTGCAGCTTCCGACCGGCTCGGCGAGAATCACGTCCGGCTTCTCGCCGCTACCGAGTTTCTCGACCGTGTCCATCAATTCGTCGAAGTTGCAGCAGAAGCAGGCGCCGGCGACTTCGCCGACGTCGAAGCCTTGCGCGCGAAGGTTGTTGGTGTCGACGAGATCGGCCGCCTGGTCGTTGGTGACGATGCCGACCTTCAGGCCGCGCTGCATGTAATGCCGCGCGAGCCGTCCCAGCGTGGTCGTCTTCCCGGCGCCGAGAAACCCGCCGATCATGATGTAGCGAATGCGATGGGGCATCGTCGTCTGACCTTACGTTTCGTGGGGATGCGTAGCGTCCGACGCTTCGACTGAAGATACATCTTCGGTCGGCGGACTTCCTTCATTCTCGACCGCGACGCAGAGTTCCCCCGCGCGGTCGATCACCTGATAGCGACGGACGGTGCATTTCATCGAATGCGTGAGGCACCGCCCGTCGGCGAGGTCGAACCTCCATCCGTGCCACGGGCAAGTCAGCGTTCGGTCGCGAAAGTTCGCTTCCAGCGGTCCGCCGAAATGCGGGCAGACGGACGAATACGCGACCGGCGCGCCGTCCAGCCAGAGCAGCACGACCTCGTCCCGCAATTCGTCGATCCACTTCGTGACGGACCGGCGGCGCTGGAGTTCGGCACGCGTGCAGATGGGGACGGGGGGCATGGGGGAGGTCAGTGGTCAGTCGTCAGCGGTCAGTGGTCGGAGAGGCGCGAACCACGGTGCGCGCGATTCGCGTTCCTGATATGATGCTTCAGGATATGGCCAACGCCGCGCGGCGGTCAACGCGGCACTGCGGGCGACAACGATTCCCGGATCTCCCCATATGACCGACCGCGACCGGAATGCCGATGGCGAATCGGTCCGACCCAACTTCGCTTCCTCGCGACCATTGTGCGCTGCCCTTCCGGCCTTGGCGATCGGGACCGGGTTGACGTTCGCGTTCTGGCTCCCGTTGTGGTGCGGCGGCGGGTTCACCGGCGGCGACGTGTACTTTCACACGTTCCCCGAAAAGCTGTTTCTCGTCGACTGGTGGCGGCAGGGCGTCTTTCCCGTCTGGAACGACCGCTTCGGCAACGGCTTTCCCCTCGTCGCCGAGGGGATGACCGCTCCGTTCTACCCGACCAGTCTGTTGTTCTATGGCCTGCTCGATGCGAACTCGGCGTTCAACGCGAATCACCAACTGCACTACGCACTGTGCTTCGCGTTCACCTGGATGTTCGCGCGGAAGATGGGCCTGTCGCGCGGAGCCGCGGCGCTCGCGGGGCTGGTCTACACCTACGGCTGGTTTCCCGCGCGGCGAAGCTGGGAAGTCGCGATCATCGCGGGGGCCTATCTGCCGTTGTTCCTGTGGCTCGTCGAGAACTACCTCGAAACGCGCCGCGCGCGGTGGCTGGGATGGCTCGGTCTGGCGATCGGCGTGCAGATTCTCGCCGGCCAGTACAACCAGGCGTTCATTTCGCACGTCGTCGTCGGGCTGTACGTGTTCGTGCGGATCGCGACGGCTGCTCCTCGATCGAGCGGATCCGGCGCACCGGATACCGACGTCCGCGAACCGCCGCGACACCGTTGGTCTCCGCTGGCGACCGTCGCGGCGGCCGGCTTGCTGGGTTACGCGATCGCGGCGGTCACGGTCCTGCCGACGTGGGAACTCAAGCAGCGCAGCCCGCGGGGGGTGGACGGCCGGTTCGACCCGCTGCAGGGCGTCATCCCGGTCGCGTATCTTCCGCAGGCGGCGCTCCCGTGGAAGTACTACACAATCGACGAGGAGGAGTACGTTCGCCGGTTCCGAAGCGGCAGCCGGATGGAGTCGCATCTGTACTTCGGGCTGATTCCGCTCGCGCTCGTCGCGTGGGGGACGTCGTCGTCGTCGCGGCGGCGGGCGATGCCGCCGGGATTGTGGACGGTGTGGTGCGTGGTCGGCGGCTTCACGCTGGCGTATGCGGTGGGCTGGCTGCCGTTCGTGGCGCACTTGCCGGGATTCGATTTCTTTCGCGGACCGGCGCGGTACGGATACGGGACGACGTTCGCGGTCGCGATGCTGGCGGCGGCGATGCTCGATTCGCTTCTGCTCGCCCGCCGTGTCGTCGCGCGTTGGTCGATCGTCGCGTGCGTTCTGCTGGCGACCACCGCCGACTTGTGGTGGGTCGGCCGGCAGGTGGGGGAAAGCGAACTCACGTGGCGGCCGGCGATCGACTTCCGCGACGACAGCGAACTCGCGCGCGTCCTCGCGGAAGAAAACGAGCGCGGGCCGGTCCGCGTGCTGACGGCGTTGACGGCGATTCCCGCGGAGAACGTCCCGAGTCTCTACCGCGTCGCGACGTATCCCCCGCGGCTCGCGCTGCCGCCGCTGGCGTACGCGGACGTCGGTTCGTTCCAGCAACGCGCGGGACTGGTGCGGCCGATGGAGGGAATCATGCGCGACGAACTCGAACGGTTGCATCGCGTCGGCGTGACGCACGTGCTCAGCCCGCAGCGGCTCGATGAAGAAGCGTGGCGGGCGGAACTCGTGTGGCGCGGTCGCGACGAACTGCTCGTGCGCGAATGGCAGTCGGGCTTCAGCGGCCCGCTTCACCTTTACCGCCTGCGCAACGCCCCCGGCCGCGCGTGGTTCGCGGACGCGACTTCCGAAGGGACCGCGCGCGTCGTCTCGAGCGCGCCGCACGAGGCGGCGATCGAGGCGAACTCGCCCCGCGGCGGAACGCTCGTTCTCACCGACCTGGCGTGGCCCGGCTGGAGCGTGTCGGTCGATGGCGAACCGGCGGAGGCGATCGTCGTCGACGAGCTGTTCCGCGGAGTCGACCTGCCGCCGGGAAAGCACGTCGTGACGTGGTGGTTCCAACCGACGAGTTTGTACTGGGGAGCCGCGATCAGTGTCGTGGCGATCGCGCTGGCATCGACGCTCGTGTGGCGCGGGGGCGCGAAACCGCAAGCGTGAGGTGGGCGACGGGATCGGCCGAGCGCGCCGTCAACAGCCCATGACGATGGAGTTCTCGTAACCGGGGCGTGGTTTGACCGGTTCGATCGTGGCGTCGTCGATGGAGTAGAGCCACATCAGATAGCCGTCGTCATCGGTAACTGCCTCGATCCGAAATCGACCTTCGACGAGAATCGGATGGCCGGAGATGTATTTCGTGGTGATCCCATCTCGCAGACGCACGCTGATGCTGAAATGCGAGATCTTGAAGGTGTTGCCGACGCGCCAATTGAATGACGGGCCTTGTGTCTCTCCGGTGAGCATGAAAACCTTGATGCCGCGTTCCTGGTAAGGCGGGAACATCCAGCCGCGAATCCGCACGCGTCGCCTGTCGAGTTCCAGCGCGCTGGCCGGCAGAAACGAGCGGTCGAAGGGTTGCCACTCGGTCGCGAGCAGGGCGAGGTCATCCACTTCGACGTCGACCGGCGATGGATCCGTCGGAACGGAACTCGACTGCACGTCGATCATGTCGACGCCCGCCGGTTCGTGAGCGTCCGGCCGCCCTTCCGCGAGCCGCGGTAACGTGGCCGCAAGCGCGAGAGCGCATGCCGCGACGATCGTCATGCCGGTGCCGTGCATCGTCCAACTCCGCCGAAGCAAGCTGATGAATCGTTCTGCCACACTGAATTACATCATGCGGCGGTGAAGGGGGCAAGAGGAAGTTACCCCCGCCCGCCGAGTTCCACCAGCAGGCGTTCGACCGCCATGCGTTCCTGCGTTCGGCCTTCGCCTTTCAATTTGCCGTCTGCGACGAGCAGCCATCGCAGCAGTTTTTCCGCGCGGCGGCGGCCGATGCGGCGGAGATAAGGCTCCGTCTTCTCCCGATCGCGCGGATGCACTCCCGCGGCGTAGATGGCCGGTTGCATGCGCATGCCGCGGCCGGTGAGCGCGGTCACCCGCGCGAGGGGGCGCATCTTGAAAGCCAGCCCCCCCAGCGTGTACTCCGGCGCTTGCCGCGCGTCGTACAGTTTGCCCAGCAGCGCCAGCGCGCTCGCGAGATCGCCGTCGATGACGGCGTCCATCATCGCGAAGGTGGTTTCGGCCTTCCATCCGCCGACGAGCACGCGAACGTCGTCCACACCGATCTTCTTGCGATCGCCGGCGTAGGCGGCAAGCTTGGCGATTTCCTGGTCGAGCAGACCGAGCGACTCGCCGGCGAATTCGACCATCAGCGCGGCGGCGTCGCGGGGGAGTTGCACGTCGTGCCGATCGCGGGCGTGCTCCTGCAGCCAGCGGAGGAGCGCCGGCCCCTTCAACTCGGCACACTCGATCGGCAGGCCGGCTTTCGCGACCGCCTTGGCGAGCCGCGTGTTGCTCGGCCACGTCTTCACTTCGAGCACCAGCACCCCTTTCTTCGCGGGGTGTTCGAGATACTTTTCGAGGCCGGCCCGATGATTCGTCACGAACGTGTCCGCATCCTCGACGATCACCAGCCGGCGATCGCCCCACATCGAGACGGTCCGCAACTCGTCGGCGACCGACTTCAGTTCGAGAAATTCATCGGTGCCGTCGAACCGGCTCGCGAGCTGATCTTCCCCTTCCACCTCGCCCAGCACCGCGCGGACGACCTCGGCCAGCGCCGCCTGCTTCAGGAAGCGTTCCTTCCCGTGAATCGCCACGACCGGCCCGGTCGCGTGCTTCGCGGAATCCTTGACGTACTCGGCGGCGTGCATGAAAAAACTCGTCGATTTTCGTGACCTTGAATCGCCGCGATGCCCTGGTTAGCCGCGACGCGAAGGCTCTGCGCAGCGGAGCGCTCGCCCCGCGCGCGACCCGCGATTGACCCGTTCGACGGGCTGGTCTACAGTCCCGCCGCCTCACGATACGCTGGCAGAGGCGCGCTGTCCAATGTGGCGTGGCGGAGCGCTCCGCTGCGCAGAGCCTTCGCGTCGCGGCTAACCGGACGATGTCGATGACTGCGCCGATCGCACTCCCTTCACGAACGCAATACATCTGCCCCGGCGAGACGCATCCGATCAGCCGGTCGGTGCATCTCGCGCGGCTGGCGGCGTTCTTCCCGGCGTGCCGCGATTGCCCGCTGCGATCCGACGTGGGCCATCTATCCGTCGAAACGAAACAACGGCTGGAAAGCACGCGCCGCCGCGTTCCCCGCGCCTCGCTGTTCACGGTCGAGGGCGTCCGCGGAGTGCATCTCAACGAATTGACGCGCCCGCTCGCGGCACGCATCGCGACGGCGTTCGCCCATCTGCTGTGGGAAGAGTTTCCGACGGCGGCGCGCAGCGAGTCGCCGGCGTCCCGCGCCACGCCGGCCGTCGTCGTCGCGCACGACGAGCGCCCTTCCGCGCCGGACCTCGTGACCGGCGTCGTCTCGGCGTTGCGGCGGATGAGTTGCCGGGTGATCGACATCCGCCTCGCGACCACGCCCGTGTTCCGCTTCGCGGTCGATCACCTGCAGGCGCACGGCGGAATCTTCGTGACGGGGAGCGGACACGGCCCGGCTTGGATGGGCATGGACTTCGTCCGCGCCGCGGGACGGCCGTCGTCGCGCGAAACCGAGGGCGCGGTCGATTCGCGCGGCGGACTGGAGCGCCTGGAAGCCGAAGTCGATCGACCGCACGAGCGCCCCGTGCGGCATGGCGGCGCGTATCGCACGTTCCAAGCCGCGCTGCCTTACGAAGCGGGGCTGTGGAAGCACTTCCACGCCTTGCGGCCGTTGCGGATCGTCTGCGGATCCCCCTTGTCGTCGCAACGCCGGTTGTTGGAGAAATTGTTCGAGCGGCTGCCTTGCACGCTCGTCGCGAACGCCCTTCCGGTCCGCCGCCGCGACGTGAACGATCCCGAAGACGCCGACGTGCGCCGTGTCGCCGAGGCGGTGCGCCGCGAGCACGCGCATCTGGGCGTCGTGATCGACGACGACGCGCAGGCCGGCGGCTTTCTCGACGAAACGGGGGAACTCGTCCCGCGGGATGCGATCGCGCGGATGATCGCCGACGTGCTGCTGTCCGAATCGCCGGGACGCCGGATCGCCGTCGCCGGCGAGCGGTTCGACGCACTTCATGGGGCGATCGCGGCACTCGGCGGCGAGCCGATCGATGCGGGGCGCACCCAGGCGGCGATGTGGCAAGCGGTTTCGGAAGGAGCGATCCACGGAATCGAAGGGAACCGCCACTGGTTCCACGAAGCCTCCCCCGCCAGCGACGCGATCCTCTCGCTGGCCCGCGTGTTGCAAGCGCTCAGTCGCGGCGACGCGCCGCTTTCAGCCATGCGCGCGTGAATCGCAAGCCGGGCGAAATCGCCGCGCGACACCCCGTCTCGACGCGCGCCGCGGCGACTGCTAGACTGCCGCCCGAAATTCAGGCCGGGGAATCGCCTCGGCGGCGCAAGGACGCGAACAGGCGAGCGGCGGTATGATCGGCGCGGAGTATCTCGAGGCGATCGTGCTGGGCGTCGTGCAGGGGATCGCCGAGTTCCTGCCGATCAGTTCGTCCGGGCACCTGGTCGTCTGCGGCGCGATCTGGCGGGAGGCGACGGGGAAATCCGCATCGCCCGCGGACGATCTCGCTCTGAACGTGGCGCTGCACGTGGGGTCGCTGTTTTCGATTCTGTGGGTCTACCGCCGCGACCTGTGGGCCTTGGCGCGCGCGGGGGACTGGCGATTGGGCGCGGCGATCGTCATCGCGACGATCCCGACCGCGATCGTGGGGCTGCTGTTCCAGGAACGCTTCGAGACGGCGTTCGCGACGCCGCTGGTCGCCGGCTGCGGCCTGCTGGTCACGGCGTGCTTGCTGGTGCTCGGGCAGCGACTGGAACGGGGCGAGCGGGGGTTGGCGGGAATCACCGCGACGCGGGCGGCGGCGATCGGCGCGTTTCAGGCGGCGGCGCTCGTGCCGGGAATCTCGCGCTCGGGAAGCACGATCGCGGCGGGGTTGTTCGTCGGCGCGAAGCGCGACGCGGCGGCGGCGTTTTCGTTCTTCATTGCGATTCCGGCGATCGGCGGAGCGGCGGCGCTGACGTTTCGCGACGCGATCGTGTCGGGAGTCGCGCCAACCAACGCCGGGGCGCTCGCGCTGGGAGCGGTGGTTTCGTTCTTCGTGGGAGTGCTCGCGCTGCGGGGACTATTGCGCGTCATCGCGCGGGGGAAGTTGCACTGGTTCGCGGCGTATTGCGTGATCGTCGGGGCGGGAACGATCGCCTGGCAACTCGCCGAGATGGCGGGATCCTGACCGCGGCGCGAAACCGCCGGCGTCCGGGACGGCCGGCCGAAATTCGAAGACGTCGAGATTCATGTGCCGGGGGCCGTCTCCGGCTGGGAGCCGCGCGGTCGGCGACGGATCGCGAGCCAGAGCGAAGACAAGAGAATCACGACCCCCACGATCGCCGGACCGAGCCACCACCACCAGATGAAGCCGACCAGCGCCCACGCCGCCGCGGGATGAGCCGCGAGCCAGTTCGCCATGGCGGGGGCGGGACGCCAGGCCAGCACGACGACGAGCAAGAACAGGGCGGCCGCGGCGATCGCGTCGGCGGCGGTCGCCCGGATCGCCCAGAACGAAGCCGGCGCCGCTTGGGCGCGTGATTTCTCCGCGATTCGCCCCTCCACCGCCGGCTCGCCGATCATGGGGAACGATGCCGATCGCGGCTCCGGCCGCAGCGCCTCCGGAACGGTGGCGAACGTCGGCGGCGGGACTTGTTCGGTGACGAGTCCCGTCCGGAGCCGGGGCATCAGGTGGATGTCGCGGTCCGGAACGATCGACAGGTAGACGTTCTCGACGGCCGCCTCGCGCGGCAGAGGATACGCGTCGGAGACGCGCCGCATCACGGCGGGAGCCGCCGCCGCGGACCGCGTCCAGAACAGCGCCACCGTGCGCGTGCCGACCGCCACCGGCAGCACGAGTTCGTTCCCGCCGGGAGGATCGAAAGCGACCCCTTCGCCGTCGATGAAGGCGGCCGACGGCACGCAATCGGCGGGCCATCTCCATCGCAGGCGGCCTTGCTGGCGGGGCGGGAGTTCGGCGATCGTCGTGCCGTGTTCGCGCTCCGCTCCGCGCTGCCAGACCCGCGTCCACACCGCCGAGACCTGAAGCGGTCCGGCTTCCGCCGCCGTCGGCCGACGTTCCAGGTTCCACGAAGGCGTCGGCCCGCGGAACAGCAGCGATTCGCTGGAAAGCCCCGCGTCGTCGCGCGCGATCACCCAGTCCGGCGCCTCGTCGTGGGCCGACGCCGATCCGTCCGCGGGCAACCACTCCATCGCCGGCGGAAGCAACAGGAAATGTTCGCCGGGCGCGGCATCGAGCACTTCGGCGCGGGGCAGCAGCCAGGTCTCGGCGGCGGTCGTGGCGATCGCGCCGCTCACCTCGACGCTCGTTTCGCCGGCGGATCCGGGTTGCGACTGGATCGATCTTTCGATGGCTCCGTCCGGCCGCTCGACCGGCGGCCCGATGAGGCAATTCACCGCCGTGATGCGATGATCGGCCGCGAGCGACGGCGGAACGTGGAGGCGATAGGGGGCGGTCCCCGCGGCCGGTGCGGGAAACCTCGACACGATGGAATATTCGAGCGCGCCGGGCGCTGATTTGGTTGGATCGCCGAGCATCGTCAGCGTATCGACGCGCGGACGTTCGTTGACGAGGGCGCGAAGTCGAACGGGCGGCGCCGCCTCGGTCCGGGAGAACTTGCCGATCGCCACGTCGTCCGGGCGGGCCATTTCGGGAAAGGTCGCGGCGGCGGCGACGCCCTCGGTCGTCGCGCCGGCGAGCAAATCGACCGTGACCTCCGGATCGCGGACCAATTCCAGTCGCGACTCGACGATCTCGGCACCCTCGAAATGCAAGTCGGGGAGAGTCGTCTCGGCGCTGAAATCGAGCGGCAGGTCGGCCGACAGGGCCACCCGCTGCGTGGCCGTCGTCCCGCGGTCGAGGAACAGGTGCAGGCGATCTCCCTCGCGACTCCAATGGACGAGCCGCTCGACGTCCGCCTCTTCCACCGAGATCGAGCGAATCCGCAGTCGCGGATCGGCGACGAGCGTGTGGCGATAGGCGGGAGCGCCGGCCACCTCGACTTCGGCGAGCAACTTCCACGCGAGTTGCTCGCGGCCCACGCGGCCCGCCTGGAACTGCCGCACGCGCCGAACCGCGACGAGCGGCTCGAGCGCGAACCGCACGACCGCCGGACCGCGCAGGTCGAACGCGAACTGCGGCCGCCTCGAACCACCGCCCGGTGTCGTCTCGACCGGAAACGACTCGGCGGCGATCGGGGTCGCCGCGGGACCGCGCTCTCCGGCGGTCAACCTGAACTCGGGCGCGGTGCGGACGCCGACGCGATACGGAATGAGCGGTTTCCCCGCCCGATCCGTCGCCGCGGACAGCAGTTGGCCGAGCGGGACGGCGATCGTGTCGGCCCGCTCGACGACCGCGGCAAAAAAGGTCGCCTCGACGACGAACTCCCCGGCGCGCGGCGCCGGAAGCGTCAGCAACACTTCGGCCCGGTCCTCGTCGCGGGGGGATTGTTCGGCGGCGGCGGGCACGCCGTCGATCGTCGCGCCGCGGAAGAGCATCGACCTGGGGACGTTCCAGGCGAGGTAATCGATCGGATCGTCGGGGGCGCGGTACGCGATGCGGTAGCGGTATTCGATCCAGGCGGGGCGAACGTCCACGTCGCAGAGCACGCTCGTTTCGACGACCGCGGGGGCGGAACTGGCCTCGCGCCCCGCGAACCACGTGGCCCGCAAACGCCCCGCGCCGCCCAGATCGGCCGTCACCGTTCGCGATTCGTCATCGATCGACACGCGGCCCCGCGCGGGAGGGACCGACACCGCGGGAGGCGGCACGCTGAAGCTCAACACGGCACGGCTCGCGGCGACCGGCGGGATCTCGATGTCGAAGCCCGGCACCGCCGTCGGCGGCGGATGCAGCGCGAACGCGATTTCCACCCGCCACGGCGCCGCGAGGTCGTCGAGATCGGGGCGCGCGATCGCGACCGTGAACGCCTTGCCCCCCGCCAGCGGTACGACCGGCACCGGCTCGCCGGCGACAAGACACGCATCCGGACCGCCGGGATTGGCCGCCGCCAACGGGAACTCGACCTCCGCGGTTCGCACGCCCGGCAACACGATCACGTCGTATCGGGCGTCCAGCGTCACCGCGTCGCGGTCCTCGATGCGGGCGAGATAGTCGGCCCGCGCGATGAGATACCGCGGCGACTCCGACGCGAGACCGGGCGCCCGCGCCAGACGGTCGCGGAGCGCGTCGTTCACGTACACCACCGACAGGTCCGCCGGAGCGCCCTCGGGATCGACCGGCACGAGGACCGCCTGGTCCTCGAATGCCGGTCGCGGGTCGGCGATCGCCGGAGAAGGCGCGGCTTCCTGCGCGACGGTCGAAGAGACGACGCACGCCAGCCCGAACCCTCCGGCGACGATCGCCAGCGTCATCGCCGAGGCATGTTGGAACGTCGCGGTGCTGCCGGTCATGCCCTGTTCGACCGGGCGAGGCCGGCCGATGCGGCGGAACAAGCCGATCGGCGTCAGCGCCGACAACACGCACCCCGCGAAGATCCCGCCGGCGAACGAAGTCCAGGCCGGCGGAGCGGCGATCGCGGCGGCGAGGGCGGTCGCGATCGCGACCACCGCCAGCGACGACCGCCGCGGAAGCCGCGCCAGCCGGATCGCGATCCCCATCAGGCAGGTTCCCAGAAACAACGTCCAGGCCACGAACGCGACGCGGCCTTCCTGCTGCGTGCGCAGGACGAGCCGCTCCGGCAGATATGGCGCCCAGGCCTCGATGACGCGCCAACCGGCCGGGGCGAACGCGATATCCGCCGAACGATCTTCGTCCGAGGCGCGGGGCGTGCCGAGCGGGGCCGGTCCGTCGGAACGCGTGCCGGCATCGCCGAACAGTCCGCTCCACGACGACGGCAGAAAGGGATTGAAGAACGACTGGTGCGCGGGGCGCCCCAGCGGTCCGAACAGGCGCACGGTCCAGGCCTGTCGCGGGAAGCGCGCATCGAGGGCGACGAACTTCGGTTCCTCGGCGCAGCGGATGCCCGGTGGGAGGGCGATCGTCCAGTCGAAGGCGAGCACCGCCAGCGAAGTTCGCGGCGTGGGAATGTCGTGCGTCCGCGCCGTCCAGCCATCGCTGGAACGAGTGCGATAGTCGAGCGTCACCACGTTCGGCCGCCCCGGTTCGAGGGGCGCTTCGCCACTCGACGAGTGCTTCGTCCCGTTGACGTCCAGGCCCGTCAGTTCGGCGCCTTCGGGAAGCCGGAACACGAACGTCGTCTCGGTCGAGTCGGGAGGAATGCGGAACACGGCGCGGTGATCGTCGAACTCGAACGAGTCGGCGGCGAGTCGCGAAGCAAGCGACAGGCCGGCCCAACCGGCGGCATGCCGAGCGGACGACGGGGCCGCGCTCGGAGTTCGCTCCTCGTTCGCGACATCCACGGGGATCGCGGCGCCCGGGACTGGTTCGCCTCCGGAGACTCCAACGACGTTCCGCGCGCCCGCGACGGGAAACATGAGCGTGCCGTCCGGCGTTCCGACGGCGCGAAGCCACAGGGTCGCGTCGTCGCGGTCGACGACATCGCGCCAGAACGACGCGTCCCGAACCGGTTCGGGCAATGCCTGAAAGCGGATCGATTCGGAGCGCCGCGCGTCGCGGAGTCGCAACTCCCCGGAATGCGAAAGGCCCGCGATCGATTCGGTCACTTCGCAATCGAGCGGACGGAGGCCCGGCACGGGGAACGGCTCGCCCGCGGCGACCGGCAAGCGTTGCGCGACCACGACGATCGCCTTGCCCGGCTCGTCCGCTCGGCCGGCGGGAACGAGCGCGTCGCGAAACTCGATTCGCAATTCCGCAGAACCGTCCTCTTCCGGGACGACATCCCAGCCCGCCACGGCCGATTGCCGCGCGCTCTCCGCCGGACGGACTTCGGCGATCTGCCAGCCGGGAGGAATGCCGCAGCGGGCGGCGAACGTCGAGCCGGACGAAGCGCGCCATTCGATCCGCGTTCGGGCGGTCCAATTCTCGGCGTCGAACAGCACGGCGGTGAGCGTGCGGGCCGAGAGGACCGGCTCGGGATGGTCGGCGTCGACGATCAACCCCCCGGGACCATCTTCCCGGGGGTCGTTCGTGCGGAACCGCTGAAACGTGAAACTGCGCCCGTCCGACTCGGTCCCGATCTGCCGCGCGCCCGGCGAAGAAAGGCCGCGGACTTCGAGCGGCTTCTCGACTTCCAGCGTCGAACGCCCTTCGAGAAACAGCAGGTCGTAGTTTTCCGCGGCGACCAACCGCGGCCGGGGGAGCATCCACTTGCGTCCCAGCCGGGGGGGCGCGAACCCGCGGATGCGAACGGGCCGCGGCATCGGCCCCAGCACCGCATCGGGAAGGGCCACATCGATCAGCCGCATGCCGTCCCGGACCGACGCGGTCCAGGCCAGCGCGTCTTCCACCGCCAGTCCTCCGCCGATGCGGCGACGGGACGAACGGTATTCGATGGACAGGACTTCGGCGGCGGCGGGGAGCGCGAAACGCAACTGGCCGACTGCACCGCCGGCCACATCCAGGTTGAAGTCGCATTGAAATTCCAATCCGTCGGATCGCAGCACGTACGACGTGTCGACCCGCGCCAGCACCACGGGATGCATGCGGGCGGACCGGGCTTCACGGACGACGGAAAGATGAAAGTCGGTCCGGCTGCCGGCATCCACGCGCCACGCGCTCCACCCCGGTCGGGATCCGCGATGCGGACCGCTCACCACGACTTCCGCGCTCGAGGTGCGCAGCGCGTGCGAATCGGGAATGGCGAGTTCGAACCGCGAGACGGTGGCGCGGGGGATATGAATTTCGAACTCGACGCTGCCGGGCAATTTGCGGCCGTTGAGACTCCACGCGCCCGCCAGCCGCTCCCCCGCGCGATCGATGAGCACCGCCGTTCGCCCCTCGCGGTCGGCCCCCCAGATCGCCGAATGATCGCTCCACGACAGGGCGGACAGGGCGAGATTGGACGAGTCCAGCCACATCAATTGCGGCGTCTCGGACGATGCCGTGACTGCCGACGACAACTCCGCCAGGAGCGTCCCGGCGGCGAACGCGTCGCCGATGAATTCCGCCTGATACACGGCGGAGGCGAAGCGGGGCGCCTCGCCTGCGGGGGGCGAACGATCGGCCGCGGAGAGCCGCTTGCGGAACTCGTCGGCGTCCATCACGTGCCAGCGGTCGGGAGACTGCTCGAGGAACTCGGACAAATGCTCGACCGGAACGAGCACTTGCCGCACCGGCGAGGCGCCGGCCGGAAGCGCGCTCTTCGCCGCCATCGCGAGGTCCGACGGCGCCGGCGATGGAGCGAGTGATGTCGATTTCGCCGGCGGTCTCGGCGGAGATGGTTCGTCCCCTTCGGAATCGACGCGGGCGACGGCCAGGCAAGCGATCGCGGCGATCGCGACGACGCTCGCTCGCAAGGCTTCGCGCCGCCCGCCGCGCTTCGCGGTGGCGATGACGCCGGGCCGAAGCGTTCGGCGCGTTCGTCGCGCAAGGTGACTCATCGCTCCCGTCCCGCGGTGGTGGTGGAGACGGGTTCGAACGGACTAGGCGCCGGCCGGACGGCGGTCGGATCGTCGGCGCCGGCCGGGAGCGCGCGATGATTGCCGGACCCGCCCGCGGAGGGGGCGTAGAAATCGCTGGCCGCCGACAGCGTGATGATCGACGGGGCCCGCCGACGTTGAATCGTGTGCTCGATCGCCGCCGCCGCCACCGCCAGCAGCAGTCCCAGCAATGCCGGTTGCAACAGCACGCGCACCGGTTCGGCGTGCCACAGTCCCACGAGGGCGCCGGCGAAGGCGATCACCAGCAGCGTCAGCGCGTCGCGCGTGGCGGGAATCTTCAGCAGCACGAAGCCGGCCGCGAGCGCCAGTCCCGCGCCGAGCAGCACGATCAGCGATTGGCTCATCGCTCGGAACTCGAGTGCGTCCACCGGTCCGAACCTGGCGAAGAGATACGAGTTGCCGGCCTCGAACATCGGTTCCGGCGCGGGGCCGTCGCCGGCGCCGATCCAGGCGTCGAGGTCCGCGTAGCCCGGCCGGACGTTTCGGGTCCAGAAGGCCGTGCCCCGCCGCCACTCATACATGGGCGTTAGCCCGCGCGGCGTGACGAACAAGTGCAGGTCGACCGGAAGGACGATTTCGGTCAACGACTGATCGACGCGAACGTTCGCCGGAAACCGGGCGACCGCCAACCGCGACGCGTCCGCCCAGGTGAAGCCCCGCGGCGCGCTCTCCCGGAAGTCGATCGTCAAGAGGTGCTCGCCGGACACCGCTCCCGAAGTCCCATCGGCGATTTCCAACCGGTGCAAGCCGCCGTCGTCGTCGACCGGAACGAGGCGCTCCGGCGCGATCGTCTCGTGGTTCCACCACAGCGCCTGGACGGTTTGCTCTTCGGGAACGTGCAGCAGCAGCCTGGTGAAATCGCCCCGCAGGCGAAACTGCGCCCGGATCGACGCGTCGCCGTTGTGATCGAAAACCGTGCGGACTAGCGAGCGGCGGACGACGTAGTGCTGCGGGATGTCCGGACTGGCGCGTTCCAGTCGCACCACGATCGCGTCGCCGGGAGTCGAGGTCCGCCATTGCCGGCGATCGTCCATCGCCATCTGGCGCGTCCATCCGGATTCGGCGACGCTCACTTCAACCGTTTCGGTCGGTGGGGCCGACAAGACCAGCGCGCCGAACGGGGCCTCCGTCGGCAGCACGAGGGGCAACTTCGAATCGACCGGCTCGACCGGAGGGAGCGCCGTCCCGGGGTCGACGAAGTATTCCGCCACGATTTCGAACCAGCCGATCCGCGGTTCCGAAAAGCGGATCGTCGCCTGCCGGTGGTCCGCATCGCCGCGGTCGGTCCAACTCGGCGTGAGGACCGCGCCATCGGCCGCCAGGAAGCGGACTTGTTCCCCCACGCCGCGGGGGACGAGTAGTCGCGCCTGCGGCAGCCGTTCATAGCGCACGTCGTAGGCGATCCGCTGGCGCACGAGCAGCCGGCCATCAACCAGTTCGACCGCGGCGTCGGCCGAAGTCCGCACGATCCGCTCGTGCAGCGACAGCCGCACCGCGAGCAGCGCCGACGGCGACGGAACGCGATAGTGGGCGACTTCGTTCCGCGACGCGGGGGGGGACGCGCCGGCCATCGACCCTTCGCCGAACAACGGAAACGCATCGGCCAACTGGATGCGTTCGAGCGCGGTCTCGGCCGTCGGTTCGAGCTGCGCTTCGACCGCGTCGGCGGTGGTCACGAACAGGTCGGCCGGGGAGAGACTGGTGGTGTCGATTCCCGGCAGCGAAAGCACCGTCGCTTCCGGCTCGGGAAGCATCTTCCGCCCGGCACGGACCCGGACCGTGAACTCGCCCGCTTGACGATCGCGCAACTGGATGCGGACGACATCGCTGGTCTCGTCCGTGTCGAAGTCGAACCGCTCGATGGCGGCCCCGTCCGCGGCGGGGGCGAACATGTCCGGCGGCTCGATCGTCCAGCCTTCGGCCCGCCGATTCGGCCACGCCAGGTCCAGCGACTCGACGACGCCCCGATAGACGCGCACCTTGAACTCCGCGGTCAACTCCGCCCGCTGGCCCGAAAAGTGCAGCTTGTGCTCCGGTTGCACCGTGAACCCCGGAGGATTCCGCGTGACCGCCAGGCCCAGGCGGAACGGCTGCCGCAAGAAGCGATAAGCGCTTGCCAATGAAGGCTGCCCGATCACATCGCCGGCGTTGATGCGGTGCACGTTCGCCGCTTCGTAGCGGGCGATCCGCAATCCCTCCACGTGGGAGACGGCGATGTCGCCCGTTTGCCGCCGCGCGTGTTCGACTTCGAAACCCTCGAGCAACACCCGGCCCGATTCGGGCAACGGCGCCTGCAGCGTCCACCGCAGTTCGATCGGCCCCGTGCCCGGCTCGGTGAGTTTCACCGCCACGCGCTCGTCCGGAAGCGTCTCGTGCGAGGCGTAGCGCCGGCCTTCGACCGCGATCAGTTCGAATCCCGACGGAAGCCGGACCGTCAACGAGTCGAAGCTGCCCTGCCGCGCCTGCACGGACTGCACGACTTCCAGCAGCACGGAGTCGATCGTCGGCTTGACGGCGATCGACGCGAGCGACTCCAGCACCATTTCGACCTGCGCCGGATCGGGAAGCGGCTGCCAGGTCAGATCGAGCCGTTGCTCCAGTCCGAAGATTTCGATTTCGGTCGCGTCGTCCGACACGGCCCGAGTGCGAATCGTCGAGCGCGGGTCGCGTTCGGCGAGCGGATCGCCCGTTTTCACCGACACCCGCCGCATCGGGACCGCGATCCGCGCCTGACTCACCGCGGTCGCCGGCAGCGCGAGTTGAACCCGGCGCGTGGGAGACTGCTTGCGGACCGGCACGAACACCGACAGCGTGAGCGTGTGCAGCCCCTGTCCCTTGAGCGACCAGCGATAACCAGCGTCGCGGTCGAATTCGTCGAAGGCGGCGGTCCCCGGCCCGTCGTACGACGTGTCCCGCAGCACCGCTTCGTTCAACCGCAGGGGAACCCGCACCCATCCATCCGCGCGGTCGACCTGCACGCGGATCGTGGCGGTCAATTCCGCCCGCTCGTCTCCCGCCGTTCCCGCGAGCGCCACCGACGTGATGGCGTAATCCGGCCGAGCCGCCCGAGGAGGCGCGTTCTTCGCCGCGCGCCATTCGAGAAACGCCTTCAAATCCCCGTCGAGCGGGACCGGAACCAACTGGCCGCGTTCGTTTCTCAGGTAGATCGCGTCCCACTTCACCCCCCCTTCGGCGGGACGCGACACGGATGCGCCGCCGCCGTTCGAGGGAGTGAACATCGGCGCGACCGGCGACGCTCCCGTCGCGCGGGGCGTCGCTTCGGTCGGCGTTCCGTTCGCCTCTCGCGATCCGCCGCTCGTCCCGGATCGCGCTTCCGCGGGCGAACCGTTCGTCGAGTTCGAAGGCGACGAAGCATCGGCGGGCGCGGCGACGACGGAACGTGCCGGTGCCGCGGGCTGCTCCGATTGCGCGATTTGCTCCTGTCCCACGGCGGCGGTCGAGACCATCCACAGCGCCGCGAGCAGGCAAGCCGTGTAACCCAAACGGCGCACGTGGAAGCCCGATCGGTTCGACGGAGACATGTGCAGAGTGCGGACCATTCCCCCGGCCCGCATCCACCTTCATCATAACCTCCGGAAATTCCCCGTAGAAGGAGGAATCGGCGGCGAGCGGCAAAATTCATGCGATCGTCCAAGGGACCGTGCGTGTCCAAGGAACCATGCGAGTCGTACCGCCCCCGGGCGGAACGGAAACGACTCGATCTCCAACCCGGTCTCGAGCAAAAGAACCGAGGACCGGCAGGCCGGGGGCCGTGATGTCGTAGCACATGAGCGTGTCCTGCTCGCGAAGATAGAGTTTTCCGCCGCAGACGACCGGGTGCGCCCAACTGGGGGATTCAACGACCTCGGGACGTAGCGTTCCCTTCAACTGGTAGCGTTCGGGCGTCGCCGCGATCAACGCCACTTCGACTGACTCCTCGGACACGAGGCGGCTACCGGCGCATCACCGGCGCCAAGCCGACGGTGACGGCATTCCACGACGATTACCTGTCGCGAGCGAGCGCGTGTGACCGCCTCCCCAAGCCGGAAAGCACCGGGCGCCACGGGGTTTCGGGTCTCAGAGATTGTGAAACTTTCTTTCCGCTGAGTGAGCTTCGGAATCGTCATTCCCGCGCAGGCGGGAATCCAGTAATCGCCAAGGCGGTTACCAATGGGATTACTGTCCGTGCATCGACTGGGTTCCCGCCTTCGCGGGAATGACGCGCTGCGGACACGGTCGAATGGCGAAAGATTCACAACCTCTCAGGACTGGACCTTGCGTTCGGCCAGTTTGCGGCGCGCCCGCGTGAGCACGGGGCCGATCGTGTTTTCCGGAATTCCCAATCCGGAACTGATCTCGCCGTACGACCGTCCTTCCAGATGAAACAGGCGGACGATCTCGGCGTCGGCGGCGGGAAGGACCTTCAACAGTTGGTGAACTTCGTCGCGGTCTTCGATGCGCTTGAAATCGGACGGTTGCGTGCGGACCTTCTCGAGCGACGTCCGGTTCACCTGCACGTGCCCCAGCGCCTCGGCCATCTTGCGGCGCGACATCTCGCGCACTACGATCCGCCGGGCGACCACGGTCAGATACGTGGCCAGCGAACTGTTTCCGCGAAAGTTCCGCAGCACGGCGAAGTCGCGGGATACCAGCGTCGTGAAAATCTCCGCGCAGATATCATCCACGTCTTCGGGACGCACCCCCACGCTGCGCGCCTGGGCGGTGTGGTGGATCACATGCACGAACAACCCGATGAACCGATCGACGAGATCCTTCCAAGCGCCCGGTTCCTGGGCGAGACACCGCCGCAGCAGGTTGCGATCGATTTCGGTCAAGGCCACTGGTATTCCGACTCCCTCTGCGGCGCCGCGGCCGCGGCTGCCGAAACGAGTGAACGGGATACCGTCAAATGTACGTTCCCGGCGCCATTCCGGCAAGATGAACCCGCCCGTTTCGCCCCGCGGCGGTGGCCGCCCGACCGAAAAGCCGTGCCGAAGTCCGGCTCAATCGCAGTCGCGGCACACCGTCCGGTCGGGCCGGGGTTCGTAGTCCGTCAGGTTTCCGCGGCGGTCGAACTCGAACGTGCAACAGCGATCGAGAGCTTCCTTGAGCAGCCTCCGGCCGCGTTGGATGCGGGATTTGGCTCCGGACAGCGAGAGTCCCAGCCTGTCCGCGACTTCCCGCCCCGGCACTCCCTCGATCTCCGCCAACCGGACCGCCTCGCGGTACTTTTCGGGCAACTCGCGGATCAATCCCTCGAGCCACGATCCCGCCTCGTTCCGCAGATGTCCCACGCGATCCATCTCGGCGGCGGCCGGTTCCGTATCGGACAGTTCGACGGCGGATTCCGAGGTCTTGCGGTAGTGATCGACGATGACGTTGCGGGCGATGCGATGGACCCACGCCGCCAGGCGATCCGCATCGGCGAGCGCGTCGATCCCGCGGTGAATCCGCAGAAACGTCTCCTGCAGCAGATCCTCGGCGGCGTGGTCGTCGGCGACGCGGCGGCGGATGAACCGCCGCAGGTCGCCGCTCAATCGCAGCCACGCCGCATCAGTGGCCGGTCGTGCCGTCATGCGACGGCCTCCCGGCAGCACTCGCTCTGCGACGAACGATGATTCACCCCGTCGTCGTCGAGGACGACGTACGTCTCCCAGCGGTTTCCGTCCGGATCGGCCGCCCAGACCTTGTTCTGCACGGCATAGCAGCAGGCGACCCGCTCCTCGGTCCGGGTGGCGTATCCGGCGGCGGCGAGTCGGTCGGCGACCGTCCGAACCGCGTCGCTCGACTTGACCTGAATCCCGAAGTGAGCGATCGGGTCGGACGGACCCGTTGCTCCGCCGGCCTCGTTCAGCGACAGGTTCACCGGCGGCTCGGCGACCTCGAACTTCGCGTAACCCGGACGGGTTTTCGACGGCCCCTGCCCGAACAGCATCCGATAGAAGGCGACCGAGCGCTCCAAGTCGTTCACGGCCAGCCCCATGTGAATGCGGCTGTTCGTCTCGAATCGCACCGCGGATTCATGGCTCATGGTTCAGCTCCAAGTTCATCGTGGTTCACGATCGTGGTTCATGTCCGGCGGCTGCCGGCCCTTCCAATCATACAGACGAACGCGGGGCAAAAAGGACGCGGAAAATCCCCGGCGCCGCGCGGTGTCGCGACGCCGGCGAATTGCCGTTGACGGGGTTCGCGAAACCGCCTATGGTTCGCCCCGCTTCGGCCGGGGCGATCGCCTCCGGTCGAAGCAGCGGCCTGTCGGCCACTCTCTCTCGATGTTCTCCGCCGATCGCCGAACGACCCGCACACGTTGGTTCATTCATCGAAGCGCCGTCCCATTCCGAGCGGCACTTCGGCTGCACGTCTCCCCCGCAATTCGTGGTCGCGAAAGGACTCGACGATGAGGAATCTCATTCTCCGAACGCTGTGCCTGGCCCTCATTTTCACGGCGTGTGGATGCTGTTGCCACGGCAGCCACCGGATGTGGCCGTTCTGCGGAACGAAGCGCTGCTTCGGCGGCGGATCGTACCCGGGTTACATCGGCCCCTCGACCGCCCCCTGCAATCCCTGCCCGACCGGCGCCTGCCCGCCGAGCGGCGGCGGCGCCGTGCCCTACTATCCCTCCGGCTCGTACCAATCGTACGACACGATTTCGCCGGTCTCCGGACCGGTTGCGTCGCCGACGTACTATCCAGCCTCGGCCATGGCGCCGATCGAATCGCTCCCGACGTATTGATCCCGATCCGCGGCACCGATACCGCAACTCGGCCACGAGTTCGGACAGGGGCGTCCTCCGCGACCAATCAGAATCGCCCCCGGCGCGATCCCGCGCGCCGGGGGCGTGTTCGTCGTCACAGCAGGTTGACGATCCGCTCGGCGAGTCCTTTTTCGCCGAGAACGACGTTGAGGTGTCCCGCCGAGGCGACCTTCTCGAGAACCTCCAGTTCCCGCAGCCGCATCAGCGTCGGGTTGTCGGCCAGCAACTTGGCCGTGTTGGCCTGGCTGCGCATCGCCGCCGTCTCCTCGCGGCGGGAGATGAGGTTGGCCTCGGCGGCCTTCTTCGCCTCCGTGACCTTGTTCATCAGGTCCTTCATGTCGCCCGGGAGGATGACGTCGCGGATGCCGGCCGAAACGACCTGCAATCCCAGTTCACCCGCCCGCGCGCGAACCATCTCCTCCACCTCCCGCGCGATCGCGTCCTTGTCCGCGAGGAAGGCGTCGAGTTCCCGCGCACCGATCACGGCCCGCAGCGCCAGCTGCGCTTCGCGGTACAGCGCCTGGCGGACGTCCTCCGCCGCGCTCACCGCCTTCCGCGCATCGACGATGCGGTAGGTGACCACGGCGTTCATGCGGAGCGTGACCTTGTCCGCCGTCATGATCTCCTGACCGGCGACGTCGGACATGCTTTCCCGCAGGTCCACCTCGACCACCTTCGAGTCGGCCGCGTCCTTCCAGAACGCGTACCGGCCCGAAGGCAGCGTCTCGACGTACGCGCCGTCCACGAACAGCACGCCCAAGCGGTCGCGCTCGACCGTGCAGACGTCGAGCACCCGGCTCACCAGCGGCGAACAGGCGATCGTCTTCAGCTCGTCGTGGACGAACCGCACCCGCCGCGCGTCGACGATCTCGACCCGCACGTCGCGGAATCCGATCCAGTAGGCGTACAGTCCCTTCGGCAGGACGTGGCTGAAGCGGCCGTCGATCCAGACGAGCGCCCGCTCGTGGTCCTTCAGGTCGAGGACGACGGCGCGCTCGGCGAGCGCCCCCGACTTGACGATCACGTCGAGCTTCTCGTGGACGAGCCACGGATCGCGCTGCGAGACGACCTGCACGCGGACCTTCCGCAGCGGGTCGAAGAAGACGTAACGACCCGCGCCGAGCAGACCCCGGAACTCCTCGTCCCGGAAGTACAGGCCGATCTCGTAGCTGCGGATCTTGACGCGGCGGAAGGGGAACATTGGGGATAGTAGTCAGTGGATAGTGGATAGTGGGTAGTAGTCGGCGAGCCTCCCGCGTGAGCGGGGGGGTGAAGTCAGCGATCAGAGGTCAGAGATGAGTACTGAGCACTCTGTACTCAGTACTTGGTATTCGCGACGGTTGCGGGGTGAAACGAAAACGCCTTTGGGAGGCGGGCTGCGTCGTGCGGTCACACGTCGGCACGCGGAGTATCGCTTGAGCGCTCGCGGCCGCCGGCGTCCGAATGCTTCGCTCGACCGGATCCCGCGCGGCCGAAGCCGCGCGTTTCGCCGGTCGCGTTCCGCAAACTTCTTCCGACGGCGGACCAACGCGGAATCCACACACTGCAAGGCGTCCGTGCGTGCTGCCGTCCTCCGCGACACGCGCCGCCGCGGTTCGGTTCACCGAACTGGCCGAAGCCGGTTCGGGTTCCCGCCTCGCGGCGTGCGATTACGAATCGACGGCGGACCGTGCGACCGCCCGCCTCCCTCGGGCAAAGTGGAGGACGCTTTCGCGCCCGCGTGGTCAGGTCGATTTCAAGTCGACCGGGTGGTACGGGAGTCGAACCCGTGACAGCCAGATTATCAGTCTGGTGCTCTACCCACTGAGCTAACCACAGCCGATGCCATCCGGTTCCGAACCCAGTGAGGAACACGCGCCGCCAAATCGCCTGATGACGAGGCGCCGCGCGCCGCTGGCCGAACGACACCGTCCGTTTGCCTGAATTTCCTCCTTTGACAGCCGTGGAACGGACGCACCGTCGGGCGAAATGGTTCGCGTCATCCCGACCATTCTCGACAATCATCCCGCAACTCCGCTCCGCGAGCGCCCCGTCATTCGACGTCCGGCGCATCCGGCGGGGTGCGGCAATCTTCACTGGCGTGTGGCAAAAAGTCGGGTGGCGGGGGCGCTTCGCGCAGCGAAAGCCCCCGTCGCGCGCCACGGGGGCTTCCGCGTTGCGGAGCGCCCCCGCCACCCATCGCCACAGAGATTGGCGTCGCCAGGAACTCTTGCCGCCCCATCCGGCGACCATCTTCGGTTCCGCCTTGATCCGGCGTTCCATGTCGTTTACGATCGATGGTCGAGGCGAACGTCATGACGGCCACTCTTCAACGAGCCTTTCTCTGCGTCGTCGTTCTGGTCTGTCCGCTGTGGTGCGGCGCCGGAGCGGCTGCCGGGCCGGATCCGCCGGCCAGCGGTCGCTGCTGTTGTTGTCACCACCCCGCGGCGCCGACCGGCCCGTCGCAACTTCCGCCGACGAACGATCACGACGACTCCGCCTGCCAATGCTTCTGCGGCGGGGCCGTGGTCGACAAGGAAGCCGGTCCGCGGCTTCCCCTCGACGATGCCGGTCCGTTCGACGGTTCGATCGTCGCGGCGATCCTCGCGGATCGCAGCGGCACGCGGCTCGTTCTTCCCGAGCCCGCGACTTCCCGCGAGTGCGCACAACCGGGGCGCGCCGTCTGTCTGCGCGCGATGCGCTTTCTCTGCTAGCGCGCCTTCCGCCCGCTTTCGACCCCGTGTGCGGACGCGCCGCGCGTTCTTCTCGAATGCGGCTCCGGCGTGATCCGCGGTCGATTTCTTCGTCGTTCGTTCGTGCCGCATCGGCGGCTCGCGCGAGCCGAATCGCGGAAGGCCTTCCGGTGTTTCGACTGCTCCCGTGGGAGTACGGCGTTCGCAACCTGATGCGCCGGCCCGTCCGCACGCTGCTGACGTTCGCCGGGCTGACGACGGTGATCGTGCTGATTCTCGTCGTCGCGGGATTCATCCGCGGGCTGGAGCGGTCGCTGGCGGTCAGCGGCGACCCGGCCACGGCGATCGTGTTCGGTCTCGGCATGGGCGAAAACCTCGAATACTCGTCGATCCCCATGCGGACCAGCGATCTCGTCGCGGCCAGCGTCGGCGGCATTTCCGAACGGCACGGGCGGAAGTACGTCTCGCCGGAACTGTATCTCGGAACGGAAGTCGGCATTCAGGGACGGGACAAGCCGGGCTTTGGACTGGTGCGCGGACTGACGCCGGCCGTGTTGCTTGTCCGGCAGCAAGTCGAGATCGAAGCAGGCGCGTGGCCCAAGAGCGGCGAAGTGCTCGTCGGTCGAATGGCGGCCGTCAAACTCGGACTGGCGCGCGATGCGTTGCGAATCGGCGACGTGCTCGAGTTCGAAAACCGGCGGTGGCGGATCAGCGGGCTGTTCTCGGCCGGCGGGGCGACGTTCGAATCCGAAATCTGGTGCCGGCTGGATGAACTCCAGCAGGCGATGAAGCGGCAGGATCTGAGTCTGGTGGCGCTCACGCTCGCTCCGGGGGGGGACTTCGCCGATCTCGATCTGTTCTGCAAGGAACGGCTCGACCTGGAGTTGCAGGCGATGCGCGAGACCGCCTACTACGACACGCTCCAGAAGGATTACCGTCCCGTGCGGATGCTCGCCTGGCTGGTGGTGCTGCTGGTCGCGGGGGCCGGAACGTTCGCCGGTCTCAACACGATGTACGGCGCGGTCGTGGGCCGCGTCCGCGAGTTGGCGACGTTGCAAACGCTCGGCTTCGTCCGCCGGGCGATCGTCGTCAGTCTGTTCCAGGAAGGACTGCTGCTCGCGGCGGCGGCGAGCCTGTTCGCCACGCTGCTGGCGGTGACGATTCTCGACGGGGCCGCCGTGCGGTTCACGATGAGCGCCTTCGCGCTCCGCGTGGATGAGGTCGCCGTGCTCATCGGCTGCGGAGCCGGTATGGCGATCGGCCTGTTGGGGGCGATTCCCCCGGCGATCCGCGCGATGCGGCAACCCATCGTCGAAGGATTGAAGGCGATTTGAATTCCAAGATTCTCCGTCGGAAGGAGGCCGACGCAATTAAGGGTTCCACAGAACTGAATTTGGATGCTGGAGGCGTGTAAGACGGATTGGCAATCCTTCCAATGGTGATCGAGTCGGCAGAACGATCGACCTCCGGCGACGTTGATGCCCCACCGGCGGATTGCCAATCCGTCCTACGGGCTACCCACGATTTCGAAACCGAATCTTCTACTCTCGAAAGGTACTCCCCATGCAATGCTCGAAGAAGCTCATGCAGGTGAAATGGTTGGCCGCGCTCGCGATCGTCGCGGTGTTCGCCGGATGCAACCGCGGAACGACGGAGACTGCACCCGATCGAACTGACGCGAGCGAATCGAACGCCGACCGTGCCGAATTCGTGCTCGCCGACGAGCCGGACGGTGCGAACGACGTGATCGCCGCCCGCGAATCTTCATCGGACGGCGACGATGTGGTCGTCGTCGGTCGGATCGGCGGCAGCGAAAACCCGTGGGTCGAGGGACGCGCGGCGTTCTCGATCGTCGATCGCTCGCTCCAGGCGTGCAGCGACATCCCCGGCGACGCCTGTTCGATGCCGTGGGACTATTGTTGCGAGACCGACAAACTGCCGAAGGCGACCGCGCTCGTGAAGTTCGTCGATGCCGACGGCCAGCTCGTGAAGTCCGACGCCCGCGAACTGCTGGGGCTGAAGGAATTGCAAACGGTCGTCGTCCGCGGCAAGTCGCACCGCGACGAGAGCGGCAACCTGACCGTGCTCGCGAACGGCGTCTTCGTCCGCGAATGAGAGAGAGTGTGTCTTCGAATCCGTAGCGGAAGTCGCAAGACTTCCGACGCTCGCTCGGACGCTCTCGGAATTCTTGCGAATTCCGCTACGTCGATGGCGGCGTCAACGCATCACCACGGCTTTCGAAGACAGACTCGGAGGTGCTCCATGCGTGCCGATGTCGATCTGTCGCAATTGGCGCTCGATCGCGGTCCGGGGCCGGCCATCCGGTCCCGGAGCCGCATCGGGTCGCGGTATGTCCTGCCGGGAGCGTTGTTGCTGGGCGTGTGCGGACTCGCGGTGTGGGGCACATGGAATCTGCTGTTCCCGCCGCGGGCGGTGACGGTCGTTCCCGTACACGTCAGCCGCAGCGCGATCCAGCGGGAAGGGACGCCGCTGTTTCAGGCCGCCGGCTGGGTCGAGCCGCGTCCCACGCCGATCCGCGTCGCCGCGCTCGCGCCCGGAGTGATCGAGGAACTGCTCGTCGTGGAAGATCAGGTGGTCGAGGCGGGGGAGCCGGTCGCCCGTCTTGTCCGGGAAGACGCCGAACTCTCTTACCGCCGGGCGCAGGCCGATCTCGCCCTTCGCCAGGCGGAAGTCGCCGAGACCCGCGCGCTGTTGCAGGCGGCGGCGACGCGCCTCGATCAGCCGGTGCATCTGGAAGCCGTCGTCGGCGACGCGGAGGCCTCGCTGGCGAAGGTCGAGACCGCCCTGGAGACGATCCCGTCCGAAATCGACTCGGCCGTTGCGAAAGTCGAGTACGCCCAGGCCGACTACGATCGGCGCATCGCCGCCCGCGACGCGGTGACGACTCTCATGCGCGAGGAAGGCCGAAGCGCGCTCGCGATTGCGCGAGCGAATCTGGAAGGACTGAAGCGTCGTCGAGTCGCGCTCGACAACGAGCGGAAGGCGCTCGCGGCGCGGCGCGACGCGCTCCGCACGCAGCTCGAATTGCTCGCCGACGAAATCGAAGCCCGCGACACCGCTTACGCGCGGCTGAAATCCGCCGAGGCCCGCGTCGAACAGGCCGAGGTGGCGCTGGCGGAGGCGAAGCTGCGGCTCGACCGCATGACCGTCCGCGCCCCGGTCGCCGGACGCGTGTTGAACCTCACCTCCGATCCCGGCACGCGGTTGACCGAGGGAATGGGAGACGCCGGCACCGAAGACATGAGCACCGTCGTCACCATGTACCGGCCGGAAAGCCAGCAGGTCCGCGTCGACGTGCGTTTCGCGGACATTCCTCATGTCGCGCTCGGCCAGCCGGTGCGGATCGAGAACCCGGCGGTGAAGGAACCGCTCAGCGGGCGGGTGTTGTTCATCAGCTCGCGGGCCGACATTCAAAAGAACACGCTGGAAGTGAAGGTCTCGATCGACTCGCCGCCTTCGGTGTTCAAGCCGGAGATGCTCGTCGACGTGACGTTCCTCGCGCCGGAGATCCTCGACGATGAATCCGAACCGTCGGAAGAGCTGCGGATCTACGTCCCGCAACGGTTGATCACGCGCGACGGCGACGCCGCTTTCGTATGGGTGGCCGATCAGTCGGAAGGCCGCGCCCGTCGCGTTTCCGTCGAACTCGGTGCGGCGAGCGGCGACGGGCTGGTCGAAGTCGCGTCCGGGCTGACGATCGCGAGTCGCCTGATCGCGGGGGGGCACGATGGACTCCGCGACGGCGACCGAATCCGCGTGACTGGCGAAGAGACCCTCTCGGAAGCCACGGCCCCGGCCGCCGAGCGCTCCCGCAACCCCAGCCGCTTTCCCACGGGAGACGCATCGTGACCGCACTCGTCCAGGTTCGCCACGTCGCCAAGCGCTATCACAAAGGGGGCGAAACGATCACGCCGCTCGACGGCGTCTCGCTCGACGTCGCGCAAGGGGAGTTTCTTTCGCTGATGGGGGCCAGCGGGACCGGGAAATCGACGCTGTTGAACCTCATCGCGGGCATCGACCGCCCGGACGAAGGAAGCATCGCCGTCGCCGGAACCGAAATCACCCGCCTCTCGCGCACGCGGCTGGCGCATTGGCGGGCGGCGAACGTCGGCTACATCTTTCAGACGCACAACCTCGTGCCGGTGCTCACCGCCTACGAGAACATCGAGCTGCCGTTGCTCTTGCTTTCGATGTCGCGAGCCGAGCGCCGCAAGCGCGTCGCCGTCGCGTTGGAAGCGGTCGGGCTGACCGACCGGGCGGACCATTATCCCCGGCAGCTTTCCGGCGGACAGGAGCAGCGGGTCGGCATCGGCCGGGCGATCGTGGCGCATCCCACGCTGGTCGTCGCCGACGAGCCGACCGGCGACCTCGACCCCGAAACCTCGGAGCAGATTCTACACCTGCTGCGGCGGCTCAACGACGAACTCGGCATCACGCTGCTGATGGTCACGCACGATCGGGAGGCGGCGGGAATCGCCGACCGGCAATTCCATCTCGATCAGGGCCGGCTGGTGGAATCGGGAATGGGAGATCGAAAATCAGAGATCAGAGATCCGGCGTTGTCATCGAACCGGTAGGACGGAATTGTATTCCGTCCGCCAAGAAAACCGTTGCGTTTCGTGTTGCAGACGATGATCGGGAACGGCGACGATCGCGCATGTCTCACCGGCGGGCGGGGACGACGGAATATAATTCCGTCCTACCCGCCCATGCGTCTCTCCACAAAATGAAACGTGAAAACGTACTACTGCCTCTATCAACATCGACGTCGTGGGAAGGATTGCCAATCCGCCTTACACGCTGCCACCGCAAATGCGAACTTGACGAGGTACTTCGGCATGATGCCTATCGCGCGCATTGACCGCTTTTGGCTGGCACTTGGCCTCTGACCTCTGGGAACCAAACAATGCTCCGCTTCCTCCCCTACATCGCGAAGACGCTCTGGCGGCATCGCTCGCGGACGCTGTTGACCGTGAGCGGTTCGGCCGTGGCGTTGTTCGTGTTCTGCGTCATCGGCGCGATCCATGAAGGCATGCACGATCTGCGGACCCGGCAGGAGGCGGAGCAATCGCTGATCGTCTTCCAGGCGAACAAGTTCTGCCCCGCGACCAGCCATTTGCCGCAGGATTACGACGAGCAGATCGCACGCTTCGACGGCGTGCGCGACGTCGTGCCGATCCAGGTCTTCACCAACAACTGCCGGGCGAGTCTCGACGTCGTCGTGTTCTATGGACTGCCGGCGGCGAAGCTCCGCGCGATCCGCGATTTCGAGCTGACCGACGGGAACTGGTCGGAGTTCGAGCGCAATCAGGACGCGGCGGTCGTCGGCCGGGCGGTCGCCGCGCGGCGGGGCATCCGCGTGGGCGACAAGTTCTCCATCGGCGACATCTCGACGGTGGTCGCCGGGATCTACTCGTCGGGCAATCCGGCCGAGGAGAATTACATCTACACGCACCTCGACTTCCTGCAGCGCCGCCGGGGGGCGGACTCGGTCGGTACGGTGACGCAGCATGAAGTGCTGTTGGCCGAAGGCATCGACGCCGCGGCGGTGGCCGAAAATATCGACGACCAGTTCCGCGGCGGCCCGGTCGAAACCGACACGCGGCCGAAGGGCGTCTTCCAGGCGAAAAGCCTCGGCGATCTCGCGCAGCTCATCGCGCTGTCGTATTATCTGGGACTCGCCTGCGTGGGGCTGGTGCTCGCGCTGGTGGCGACGACGACGCTGATGTCGGTCCAGGATCGCGTCCAAGAGCACGCGGTGTTGCAGACGCTCGGCTTTTCCGGCCCGCGGGTGTTCGCGCTCGTGCTGACCGAGAGCGTCGTGCTCGGCTTGGCGGGCGGCGCGCTCGGCGTGGGCGGGGCGTTCGTCGTCCTCGAGTCGACGAGCCTCGCGATCAGCGCCGAGGCGGTCAGCGTCGCCTTTCAGGCTTCCTGGCGTCTCGCCGGCGTCGCCTTGTTGACGGCCCTCGCGACCGGCTTCCTCGCCGGCATTCTCCCCGCCTGGCAAGCCGCCCGCACCGAGATCGTCCCGGCGCTGCGGAATGCATGAGAATGGGTGAGATGGTCCTCGACCGGGCGTGCCCAGACAGGAACGCTGATCTCCGCTGAGTCGCACTAATCCGAAGTTTCGTTCGCGGTGTTCTCATCGGCGGGATCCCAAGGCGGCTCCGTTGAACCGAGGAGTTTCAGTGCGCCCCACAGCGTTTCCCACGACCATCCGGCCTTTCGGCGGACGCGCGCCACGAGTCCTCGCATCGTTTCTTCCCAGTGCTTCTCGACGAGTTCGATGGCCGCGTCGCGATACGGACTGTCGCTGCGGCGGAGTTGAGCGACGATGTGGGCTCTCGGTGCGTGTAATGGAGGAAACTCTCGATGGTCGCTCATGGCGCGCTCCCCTTCGCTCGCGGCGCCGCTCGGCTGCGGGTCGCGGCTAACCGGCGAACGCAAATGATCGCGCGTCGCGCGGCGCGGGCGTCAAGCGACGATCTCGTGAATCGGTTCGCCGTGGTCGATTTCCAGTCGCTTGCGGCCCGGGATTTCCAGCTTCCGCGAGTCGAGGCCGAGTTGCCGCAGCACCGTTGCGTGTACGTCGGTGACGTAATGCGGGTGCTCGGCCGCGGCGAAGCCGATTTCGTCCGTCGAACCATGGACGATCCCCTTCTTCAACCCGCCTCCCGCCATGAAGATCGAAAAGCCGAACGGGTGATGGTCGCGGCCGGTCGAGCCTTCCGCCCCCGGCGAGCGGCCGAACTCGGTCCCCCACACGACGAGCGTTTCATCCAGCAGGCCGCGACGCTTGAGATCCCGGATGAGCGCGGCGATCGGCTTGTCGACCTGCGCCGCGAGCCCGGCGTGGTTCTGCTTGAGGCTGCTGTGTGCGTCCCACGCGCCGGCGCCGCCGTTCGAGCCGTGATAAATCTGGACGAACCGCACGCCCCGCTCGACGAGCCGCCGCGACACGAGGCAGTTGCGGGCGAACTCGGACAGGTTTCCCTTGTCGTCGCCGTACAGCTTGAGCGTCTCGGCCGTTTCGCCGTCGGCGCCGACCGCTTCGGGTACCGCCATCTGCATCCGGAACGCCAGTTCGTACGAGCGGATGCGGGCGCGGAGCGCCGCGTCCTCGGGATACTCGACCGCCTGCATCGCGTTCAACCGATCGAGCAACCGGAACTGGGCCGCCTGCTCTTCGCGATACACGTCGCTGCCCGGCGCGGAGAACGGCAGCGGGTTTTTCGGATCGGCGCTCATCGGCACGCCGTCGTGCTCCGGGCCGAGATAATCCGCGCGATGCCCTTCGTTTCCTCCGCAGCAATCGGCGAGCGGCGTTCCGAGGACGACGAACTTCGGCAGGTTCTCGTTGAGCGTGCCGAGGCCGTAGTGAATCCACGAGCCGATCGTCGGAAAGTTGCCGTCGAGCGTGTTTCGGCCGGTGTGAAATTGAAGCTGCGCGCCGTGGTCGATGTCGGTGGTCCACATCGAGCGGACGATGGCGAGATCATCCACCACGCCGCCGACGTGCGGGAACCAGTCGCTCACCTCGATTCCCGACTCGCCGCGCTTCTTGTAGCCGACTTGCAGCGGATACAACTTGGGCAGCACCTTCCGCAAATCGGGGGCGAGCGTGCGGATCTTGTCCTTGAGAAAGTCGGGATCGAGGAAGTGCTTGTACGGCGTCTCGTCGAGCGACTTGCCGGCGTAGTCGTTCAGCGCGGGCTTGGGGTCGAAGCTTTCGAGGTGGCTCACCCCGCCGACCATGAACAGCCAGATGACGTTCTTCGCTTTGGGAGCGAAATGCGGTCGGCCGTCGGGAACGATCGCGGCGGGTTCGTCGCCGCGTGCCGCGCGCTCTCCGGCGAGCATCGCTCCCAGGGCGAGGCCGGTGAAGCCCATCCCGACGTCCGCGAGGAACGTGCGTCGCGAGATTCGGCCGGATGAGACGCCATGAATCGGGCAGGTGCGCATCGCACTTCCTTCCAGGCGCTGAGAGAGTCGCTCTCCGCGATATCGGAACCGGCAGGCAAATGCATCGGTCGTCGTCGATGCATGTTAGCAGCGCGGATGGGCGCTCGCCACGCTCCGCGCCGATTCGACGATCCCGACATTCGGATTTCGTATCACTTGATCGGGGTGGCGCGGCGCACGGGCGGTAGCGGAATTCGCAAGAATTCCGGCGATGTCGCAGTTGCTGGCCCATGTCGGAACTCTTGCGAATTCCGCTACGACAGATCCGACGATCCCCGCTTCGGCATTCAATCGACCACGTCCGCGAGGGCCGAGAGGCCGACCACCTCGTCGCGGCGGACGACGACGCGGCGGCGATTGGCGCGGATCCCGTGCCGCCGGGCCTCGAGCACGTACCGCTCGCGGTTCGTCTGCGTGTCGCGGAGGTCGTGGACGTCGGCCTCTTCGAGAACCAGCGCGTCGCGGTCGATCGCGACGAGCGTTCCGAGAAACACGTACTGGCTCGTCACGTCGAGTACGACCTCGCGGCCGAGGAATTGCGTGAAGATGTCGTCGGAATCGTGCATGGGAACTCGGATTGACCGGCGGAGCGGCCCCGGCGTACCCTCCCCGCCCGAACCTCGGAACATTCCTCTCGACCGCGTCGATCAATGGAGCCTCTCCAATGATGACGAATTCTTCCACGCACGCCAATGGACGGATTCCGCGACGAAGCCGTCCGTCGGCGGATGAGGCGTGCCTTCACGATACGGCGACCAGCGCGCTCCCCCTCGCCCCCTTGGGGGGAGAGGGTCGGGGAGCGGGGACAATCGCGGCAGCCGTTTCCCGATTCGCGACGTCTCGCATTGAAGCGGAATGGGGTAACGAGTCGGTCCAGACGCAGGCCGTGTCCCATGCTCCCCCTCACCCTAACCCTCTCCCCCGCAAAGCCGGGGGAGAGGGGACCGAAGACCGGCGGCTGCCGGGTCGGAATCGAATCCGCATCGCGCCGCTCTCTTGGACGCTCGCGCCGCTAGGGATTGCTGCGCTGGCCCTCGTCGTCACGGCGGCGCTCGCCCAAGTGGAATCGGAACCGTCGGCGGGAGCGACGAGCGCCCTCGTGATGGTGGACGGGCGGCTGATCGAAGGGCGGATCGAACGCACCAACGAAGGCTACATGGTGCACCAGCCCGGTTCGAAATTCCTGCTGCTCTCATCGCATGTGCGGGTTCACGGGAAGGATCGCCGCGACGCCTATCTCAAGCTGCGGCGGACCTACCCGCTGGGCCGTCCCGATCCGCACGTGGAACTCGCGCGGTGGTGCGTCGCCCACGGGCTGCTGGACGACGCCCGGCGCGAGCTCCGCGAGGCGCTGCGTCTGGCCCCCAACCACGCCGCCGCCCGCGCATTGTTCGACGATCTCCGCGCCGTCGCGCCGGACGAGCGCGGCGGCGCGCGCGATCGACCGGCGGACGTCGCGAGCGAGTCCCCGCCATCCGAAAACGGCGGCATCGGTCTTGCTTCGGCTTTCACGCCGGCGAGCATCGCCCCGGGACACGCGCTTCCCGCCGTCGAGCCGCTCGACAGCCGCGTGCTGGTGACCCTTGAAGGGCGAATCGTCGAGGGGCGGATCACCCGCAACGCGGGGGGCTATCAGATCGAGCGGACCGGCGCGCGGTTCGTCATTCCCGACGCGCAGGTCCGCGTCGAAGCCGCCGATCGGAGCGAGGCGTTCGACAAGATTCGAAGCACGCTGCCTCCCGGACGACCCGAGCCGCACGTCGCGCTGGCCCGCTGGTGCATCGGACACCAGATGCGGGATGAAGCCCGCGTCGCGCTGCTGCACGCGCTGCGGCTCGATCCGGCGAACGCCGACGCGCGTTCGACGCTGAAGCGGCTTGAAGAGTCGAACGATCCGCGGAACGCGGCCCATCTCGAGCGCCCCGCCGCGCCGCCGCGCACCGCGGACGGGTTCGATCCGCCGGCCGCCGTCTCGCTGGCGGGACTCACTCCCGAGACCGCCGAGGAGTTCGTGGTCCGCGTGCAGCCGCTGTTGATGAACAAGTGCGGGAACGCCGCGTGTCACGGCAGCGTCTCCGACCAGGCATTTCGACTCGAAATGGTGCGTCCCGGACGAGGGGCGCATCGCGCGGCGTCGGAGCGGAACCTGGCGGCGGTGCTCCGCCGCATCGATCGCGAGCGGCCCGAGCGGAGCACGCTGTTGACCGCTCCCGAGGACGCCCACGACCGCGGGCGACCGGTGTTCCGCGACCACAACGCGCCGGCGCAGCGGGAGGTTCTTTCCGAATGGGTGCGGAAGATCGCGGCCGACATGCCGGAGACGCCGACGACCTCGCAACCCGTCGCGGCGCGGCCGGCGGCGGAAACGCGCAGTCCGACGAAACCATCGGCGATCGCGACCGCTCCCCCGCGTGGAGTGCCGGCACGTCCCACGAGTCCCCGCGCGGCGAACTCGACTTCGCTGACGGACGCGGACGAGAAGTTCCTCGAGGACATCCTGCGGGAAGAACGCCCCGACGCGTTCGATCCCGAAGAGTTCAACCGGCTTCATCGCACCCCGTAGTACCGCTTCAGGCTTGAACTTGGCGGTTGAATCCGTGGTAAGACGGATTGGCGGCACCCATGCGATCAAGCCTCACTGGCGTGTCGG
>JBBDNT010000302.1:0-11635 GCA_040877445.1 Planctomycetaceae bacterium
CCAGCCTTCCTCGAAGCCGCGGTCGGCGATGGCGGCTTCGATCGTCTTGATCGCGACGGGCGGCTCGATGATCCCCAGCACGCACGAGCCTTCGCACGGCGCGGGGCAGACGCGGCCGGTGAACTCGGGGAAGTCGTTCGTCTTGTGCAACCGATCGAGCGCGTCGCGCCAGCGGTCGCGGTAGACGAGATCGTTCCACTCGGGAATGAGGTTCCGCAGCGGACACCCGGCCGCCATGCCGGCCATCAAGTCGCCGGTATGACAAAACGGCACGCCGCAATCCATGCACCGCGCCCCCTGCGCACGGAGATCGTCTTCCGGCAGATGCTCGTGGAACTCGTTCCAGTCGAGAATCCGCAATAGAGGATCGCGCTCGCCGGCGACTTGCCGGTCGATTTCCTTGAAGCCGGTGGGTTTGCCCATGTTTTCTTTCAGCGCGGCGCGTCGGTCACCGCATGGGCGGCTTGCTCGCGGAGCCAGGGGGATTGGAAGGCGAGGACGATGTCCTCGTCGGGGACGCCGGTGGCGATCAGGGCGTTGGCGATGCCGTCTTCGGTCCAATCCTCCTCGACATGGATCTTGCCGTCGCGGAGGCGAACGAACAGAGTCGTTCCCTTGGAGCGTCGCCCCTTCGTCCAGCCGGACTTGACGAGCAAGTAGTGATCGCGTTCTTCATCGAAGACGCAATGCGCGATCCCGTCGCCTTCGTCAGTCTTGTACTGACGATTGACGAGTTCGACGATCCGCGTGATGTGGTCTTCGATCAATTTGCGATATCGCGTCATTCGATCCATTCGACGACCTCCTCATGCTTCGGGTCGATGACCAGCAGACGAATTGCGAGTTCCGCGACGATCAGGCGTACTGCATTGTTGCCGAACACTTCTTCGTGGATATCCCGGGCAACAGCCATGAAGAGCCTGCAATTCGGATCGCGGATGCTCAGTAGGATTCGATAAATCAGGTATTGTCCGATCGCATGTTCGAGCTCGTAGATCGACGATCGGCCCAGAAACGACTTTACCTCGATCACCATTCGCTCGGAGCCGCGCTCCGCCCCCAAGGAGCGATCGGCGCCGAGATCCGGATAGACGACCAGATCCTCGTATTCCAGAATGTATGGGTCATCCGTGATCGTCCACCCGTCCTTGACGAGCGCGTTCCGCACGGTGTCGTGGATCGCATCACGTGCGGGCATGATTCATCCGGGCCTCCCAAAAAGCCATAGGAATATTGGAACTCCCACGAAGAGAACGACCAGTAAGACGACTAGAAGATTTAGCATGAATTTACGCTTTTCCGCTTCGCGAACGGATCGCTGAAGGGCTTCGGCGTGCGCCATCGACTCGAAATCGGATTGATCGCGAGCCTTGATGAACAGAATCTCCTCGCAGAATGCACACGCGGGCAGCGTGCTACCGGGCAATCCGGCAGCGCGGCACCAATCCTGGTGTTGGCTCGTGGAGAGACAGAATGGGCATTCACCAGCGGCAAAGGGACCAATCGCCCGTCGAACGATCGGCCTGTCCAATCCACAGTGCGCGCAGTAGGCCATGGGGTACTCCGCTCATGCAGTAATTGTGCCATTGAATTCTACTACTGGGACAAGACATCGCCCACCCCACATTCGCCTCACCCGTGCCGTACCGGCGAATCGGCTCGCCATTCGCGGGTCGCCATTCAGATGCGCAATTGCGTGATTCGTATCGAGGAGAAAGCTCACTGTCGGTCAACCTCCAGCAGACGGCTCTCCTCGATCATTCGCTCGATGCTCTCGCGCTCGTCCGGGTCCATCGACCAGGCGCCGTGGGACAGCATGAGCGCATCCGCGCTGCCTCGGCGGGGCGCGGCGACGCGCGACTCGATGCATTCGAGCGCGACCTGAGAAGGCGATTTGCCCGTGCGCGCAGCCTCGGCACGCAGCGCGCGGTCCACCTCTTCGGGAAGATCCAACGTCAAGGGTCGAGTCATTGATGGCTCCTTTCGCCGTGATCGGCGGCGCTTCGAGGCGGATTGATGGTCACCAAAAGGTCGCCGACGGGTTCACGGCAGCGCATCGCAGCGTCGCCCATCTCGCGGTCGATCGCGGGCCAGTCGTAGTCGGATTCGTCCTCCTATTCCGCTTCGGCCGACCACTCGCGGAGGAGCGCCGCGGCGCGCGTGGCGTTCCGCGCGGTTTCTGTCCGCAGTCGTTTTGTCGTCACTGAGTTGCATTCCTATCCTCGCACGAGATCGCTCGGGAAACCACGATTCACCTAGCGGTCATCCGTTCGGCGGCGGTCGGTTCGCCGCGCTGGAACGCGAGAATGATGTGCTCCGGATCGACGCCCTGGCCGATGAGGCGATCGACGACTCCCCAGTCGGTCATGTCCTCTTCGATGCGCACCTTGCCGTCGCGAACGCGCACGAGCAGCGACACGGCCCGCACGCGATGACCGTCGCGCCAGCCGTATCGGACCAGAAGGAAGTTTGCGCCTTCGTGGTTTCTCACGCAAATGGTCTCCGCACCATCGCGACGGGGCGTGGATTGCCGCTCGATGATCTCGGCGAGTTCATCGAAGATCCCCTTCACGATCAGGTCATATTTTCGGGTCGATGCCATGCGAGCCTATTTTCCGGCTTTGATGCTGCAACGGGCGGCGATGCGTTCCGTCACGCCCAAGCGCCGGTCGCGTTGATCTTCCCATTCGCCGGTTTCGCTCGACCATGCGAAAATCGCGAGTGCGGGGTGAGTCAGCGCGCTGGTGACGACGCAGAGCCGCCAGGAATCGCGGTGCTCCCGCATTTTCGCGTACTCGTTCGGGGTGAGTTCGACGCAAATCGCTGAAGCGGAAAGTCCCTTCACTTCCAGACGCAACATCTCCCTTCCGCGAGTCGCCTCCAGATCCCATCCGACGTTGTCCGTCTCCTTGGAATCGACGACGTACCCACCTGCAGTGAAATGCCGTGTGACGTACTCGACGGCGGCACGCTCGATCTGCTGACGGCGGAATGGATCGGGCTGTCGCGGAGTGCCGCTGACATTCTCTTTTCGCCAATTCGATTCTTGCCACTTCGCGACGAACTCAAGCACGTTTTGGCGGATCTTGCCATGGACTTCGGGATCATCGGCGTACCACACATTCGATTGGCCCGGACCACCAGTTGTGCGGGGCGGAAGCCGAAGAACACGATCCTTTGGGGGAAGCAAAACCGAGTTTCCGCTCGTAGCGGTAACGAAATATCCCGCGGACTCGCCATTGGGGAGTAGGCGCGGCGCTCCAACCGGCGATTCTTGCCATTTCCGATATAGAACTGCATCACGATACCACCCGACGACGAAGGTTCCTCCGGTCGGCGCTCTTGCGATCCAAACAGCAAGGATGCCGGGGATTGAGTCTTCGTCCTTCAAGATCCCTGAAAAGTGCTTCTCAAATCTGATGGCTCGCTCGTTGTACGGACGCCCGTGCCCGGACGGTTGAACGTATCCGAAAACTCTTCCCGAAAAGGCTTCAAAGTTGAACACCTCGTGACCGAAACCATGATCCTCCACGTAGCTTCCGCCCCCAGCGATGTCTGCAATTCCGTCGATCCCCGCGTATCGGTCCATCCATCCGATTCGCAGGAATATCATCGGGACTGCAAAGGGGTTGATTGTAGTCTGCCCTCGCTTCATCGGTTGCCTCGGAGGCTTTCCCGAATCTCGGGCCAACCGCGTCCGCCGGTCTCGTTGCGGCGGCGCTCGGCTTCTTCAGCGCTGAACGGAACCTCGACGGACTCATAGAGCCACTTGTGGTACAGTTCCTCGGTGAGAAAGCGGCCGAGAGTGCGTCCGGACTCATCGCAAAGTTCCGCTTGGCCGTCCACGACATCCAGGCGGCTGCGGAGCCCTTCGTCCACGATCACTTTGGTCATCGAAACCACCTCTCAATTTCTTCTCGGATTCCGGCCGACGAACGCATCGCATCGACCATTCTATCACTCTTGGTGGGGGCCGTGCCAGAGGCGCCCTCTCCGATGGTCGCGAAATCGAAGTATAGGAGCCGCGATCGGCGACGGACAACCGATGCGGTTTCCGGTGTCCAGTGAGCCAGGGTCGTCCAGCACCCCTTGCTTGAGGAACATCTCGATCAGCGTCAGCACGCGGCCATCGCTGATCTTCTCGCGGATGCGATCCATCAGAAGATCGGTTCGATGACGTTGCGGAGCGCCGTCTGCACCACGCGGTCTCGCACCGTCGGAACCCCCAGCGGCCGTTGTTCGGAAGAACCCGGCTTGGGAATCCAGACCCGCTTGACGTCTTGGGGCCGGGGTCTCCCTGCTTCATTTGTCTGGCCTTCCGACCATTCCGTCTCCAACCATCCCGGAGGCCCCGCGATCGCTTTGTCACGCTACCCCTCTGTGGTGTCGTGCGGGCTGAAGCCCACACCATTGTTTGCGGACGCGATGGTGATCGGCGGTTGATCCACACGCAATTAGAAGTACGCGACGGACTGCGGGTGCGCGAAGTCGTGCTCGAGGACGATCCGCGCGAGCCGCTCGGCAACCTTCTTCCCGCCGGCCGGGCTGAGATGCAGCCCGTCCGCCGCGTGATCCGGCTTGCCCTGGACCACCAGCCGCAGGTCGAGCAGCGGGAGTCCGTTGGCCACCGCGGTCTTGGTGACGACGTCGTTGAACAACGGCAGGCCGAGTTCGCCGACGACCGCGATGTTTCCCAGATTCGGATTCGCGAAATCGGGCGCGGGGATCGTGCATAGCACGAGCGACTTCTTCGTCGCGATGAGCCCCGCGACGAGGGCGCCGTAATCGCGCTCGAAACCATCCCGGTCCTGCTTCAACTGCTGAAGCGGATTGGGACTGGGACGGACGTTGATCAGCCCCAGGATCGCATTCACGCCGCCGGCGCACAGGACGAGACACGTCGCGTCCTGCGGAATCCGCTGGACCTGCTGCCTCAGCATCTGCCGGACCGGCATGTTCGCGGCGGCGAGCAGCGTCGCCTTCCATCCGGCCGGAAGCGCGTCGCCGAGTTGATCGACGATCGCCCTCCCGCGACCCACGAATCGCTTGTTGTCGAAGATCGAATCGCCCAGCAGCACGACGTGCCCCGGCGGTCGTGCCGCGGCCGCCTGTCCCAGAGCCGGGCGCGGCAGCCCGCCGGTCGCCGCCAGCGCCGCCCCGCCGATCGCCGTCCCGATCAATTCGCGTCGCGTGAGAGACATCGCCGCCTCCATATCTCGATCACATCGAGGATCGCCGCGCAGCAATCAGCCGAAACCTGCGCTCCAACTCTTCGCGTGCTTCTGTTCCGTCAAGTCCGAACAGAAGCACACAACGCGGCGGAGCCGCAACCGAAGGCAAACAGGAGTCTCCCCACGGATGGGCACTGATGAGCACGGATCTTCCTTCTCATCAGTGCCCATCCGTGGAATCCGTGGTCGAAAATTCGCGCAGAAAACACAGAAGTGAAACTTGATTGCACTGCGAAGATGAACGATCGACTGCGCATCCGTTTTCACAGTACGCAACCAACTCGGATGGGACGGGCCGATTACCGCGGACATTCTATCGGCAACATCGCAATATCATTCATCGTTCTCTACCGTCCCGCACGATCGCCGCGATCTCCGCCCCGATCTCCTCGGCCGAACGCGGCTCGCCGTCGCGGAGGCAGTCGATCACTCGCCAGTTCTCTCCCCGCGACGCCAGTTCATGATACACCTCGCGCACCCGCGCGAGATAGGCCGCGTCTTCTTCGTGCAGGTCGGCGGCGCGGTCGGTGTAGTCGCGGGGGCGCTTGCGGGCGATTCGCCGTTGCGCTTCGTCCGCCGGCAGGTCGAGCAGGATGACGAGATTCGGCCGCGGGAGCTTGTGGATCCCGTATTCGATTCGCTCGACCCACGCCGCCAGTTCGTCGCGTCGATCCGGCGGCAGCTTCGCCGCCTGGTGGGCGATGTTCGAGGCGACGTAGCGATCGAAGATCAGCACGTCGTTCGCCGCGTCGGCCCGTTCGATGACCGCCTTCGATTCGAACCGGTCACCGGCGAACAGTAGCGAGACGAGAAACGGATCGACCGCGTCCGCCGGGCCGAAGCGGCCGTTCAGAAACTCCCCCGCCGCCCGGCCGAAGAACGTTTCGGAATATCGGGGGAAGCTCAATAGGTCCACGCGTCGGCCATCGCCCGCCAGCGCGTCGCGCAACCGGGCCGCCTGCGTTCCCTTGCCGGAACCATCGATCCCCTCGAATGCGACGCGAAAGGACATGGGCGGAACCCGAGGGGTCGGCGATCTCGATTCGGCGTCCCGCACACGCTTGCGGTTTCGCGGATTTTCGCGCGGCGCCGCGCTCACGCCAGCATCGCGACCGCCGCGTCGACGTCCGGGGCCGTCTCGAAGTACTCGTCCAGCCGGCTGGTCTCGAGGACTTCGGCAACTTCACCATGAAAGCCGCAGAGCACCATGCGGCCCCCCGCGCGATGCAAGCGACGGTGCAGCGTGATCAGCTTGCCGAGCACCGAACTGGTGAGGTAGTCCACTTCGGCCAGGTCGACGACGACCTTCCGGCGGCCGTAGTGCTCGATGACGGCGATCAGTTCGCGGCCGATCTGCTCGATGTTCTCGTCGTCGGTGAGTCGCGGAATGGTGAACGCGACCACCGCGACGTCCCCCTGGTCGCGGGGTTGGATGTATTTCGGCTCGAAGTCGGAGAAGGACATGGAGGAATGCGGATGATCGACAAGGGACGACCCGACGCGGCCGGCCGGCGCGACGGTTTACTTTCGCATCGGACGCCGCGGAGAGCAAGTGCGCTGATCGGAATTCTCGTGGGATGCCGTATTTCGAGGCGAGATCGCCCCGTCGTTCCCGCTCACGAAGCGGCTACTGGTGCCAGTCCTGCACGAACGGCTGGTAGAACCGTCGCCATTCGCGGTAGTGCCAGGTCGCCTGTGACGGAAAACCTTCCTGGCCGAGCGCGTCGACGGCGACGATCCAGTATCGCTTCGTGTTGCGGCCCGCGCCGGCATCGGTGTAGCGCGTCTCCTTCACCGGTCTCGCGGTGAGGCGGGTCACCTTCTGGCCGGCGCCATTGATTTTCGGGCCTTCCATCCGGTACACGCGGTAGCCGGCGAGACCTTCCTCCGGGTTCGGCTCCCAGCGGAGTTGGCCGTTATCGCCGTCTTCCTTCGAGAACACGAATTGCGGCGACGAGGGGATCGTCGGGAACCACGGCGAGTCGCCCCCTTCGACGCCGAGCGAATTCACCGCGCGGACGCGGTAGGCGTGGACCGCGTAGCGGTACGGCTTGCCGTTCGCATCGAGTTGCCGGTCGGCGAAGCGGCTCCCTTGCAGCGGCCGGCCCTCAACGGTCTTGGGCTGCGAGAGGTCGAGCGACGTGTCGACGAAGCGCGGCTCCTTCAGCGGCTCGCGGGTGATCCGCTCGAACCGGCCGACCGACTTGAAGCCCGCCACGCTCGGCTTGTCGAGCGGCTGCGTGTCGGTCTTGGTGCGGGTGATCTGGTCTTCGGTGTGCGGCTCGACGATCGCGCGCTCGACGTGATAGCCGACGATGTCGGCCCCGGCGCGCGGCTTCCACGACAGCCGCACTTCCTTCGGCGAGATGACGGAGACGACGACGTCCTCGACGATCCGCGGCTGCGTGCGGGCTTTGGCGCTGTCGTCGCTGGCGCGGTCCGCACCGGCGTGGGCGCGGACGAAGTAGAAATGGACCTTCTCGCGCGCGAGGCCGTCGTCTTCGAAGCGGGTCTGTTTCCCGTCGACGCGGGCAACCTGTTCGTATTCGACCTGCCACGGCTTCTCGCCCGTTCCGCGATGAATCGTGTAGCCGGCGACGTTCGGCGACTCGCTCGGCTTCCATTCGAGGATCGCGTTGGCGCCGGCGGTCGTCACGCGGACGTCGGTGGGCGGCTTGATGTCCCGCCCCTCGCCGGGCGCGGGCTTGGGGTCGGCGTAGCGGTAGGTCCAGATCTGCTGCTCGCCGCCGGTGCGGTTCTCGAGGAGAACGGCCCCCGTGTCGGCGAGCGAGACCATCACGCGGGCGCGGTTGCCGCTCGCGGGCGGGTTCTCCAGGGGATCCATCTTCTTCCAGTCGTTGACGGCGCCGTCGTAGACCCAGGTCTCGAACGCGCCGCCGCGGCGGGGTTGTTCTTCTTCATTTTCATTCCGCGCGGCGCCGCCGCGTCCCCCTCCGCCGGGAAGCACGAGCGCGACGATCACCCCGCTGGCGTGATCGTAGGCCAGCACCTGATCGACGCGGCTGGCGGGCGGGGAGTTGGCCGGTTTCAGATCCCGCCACTCGTTCTTCCGCAAGTCGTAGCCCCAGGTGCGCAAGTCTCCCGGTCCTTGCGTGCCGTGGAGGACGTGCATCCGCCGCGCGGCGTCGTAGGCCAGGTTGCCGCCGTTGCGGCCCGGGGGCTCCGACTGCGGATTCATGCGCGTCCATTGATTCACGTAGGGGTCATAGACGATGGTTCCCTCGCGGCTTCCTTCACCGCCGAAGTTCACGACGACCTCGTGATGAACGTCCCACGCGGCGCACCGCAACGGATGGACCGACGGGGCGGGAGCGGGGCGCATGTCGCGCCAGGTGTTGGTCGCCAGCTCGTAGGTCCAGACAGTGGTGTTGTTGAGGTAGATGTCTCGGAACCAGTGCCAGCCGTGGCTGCCGCTGAAGGCCGGGAAGCGAATGTAGCGATTCGTCGCGAGGTCGAACACGTTCTGGGCGCAGCAGCAGGCGCCGGGGGGAGACATGTTGGTGTGCTGGAGTTCCCAGCGGGCGGTGTCGGGGTCGTAAAGCCAGGTTTCATGCTGCTGCTCGCCGCCGCCCCCCTGGTTGTGTCCCCCCCAGCGAATCACCTTCCGATGAACCGGATCGTACGCGAGGGCCCCTTCGTAACCCATCCGCGGGGAAACGGGACTGTCGGCCGTCGGGGTCCGCTTGACCCACGTGTTCGCCGGCTGCTCGTCGAGCGCGGGCTGCGCTCCGGCGCAGCAGATCACGAAGACCAACGGCAGCAGAAGACGATTCTCGCGCGACATGGCGTTTCTCCACGGAAGCGAGTTGCGGAATGCGGGTCACACCGCTTTTCAATCGGCGCCTCACAGAGTGGCGAGTCGCCCGGGGAGTTGCAAGCGACCGGGGGCGGCGATTCGATCGCGAGGCCGCAGTCGTTTACAGGCGACCCGCGACGGGTGGCGGGGGCGCTCCGCAACGCGGAAGCCCCCGCGGGCGCGACGGGGGCTTTCGCTGCGCGAAGCGCCCCCGCCACCCGACGTTTACAGGCGACGCGCGGGCGGACAGAATGGGAACCTCGTGGGACTCGTTCGAACTTCGGAGCATCGCCATGACCGCCACTCGCCGCGAATTTCTCCAGCGCTCGATCGCCGCCGGCGCCGCGTTTCCGTTGCCGTTCCTGTGGACGAAGCGCTCTTCCGCGGCCGGCGACGCGAACGGGCGGCTGACGATGGCCGCGATCGGCGTGGGAGGCAGCCGCGGAGCGTACAGCCAGGGAGGCGCGATCGCCCGCCGCGCCGCACAGCACGCCGAGATGATCGCCGTCTGCGACGTGGACGATCGCCACACGGCGGAGTTCAACGCCCACTTCGACGGCCAGCTCGCCACGTATCGCGACTACCGCGTGCTGTTCGAGAAGCACCGGCCGGACGTGGTGACGATCGGCACGCCGGACCACTGGCACGTGCCGATCGCCAGCGCCGCCCTCCGCGCCGGCAGCGACGTGTACTGCGAGAAGCCGCTCACGCTGACGATCGACGAAGGAATCGCGATCCGGAAGGTCGTCGAGGAGACGGGGCGGGTGTTCCAGGTCGGCACGCAGCAGCGCAGCCAGGACGCGCTGCGATTTCTGAAGGCGATCGCGATCGTTCGAAGCGGCCGGCTGGGGAAGAACGTGAACGCCTACGTGGCGATCGGCGGCGGACCGACCGGCGGGCCGTTCGACGGCGAAGCGTCCCCGGACGATCTCGACTGGGACATGTGGCTCGGCGGGGCGCCGCAAGCCGAGTTCGCCTCGCTCCGCCGCAAGGAATTCCGCTGGTTCTTCGAGTACTCCGGCGGAAAGATGACCGATTGGGGCGCCCATCACATCGACATCGCCCAGTGGGCGCTCGGCTGCGATCACACCGGCCCGGTGAAGGTTTCCGGCAACGGACAATTCCCGCCGCTCGTCCCCGACACGTTCGACTGGAAGGCGTTCCTCGACGGCGAAGCCGTGCTTCCCTCGGGCTACAACACCGCGACGCGGTTCAGCGTCGATCTGAAGTTCGCGAACGGCGCGACGATCAACGTCAATCACCACTATCGCCGCGACGACGGGACCGACTTCGACAACGGCATTCTGTTCGAGGGGGACGACGGGCGAATTTTCGTCAACCGCGGCCGGCTGAGCGGTCAGCCGATCGACGATCTCACCGAAGCGGACGAGACGGAACTCGCCGACCGCATGGCGAAGCTCTACAAGGACAAGCGGCCGGGGGACCACATGCGGAACTTCTTCGAGTGCGTGAAGGACCGCACGCAGCCGATCTCGGACGTGGCGACGCACCACCGCACGATGACCTCGTGCCATCTCGCGAACATCGCCCTGATGCTGGGCCGCGATCTGGCGTGGGATCCGGAGAAGGAGACGTTCGTCGGCGACGACCAGGCGCAGGCGCTCGCCTCGCGCAAGCGGCGGGAGAAGTACGCCGTCGGCGGGTGACTTGATGTTGTGGATCGAAGTCGCCGTAGGACGGACTGCCAGTCCGTCCGAGGCGCGTCGGCCCACCACGGGAACTTCGACCGAAAGCTCGAAAGCGGGCGGGCACGACGGAATTCCGTCCTACCCGCCCATAAGATCAACGTTGACGATGTACGAGCCAAGCCCGCGTCGTCAGTTCCCGAAGTACACCTTCTCGTCGTGCGACAGGACCGTGTGGGGCGGAATGCGGTAGGTGAAGTGGTTCTCGTCCGTCAGTGCGAAGGCGTAAGCCAGCGGGTACGGGTCGGTGGAGAGCGGTTGGTAATGGCCCCCCTTCGAACCGGGCGGATACCGGCGCGTGCCCCGGGCGACGATGTCGAACCGGGTGATCTTTCCCTCGCGGACTTCGATGAATCCGAGCAGGTCAAGCTCGATCCCGTTGATCTCGACCGAACCGGAGAGCCGGCCATCGTTCAATTCGACGTCGAACTTCTTGAGCGAATCGAGGCGGTTCTGACCGAACCAGTTGTTGTTGATCAGATGCCAGCGCGCGATCCGCCGCTTGAGGCTCTCGGGAAACTCGTCGTCGGCCAGCGCCGCCGCCTCTTCCTTCAGGATCCAGACGCGGTCCATTCCAACCGTCTGGGACAACAGTTCTTCGATGCCGGGGTAAATGCCCGGCCCGCGCTCGCTCAGGTGCGTCATGATGCAATTGGCGACCGCGGCGCCTTCCGGCGGCTCGAAGTGCTTGAAGTGCTTCGGATCGACGTCGCCCTGGGGTTCGACTTGGTACGGCGTCGCGGGCGGCTCGTATTTGGGAAGCGCCGAGCGGATCCCCCGCAGCACCTCCGCCTTCGTCGTGGCGGTCGCGGTGCCAAGCACCTGGCCGTCCGCCGTGCAAATCGACATGCCGGACTGCCGATAGCGGATCGGCTCGGCCA
>JBBDNT010000303.1:0-11635 GCA_040877445.1 Planctomycetaceae bacterium
ATCGACGACGCCCGCTGCAAACTGAAATCTGTGTACCCTAAAATCAGGCTGTGACGAAGCACGAGGAAAAGAGGGTGGTTGGGCACTGTCCGGGATTGCGGGCGAATGACGCGGCCATGCGCGCCGCGGGTGGAGGAACGAACGACGCGATTGCCCCAGTGCATTCGGCCGCGGCGAACCCGCGCTCAAGGCCGGTCTTCGCCGCCTATCCCGGATTATTCACCACGAAGAGCACCAAGGACACGAAGGGAGAAGACTGGTCGAGACTTGCGCCGAGAATTCCGTTGCGATTCGCCTGACGGTCCGTCGGGAAGCATGGACTTCAGGACGATCGCTTGATGCCTGCGGCTCGGGCGTTGCTTCGTGGCCTTGGTGCTCTTTGTGGCTCACTTCGAAAAATTCGGGCTATCGGAACTCTCCGCGTCCTCGGCGTTCTCCTCGGTTCGATCCCCGCGCCGCGGATACTTCGAACCGCAGAGTGCGCGGAGGACGCGGAGAAGACGTGGAGGACCGGAGCGAGACGTGCTGCCACGAACTCCGCCGAATCGCTTTTCTTCATCCGTGCCCATCCGTGTCATCCGTGGTCACGAAGCCGGCGCTCCCGCCGATCCTTCGCGATTCAGCGCCCTGACCTGAACCCTGGCATTCCCGGCCGGCCTATGCGATCTTGGATCGCGATCCCGGCGTCTTCGCGTCGAAACCTGTCGAGACTCACTGGAGCTTGTCCCATGACCCCGCTTCGATTCTCGTTCCCGAGCGTCATCATCCTCGCGCTCGCCGCCCCGGTCGAATCGACCGTCTCCGCCGCCGAGACGTCTTTCGCCATGCCTCCCCAAGTCGAATCCGCCGGCGGCAAGACCGTCGTCTCGTTCGCGCTGGCCGCGCCGGGCGATGTCGAAGTCGCCGTGCTCGGTGCGAAAGGCAAAGTCGTGCGGCATCTTGCCGCCGGAGTGCTCGGCGGGAAGAACCCGCCCCCCGCCCCGCTGAAAGCTGGGCTCGCGCAGTCGCTCGAGTGGGACGGCCAGGACGACCTCGGCCAGCAGGCGCAGGGCGGCCCGTTTCGCGTTCGCGTGCGGGCCGGCATGGGCGTGAAATTCGGCCGCATGATCGGCGGCGACCCCCGCACCGGCAGCATCACGCAAGGCCGCAAAATGCTCAACGGCCTCGCCGTCGACGAGCAGGGCAACCTGTACGTGAAGATGCTCTCGGCCGTCGGCAGCCACGGCGACTCGGGCTGGTGGCCGTGGCACGTCCGCCAGTTCGATCGCGATGGAAAATACGTCCGCACGCTGCTGCCGCATTCCCCCACCACCGATCCGGCGAAGGCGTCGGGCATGGACCTCTTGCCCGTCGCCGACGGCAAATTCGCACCCGCGCTGCAGAACAGCCTGTATCCGGTGTTCTACAACTTCGGGAACGACATGGGGAGCCGCATCGAGAACGGGCGGCTGATGTTCGTTTACGGCGATCGGAAGGAAATCAACCTGTTCGCCCTCGACGGTTCGAACGATGTGAGGAACGTTCCGATGTGGCCCGGCCGCCGCGACGTGCCGATCCCCAAGTGGCTCGACATTCAGGTCGTCATCACTCCCGACGGGAAGACCGCGTACCTCTCGAACGCGGCGGGAACGGTCTATGACGGCAAGCGGCCGGAAGACATCGATCCGAACTGGCCGCAGGGGCGCATCTACCGGCTCGACCTCACGAAGGAGGGGAGCGCCGCCGAACCGTTCTTCGATCTGCCGCTTTCTCCTTACGATCCGCAGAAGCACTGGATGCCGAGCGCGTGGGACAAGAAGTCGGCGGCGGCGGGCATCGACCTCGACGGGAAGGGGAACATCGTCGTCGGCGACCTGTACGATCAGAAGGTCCACAAGATCAGCCCGGAAGGGAAGCAACTCGCCTCCGCGCCGCTCCCCTGGCCCGACCGCGTGGTCGCCTCGCGGAAGGGGGATCACGTTTACGTCGTGTCGCGCGGGGTGACGCGCGGGTATCTTCCCGCCGGCAAGCTGTTCAAGGTGAAACTCGCCGGGAACGAAGCGCAGATCGTCGCCGAGATGCCGCTCGCAGGAATGCTCGGCGGGTCGATCGCGCTCGATGAGACCGGAGACAAGCCGGTGTTGTGGATCGCCGGCAGCGACGACCGCGAGGGGAAATCGCGCGAGTCGCTGCTGCGGGTCGAGGATCGCGGGAACGAGTTCGTCGTCACCGGCAAGGATTTCCTGAATGCCGACCCAAGCGCGATCGGCTTCGTGGGCTACATCGACGTCGACCCCGAGGCGGAACTGGTCTACGTCACCGGGTCGGGAAGCGAGGTCTGGCGGTTCGACGGCCGCACCGGCAAGGGGGAACTGCTGCCGATCCGCGCGACCGACATCGCCGTCGGCCCGAAAGGCGACATCTACACGCTGGGCATCACCGGTTGGAACGGGCCGATCGCCCGCTACTCGCGCGACCTCGATCCCGCTCCGCTGCCCGGGTTCGAGGAGAACACTTTCGGCTACATTTACGGACGGGCCGGCCGCGGCCTCGTGTATTGCGGGTTCGACGTGGATGCCAGGGGGCGGGTGTTCGCGACCTACGGCAGCAACGAGTGTCACGTGCGCGCCTACGATCCGGCGGGCAAGCCGATCGCGTTCGAACGCTCGGCGAACGCGGAAGGAGAGCGTGGAGCGCGGGCGCCGGCGGCGATCACCGGCGTTTCCGGATACGGCGGCAGCCTTCGCGTCGATTCGCGGGGGAACCTGTACCTTCTTCAGGCCGGGCTGCCGGAAGGGCATCAACCTCCGGCCGGCCACGAGAAGAACGAGGCCTACGCGCGGACGGTCGGCACGATCTGGAAGTTCGGTCCCGACGGCGGCGCGATCCAGGGCCGCGCGACGTCGTTCGAGAATGTGCAAGGGGCAGTGGCGGCGTATGAAGGCTGCGGGCCGATCAGCCAGTGGCGGGCCGACGGGTCGTGCGCCTGCACCAAGCCGCGGTTCGACGTGGACGGTTTCGGCCGGTTGTACATTCCCAATGGAACCACTTTCAGCGTCTCGATCCGCGACAACGCCGACAATGAAATCGTCCGCTTTGGTAGCTACGGCAACTTCGACAGTCCCGGCGGCGCGAACGCGAAAGGCGAGCCGGAGGTTCCGCTCGGCTGGCCGGTCGGCGCGGGGGCCAGCGACGCCCACGTGTACGTCGGCGACTGCCTCAACCACCGCCTCGTCCGCGCCGACAAGACGTGGGCGGCGGAGGCGACGGTGGAGGTGAAGTAGCGTTCGCGTCAAGTTTCATTTCGTGGGCGGACGAACGGGCGGGTAGGACGAACTTCAGTTCGTCGCGCCCCGGCTGGATGCCCGCCTTCGCGTGCATGACGCGCGCGAATCCCTTCCCGTCATTCCCGCACGCATCCCGTCATTCCCGCGGAGGCGGGAATCCAGTCCCTTCGGCGTACGCCTTCAACCTTCTTCTCGCGCCGAGTCGGCCCGCCACGGGAAGCTGGACCGCACGTTCGGAAGCGGGCGGGCACGACGAACTGAAGTTCGCCCTACCCGCCCATCGGTCGCCCACAAGATCAAGGGCGACGCCGAGTTTCCGTCCGAATGGTTCGAGAACGCCCGGCTGTCGTCGTTCGAAGGATGGCGGCCGAGGGGTTCGGCGGCGGCGAAACGGAATCGGATCATTTCAACGCGTCGCGCAACGCGCGGGCCTCGGCGTGGTCCGGGGTGCGCTCGAGGATCGCGTCGAGGCTTTTCCGGGCGGCGTCCCGAAGATCGAGGGCGAGCTGCGTGCGGGCGAAGTCGAGTTCGATCGCGTCGTCGCCGGGTTTCAGTTGCAGGGCGACGTGGAACTCGCGGGCGGCGCGGGCGTGGTTCTCGTCGCCGGCGTAGGCGCGGGCCAGCGTCGCGTGCAGGTTCGCGTCGAGCACGTCGATCTGCATCGCCTGCCGTCCGTAGTCGATCGCCTGCTCGAATTCCCCCGCCCCGAGGTGCATCCGGGCGAGTTCCTTTCGCGAGTCGGCGTCGTCGGTGTCGCGCGCCGCCTGAGCCGCGAGCACTTCCCGCAGTTCGTCGTCGGCCGCTTCGAACCGATAGAGCGCCGCCAATCCCGGCAGCCACGCCGGATCGCGCGGAAACGTCTCGCGTCCCAGCACGTACAACCGCTCCGCCTCGTCCGTTTCGTCCGCCCGCACGAGCAGCGGGGCGAGCATTTTGAGCACTTCGAGGTGCGGCTGGTCGCGATCGAGCGCGGGGCGCAAATGCCCGATCGCCCCTTCGACGTTCTCCGCCAGCAGTTCGAGCTGCGCCATCACCAGGGCCGCGTCGGCGGTGGCCTTGTCGGCCGCGAGCGCCTTCAGCGCGATCTCGCGGGCCTGCCGCCGCTCGCCCGACTTGAGCAGCGCGCGGGCGTACGCGCCGGCGGTCGCGGCGTCGTCCGGGGCGTCGCGATGGGCCTTTTCGAGTTCGACGATGGAGCGCGACTCGGCCGCGGGAGCGCCCCGCTTCAGCTCCGCGACGATCCCGTCGACGAACTCGCGGTAGCCCTTCTCGAACGTGGCGACGTCGACGCCGAACGCCTTGGGAATCGCCTCCCGCGTCGATTCCCCGGCGCGATACGCGGCGAGCATCTTCGGGATCGTCTCGGGACCGTGCTTCTCGATCATGTATTGCGCGTACAGCCGGCTCTGACAGTAGGCGAACTGCCAGTCGTCCGGCGTCTTCGGCCGCTGGAAGCCGTCGTTCAGTTCGTCGAGGCTGCCCAGTTCCCCCTTCGGCACGCGATCGAGCAGCAGTTCGTCCCACTCCTCCGGGCGCGGGGAATCCTCCGCGGTGACGGCGAGCGCCTCGGTGAACCAGTGCGGAATGTTGAACTTCGTCTGCTGCAGCGTGATGATATGCACGAACTCGTGCTTCAGCACCCGCGCCCAGTTGAAGGGCTTCTCGGCCGCGGTCGGCGACGCCATCGCGACCATCATGCCGGTCGAAGCGCCGATCGTCTGGATCCACGGCAACCCGACCATCCGCGCGCTGAACCACTCGTGGGCCGAGACTCCCTTCGCCTGGTTGAAGATTTCGAAGTGCGTCCGCTGCGGCGGCTCGAAGCCGTATTGCCCCACCAGCTCGGGGTAGATCTCTTCGAGGTACTCGGCCATGTATTCGCCGAGGACCGCATCGAGTTCCGAATCGACGCGGATCACGAAATGGTCGGTCTCGATGCTGCGGTAGCCTTCCAGCAGCCGCAGCACTTTCCGCATGTTGCTGACGCGGACGTGGTACGGATCGGCCTTGAAGGCGTCGTCGAGAATCTTCGCCGCCTCGGCGGTGCGGCCGGTGCGCATCGCCAACATGCCGAGCGAGGTCTTTGGTTCCGAAAGCTGGGGCATCACGCGGATCGCGGTGCGATAGAACCGCTCGGCCACGTCGAACTTCAGCCTCGATTCGAGCGCGTCCCCCACGTGATGCAGAAACGGTCCCGGCCGCGGATTGCGGCGGGCGAGGTCGATCGCCAGTCTCTCGAAGCGGGAGGGGTCGTCGAGCGCGATCTGGTCCGCCGCGTCGATGTTCGCCAGCAGCATCTCGAGCCGTTCGTCTTCGGGAAAGCCGTCTTCGATCAGATACGCCAGGGCGACGCGGGCCAGGGTGCGCTGATCGTGCGGCGCGATCGCTTGCGCTTTCGCGAGTGTCGCGAGGGCGGTCTTCGTATCCGCGCGGGCCAGGGCGATGTCCGCCGCGAGTCGCAGCGCGGCGCCGTGCGACGGATCGACCTTCAGCGCCTCGTCGGCGCGAGTGCGGGCTTCTTCATAAGTCCGCTGCTGCAGGGCCGCTTCTCCCAGCGACACGATCGCGTCGGCGGCCCGCGGATTGACGGCGAGCGCCGCCTTCAGGTCGGGAAGGGCGTCGGCCCGGTTGTACTTTTCGAGCAACGTCGCCCCGGAGAGACGATGCGCCCGCCAGGCGTTCTCGTCGGCGGCGAGCGCGTCGGGACAGAGCGTGTTCACCACGAAGTCGAAAACCTGCGAAACGCCGTGCCACCGCGCGTATTGCAGCGAGCCTTCCGCGACCAGCAGCAGCGTCTCCGCATCCTTCGGCTGCGCGCGATTGTAGTAGCGGATGAACCAGCGGTACTCGTCGTCGGCCTCGGCGAGCCGGCCGGTTTCCGCGAACGCGTGCGCGAGCACGAGGTGCGCCAGCGGCTGGTCGGCGTCGAGCGCGATCGCGGCTTTCGCCTGCTTCTCCGCTTCGGCATGGCGACTGCGGCGAAGATGGATTTCCCCCAGCCGAGCCGCGAGCGCCGCCGACTTCGAATTCCCCGCGAGCGCCTTTTCCACGACCGATTGCGCCTCGTCCCATTCGCCCTCCGCCTCGTGAGCCCGGCTTAGGCCGATGGCGGCGGCGACCGCCTGCTTTTCGTCCTCGAGCAGCGGGATGAACGCCTCGCGGGCTTCGGCATAACGGCCCTTCTGCGAATGCTCGCGGGCGGTGCCGAGCGAAGCGTCATCCGCGGCGATCGCGGCGGCGGCGCCGTTCGCGATGATCGTTCCGCACAGCGCCAGCAGTCGGACGAGGGACGCGGAAGACGGAATGAGCGCAGGCGAAATCCGGGAAATCGGTCTCATCGACGAACCCCTGGGGGCGAGGGCGGAAAGCGAATCGACCCGTCATTCCGAAGGTAGCCCATCGCACCGCGGCATTCAATGGGGAAGCATCCGGGCGCGGCCCAGCCTGAGCCGAAGAATCGTTCGACGCCATGACTGCAAGAACCGCAAGGTATGCGGAGTCCGGCAGTTCGCGCGACGAAGCCGCCATCACGATCGGACTGCGCCGCCGAAGCGAACTCTCCGCGCCCTCGGCGTTCTCCGCGGTTCGATCCATGCACCCGCGGAAGTATCGAACCGCCGAGTGCGCCGAGGACGCGGAGAAGTCCAGCGAGTGCATGCGTTCGACGAACTCCGCCGAATCGCCGGCCGCCTTCCGTGGCATCCGTGCTACGAAGGCTTCAGGTTGTCGTGCCTTGCGCAAATTTTCGACCACGGATCCCACGGATGGGCACTGATGAGAGAAGGTATCATCGCCTGGCCTCTCTCCGCGGCCTCTGCGGTTCGATGCGGTCGGGTTGAGGATGTCGGGGACGTTGCATTGCGATGATTCGATGAACCGCCGAGCGCGCAGAGGAGGCCGGGGAACGGGGGAGGCCGTGCCATCGAAATTCCGGCTCCGGCGCGCTTTCGACGCGGGTTCCGCTCGTCGGAGGTCGAACAGGAATATCCGTCGAATCCGTGCCATCCGTGGTGAAACTGGATTTTGGTTCCGGCTTCGCCGGACTGGGCTATCCGTGGTCTCACCAAATTCGCGCACGGCGAACCGAAGTCGAACGATCGCAGCGGGGGGCGTGCCGTGGCGGGTTCGCCCGGTTGCCGCTACAGTGTTCGCGTCGTCGCCGAACCGCGTCGGTTCGAGAATCACGCCTCTCATCGAAAGCGAAACGCCATGCGGACGGTCCTTGCCGGGAAACTCTGCTCCATCGTGCTGTTGGTCGCGATCGCCGTGCTCGCCGCGCTCGGGACGGGCGCTTGGTCGAATGCGACATCGGCCGCCGTCGCTCAGCCCGCGGGAGGCGCGGCGGCGCCCGTCGAGGACGACTTGCACGAATTCATGGAATACGTGTTCGAGCCGACCTTCGAGCGGCTGAAGGCGGCGATGGCGGCGAAGGAAAAGGACGACGCCAAGTGGAAGGCCGTCAAGTCCGACGCGCTGATTCTCGCCGAGGGAGGGAACCTCCTGCTGATCCGCAAGCCCGACGAAGACGCCGCCGACTGGACGAAGCACGCCGTCGCCGCCCGCGACGCAGGGGGCGAGTTGTATCGCGCGGCGAAGGCGAAGGACGCGAACGCCGCCGGAACACGTTACCGGGCGATGATCGCGCGGTGCAACGCCTGCCACGAGCAATTCTCCGCCGGAGAGCCGATGCTCGAACCGTAGGCTCGCTTCAGCCGTGAAGCCGAGTGTCTCGGCGGGTCGCTTGCCTCGCCGGTGCGGGATGGGGAGAATGGCCGCCGCGGCGCGCGAGGCGGCATCAGCGCCCGGGAACCGGGCGAACGGGTCCATGCCAGGCGTTTTCTTCGTGACTGTTCACCGACCATGGAAACGAAAGGTGCAGCGATGAAGTGCTCGACTCGGATGCTGATCGTCGCCCTCGGAGGCACGATGTTGTTGTTCGCGGGACGGACCGCGTCGGCCCAGGACTGGCCGCAGTGGCGCGGTCCCAATCGCGACGCCCGGGCCACCGGGTTCGAAGCCCCCGCGAAGTGGCCCGCCGAACTGACCAGGAAGTGGGAGGTCACTGTCGGAGACGGCGTCGCCACGCCGGCGCTCGTCGGCGACAGGCTGTACGTCTTCGCCCGCGACGGAGGAGAAGAAGTCCTCCGCTGTCTGGCCGTCGCCGACGGCAAGGAATTGTGGAAGAACGGCTACGCGGCGCGGGCGGTGACCGGGGCGGCGGGCGGCTTCCCGGGGCCCCGCAGCTCGCCGACCGTCGCCGAGGGGAAGGTCGTCACGCTGGGGGTCGAGGGGGCGTTGTCGTGCCTGGACGCGGCGAGCGGCAAGGTGTTGTGGCGAAAGACGTCGACGGGGAACGTTCCCTCGTTCGCTCCCTCCAGTTCGCCGATCATCGTGGACGGCTTGTGCGTCGCGCAACTCGGCGGCGGCGACCGTGCCGGCGGCGGTCGGCGCGGCCGGGGCGGTCGCGCGGGCCGAGGCGGCGCCGGTGAGGCCGGCGGGGGCGGCGCCATCGCGGCATTCGACCTCGCCACCGGCGACGAGAAGTGGAAGTGGACCGGCGACGGCACCGCCTACGCCTCGCCCATCGTCACCAGCATCGACGGGAACAAGGTCGTCATCGCCGAAACCGCGCGGAACATCGTCGCCCTCGGCGCGGCGGACGGAAAACTCCTGTGGCAGACGCCGTTCGTCGTCGAAGGGCGGGGCTACAACGCCAGCGATCCGGTCGTCGTCGGGGACACGCTCGTCTACAGCGGCTCGAACCGCGGCACGACGGCGATCAAGGTCGAGAAGGAAGGGGACATGCTGAAGGCGGAGGAACTGTGGTCGAGCGCCGACAACTCCGTCCAGTACAACACGCCGATCGTCAAGGACGGCTACGTGTACGGCCTCTCGGCGAGCGATGTCGTGTTCTGCATCAAGGTCGCAGACGGGTCCACCGCCTGGACCGCGCCGCTCGTGGGACGCGGCGGCCGCTTGCGGGGCTACGGTTCGATCGTCGACGCCGGCTCGGTGCTCGTCGCGCTCAATCCCTCGGGCACGCTGGTCGTGTTCGAGCCGAGCGGCGAAGAGTTCAAGAAGCTCGCGAGCTACAAGGTCTCGAACGAAGAGACGTTCGCCTACCCGGTGCTGTCCGGCAACCGCATCATCATCAAGGACCAGAACAAGGTGATGCTGTATACGGTCGAGTGACCTGCAGGCAGCTCGATCCCACCTCGATCCCAAGCTCCACTTGGGATCGCACCGGCCGAAGCTCCGCTTCGCCTGTTCGAAGCGGAGCTTCGGGGAGTTCGTTCCCAAGCGGAGCTTGGGAACGAGGAGTATCAGCATAGGTTCCATCAGCGACGCCTTTCCGTGAAGAGACCCCATGATCTCACTCCGCACTCGCTGTGTCGGCCCGTTCGTTCTGATCGCTTCCTTCGTTCACGCGGGCATCGTCCACGCGGAGGACGTCGTCGCCGATTCCGCCCACTGGTCCCGCTTCCGCGGGCCGAACGGGACGGGCATCAGCGACGAGCGCGGTTTCCCGACGACGTGGACCGAAGAGGACTACGCCTGGACGACGGAGTTGCCGGGGGAAGGGCATTCTTCGCCCGTGGTCTGGGACCAGCGCCTGTTCGTCACGTCGGCCGCGGATGAAGGTGCGGTGCGGTACGTCCTGTGTCTCGATCCGGCGAGCGGCGCGATTCGCTGGACCCGCGCCGTCGGCATGAACCGCAGCCACAAGCACGCCAAGAGCAGTTGGGCCTCGAGCACCCCCGCCACCGACGGCGAGCGGGTCTACGTCGCCTTCGCCGACGTCGAGAACCACAACCTCTCGGCTTACGACTTCGACGGAAACCTCGTCTGGCGGCGGAACCTCGGGAAGTTCGAAAGTCAGCACGGGCAAGGCGTCTCGCCGATCGTTTACGGCGAACTGGTCATCATTCCGAACGATCAGGACGGGCCGAGTTCGATCGTCGCGGTCGATCGGCGGACCGGCCGCACGGTGTGGAGCGCGCTCCGCGGCGGGCGCGAGGTGTCGTACGCGACCCCCATGATTCTCGAACGGCCGGGAAAAGAGCCGCAACTCATTTGCGCCAGCGGAGTGACGGGCATCACCAGTCTCGATCCGCTGACCGGCGGGAAGAACTGGGGCACCAGTCCATTTCCGCTGCGAACGGTCGCCTCGCCGGTGGCCGGCCAAGGGGTGATCGTCGGCTCGTGCGGAACGGGAGGCTCGTTGGGCGTGCTATTGCGGGCGGTGCCGATCGATCCCGAGGGGGACGTTTCGGACGGCGACTTCGTCTTCGAGCGCAAGCGGGAATTGCCCTACGTCCCCACGCCGGTGATTCACGCGGGTCACCTGTACTTGTGGAACGACAACGGCACCGCCGCCTGCGTCGCGTTGCCCGGCGGCGAGACGGTGTGGACCAGGCGGGTCGGGGGGACTTTCAGCGGCTCTCCGGTGTGCGTGGACGGCAAGCTGTACTGCATCAGCGAGCAAGGGGAAGTCGCCGTGATCGCCGCGTCCCCCGAATACGAACTTCTCGGCAAGTCCCCGCTGGGGGTGGGAAGCCATTCGACTCCGGCGATCGCCGGTGGGCGGATGTTCCTGCGGGGTTTCGATCGGTTGTCATGCCTGGCCGCGCGAAGATAGCATCTCGGGTACAGGCGCCATAGAATGCACACCGCTGTCGCTTCGTTCCGGCGCGCCGCTCGAAAAATTCACGCGGGCTTAAGGCGATATTCGAAACAGGTCGATCGGCCGCGGGCGCGATGCCGGTCCCCCGTCCTCCCCACCCACCGACGCCCCAGGAAGACGACCGAGACGACCACATGCCAGCATGGCCAGGCGGCCCCTGTCCCGCGTGCGGGGACCATATGCCGGAGAAGCTCATTCACTGCCAGAATTGCCGGGCGCTGTTGAACCCGGACCTGGAGGTGGATCCCGCACCCGTTCCGGAATTCGCTCCGCTGCCCGAACTGGAGAGCATGATCGACGCGCCCGCCAAGGGCTACTTCGTCAAGTGCCCCGCCTGCGAGCGGGAATTGCGGATCGGCCGGCAATACCGGGGGATGCGGTTGGCGTGCAAGTTCTGCGCGGCGACGTTCCAGTTCGATCCGTCCGCGGCCGACGGCCGTTACGTCGCGTTCCAAGTCGTCTGCCCGCACTGCGATCGCGAGTTGCGAGCCTCATGGAAATACCTGAACCTGAAGGTGATCTGCAAGCACTGCAACGTGCGGCTCCGTCTGATCGATCCGACGGAAGCCGAATTGCGGGCCGGCGAGCCGGAGGGGAAGGCGACGTCGTGAGACGGTTCGGATCGAAGTCGTGGGTTGTCCGTAGGACGCCTTCAACCTTGATCTTGTGGGTCGACCGTAGGATG
>JBBDNT010000304.1:0-2919 GCA_040877445.1 Planctomycetaceae bacterium
CAAAGACATCCTGACGCTCGTCGAGCGAAAGTCGAAGAAGTTTCCCGACGATCGTCGGCAGATCGTTCAGAGTCGGGTCGTTCCGAAGGGGAACTCGTTCCAGCTAGAGGTCGTCTCGGCCGACATTCCCACCCGAAGCGAGCCGTAACGGCAGGGCGCAGCGGCGGAGGTTCGGGACGCTCACGCCGGCATTCACGGAGGAAATTCGATGGCCACAGCGAAACAGGCGAAGTCGCAGTTCACTCCTGGCACCGAGGTGCGTGTTCGGTCCGGCGTGTCCGATCCCGACTTTCCCGACATTCCACTTGGTGGTTGGACCGGAGCGGTCATTGAATGCGAAGTCGCCGATCCACCGCTCTACCTGGTGCGCTGGAACGAACACACGTTTGCCCAGATGCATCCCGTCTACCGGAAAAGGAGCGAACGCGACGGCCTCGAAGTCGACGAGATGTGGCTGAGCGAGGGCGACTTGGAGCCGGAGACGGGCGAACCGGCGGTTATCGACCAGCCCACGCGAATCGAGCCGAGGCCGCTCGACCCGGCCGACCAGGACGATCGCATTCGAGCGGTCTTCGATCTGACGAGCGACGATCCGCTGTCGGTGGTGGGCTTCGACACCCTGCGAGCGTACCGGAATCATCTGGCGGAGAATCTGGCGTTCCCGTTCGAGGCGACATGGGAGCGGGAAACCGGGGCGTTTTCGAGCAATCGGCTCACCGTGACCGTCACGGGCATGGGTGGTCCCGACGAAGATTTCCGCGTCGACGACATGCACAGGCTCATCTGCAAGATTCGGATCGAAGGTCGCCCGGCCGATGCTCCTCTGGCGGAGTTGCAACTCGCCCAGAAGGCCTCGAACCATCGGGCGATCGCGGACTACCGCTACTGGTTCTGCAACTGGGCGTGAGGAGGGGCTCGCGGCCGCGTTCCACGTTTCAGGAATCATCACCATGACCAAGAAGGCGAAGCGGAAAGGCCCGTTCCACGGTCGCTGGCGAATCACATGGACGGACCAATGGGATGAAGATGAACTCGATGAAGAGCAGGATTCCTTCGACGTCGAAACGAACGGCATCGGATCGTTCCGGCTCGTCTCCATCGAGGGGGAGATCGACTATCGGACGACGGTGCGTGACGGTCATCCCGCCATCGAGTTCTCGTGGGAAGGCGGTGACGAAGCGGACGGGACGCCGCTGACGGGGCGGGGATGGGCGGTCCTCGAAGGCGAGGAACTCCGGGGTGCCGTCTTCGTCCATCATGGGGACGACTGGCAGTTCAAGGCGGCGAGATAGACCGCAGGGCACTCGATTACGAGTTCGGAAGCATGACCACGTTCGCTTCGCGGTGGTGCAGGCAGGCGACTCCCGACAGCCTCGTGTTTCACCGACTCTATTTTGCCTCGGCCTTCACGTAGATTTCTTCCGGAGCATCATCGAAGTACCGAAACATCGCCGGGCACAGCCAACCCTCCGCAGGCGGATCGTCGGACGAATACCACCATCCGCTCAGATCCTGCCGCAGCCGAGTCAGCTTCCGTTGAAACCCGGGAAACGGCGCAGACGAGAACAGGAGCCGGAATCCGTGGCGAGCTTCGGGCAGTTCGGCCACGTGGGGTATCATCTCGGGAACGCCTTCGACGAAGGGTTCCTGCTTCAGGCCGGTCGTGGGATCGTCGAAGACCCACGTTCCCGCCTCTTCGAGCCAGTACGGTGCGATGACCATGATCTGATTTGCCACTGACAAGGCTCTCGTTGCCATCGAGACAGCGTGCCGTATGAGAAATCCCTGGCCACCATAGCCAACCAATTTCGGGAGTTCCAGCTGGTTCGGATCGTTGTCGAAAGGTGGATCGTTCGACGAAGCGACTTACGCTCTTTTCCTGGGGTTATTACGGCTGGGGCAATGCGACCCGCCAGCTGGTGAAAGCCGTCGACGCCGTGGAGGCGAGCCGCGGCTTTGCTCCGCCCCTGTTCGTCGACATCCGGATCCAGCGATCGGTGCGGGCGAAGGGCTTCAACGGCGGGGCGTTCGAGAAGCTCGTCGGCTCGAACCGCTACCGTTGGATGAAGTTGCTCGGCAATCGGCGGATAGTCAATAGAAAGGGGGCGTTCATCCAGATCGCGGAGCCGAAGGCGGCTGGGGAACTCCTGGAACTCGCCGCGGAAACTGCCAACGAAGGCCGCCGCATCATCTTCTACTGCAGCTGCGAGTGGCCGAAGTGGAACGGGCATGTGAACTGCCATCGGCAGACCGTGGCGTCCCTGCTGATCCGGCGAGCGAGGAACGCCGGCATACCGGCCAACGTCATCGAGTGGCCGGGCGGTCGTCCGGAGCGGATCGAGCTCGACGTGAAGTCTGACGCTTTCCGCAAGATCGAACGCGGCCAGCTCTCGATCCCGCTCGGAACGCGGGTCGATCTCGCTCGAATGGCCGGTTTCGGAATCGCGTCGATCGACAAGCTACGGTGCGGTTCGGACGCGATCCATCGTGTCGTCGGGCCGGCCGCCTGGAAGTCGGGCAAGTGGGTGCTGCCTGTGCTGCCCGAGTTCGATGCCGAGAATCTTGCGGACCTTCGCCGGCAGATTGCACGCTTTCGACGAGCGACGGGACTCGAGCCGCAGGTGACGTGAGCGATCGCTGGGCGATGCGATATGGGCACGTGCCACATGAATCGCCCTACCGCAACCGCTCCAACGCATCCAGTGCCGCCCGGACCTGTTTTGCACCCCCAAGCTGGTCGATCAGCTTCTTCGTCGCCACCAGGTCGCCGATGTTCAACCCCTTCGAGGACGATGCGGCAGCGGTCGTCGACCCTTGCTGCGGCCTCTTCACGACCTTCTTCCTTCCCTTCTTCTTCGCCTCCATTCGGGTTCTCCAAGGTCTGGGGGTCGGAATCGACAGACCGGAGAAGATACGGGC
>JBBDNT010000304.1:2929-11485 GCA_040877445.1 Planctomycetaceae bacterium
CGAACTCAGCCCCGTCGCCACCGATCGAATTCCGGAGAAGGTCCGCATGTGGCTTTTCACGAAGCACGGATTCTTCAGCGCCGTCTGCGCCCGGCAAGGTGACGGTGGGCACGATCAGCCCGTCGATCCCAACCGCATCATGGTCCGCGGCCGGCTACGGTCGCACCTGGTCACCCTGATGGAACGCTTTCCCCAGCTTCTCGGCGACTGCGAGATTCACGAATCGCCCGGAACCGACTACGCCTTCCGGCTATTCGTGTCGAAGTCGGCCTGGGCGCAGGTGCTGGCGGAACTCGCCGGAGAGATCGACTACGACAACTTCAAGTCGGAAGTCGGCCGGCATCAAGGCTCGACTGGTGCGAACTACGAGAATTCGCTTCACGACGTCTGGTCGGTGATGCGGCGGTTGCAGTCACGTTGAGGATTGGCCTGAGCGAAACGAACCCGCATGACGAACCTCTTCGCCGACCTTCCCGCCGATCTGCCCGACGAACTCGTCGAGACGCTCCTCGACGCCGGACACTTCCGCATCGAGCGGATCGTTTCACATGGCCACGCCTCGCCCGCGGACTTCTGGTACGATCAGCCGCGGCACGAGTGGGTCGTCGTGCTGCGCGGAGCAGCGCGACTGCGATTCGAGGACGAAAACGAGTCCTTGGAGATGCGGCCCGGCGACTTCATCGACATCCCGGCGCACCGCCGGCACTGGGTCGAATGGACGACGCCGGACGAGCCGACGATCTGGCTGGCGATCCACTACGATGATCGACCATCGGATTCGTGACGCGAAGGAAGCGAACATGCCCTCCGGCAACGGTCCGTCGAAGGTCAGCATCGACATGCTCGACATGGGGCCGGGCTGGGTGTTCTTCCAGGCCGGGAAGATTCCGCCCACGCCCGAGCAGCTCCCGCATCTGCTGAGTCGCACGCTCAACAGCTGGCTGCAGGCGCACCCCTCGTTCGTCGTGCGGACGACGCTGCCGATCGTGGCGGAGGGGGCGACGGTCGGGATTCACGTGTGGTTCGACGATTCTGCGGATCGAGAAGCCAGTAGCTGATGAGTTCGTGCGACGGGCGACGAACTGCCTGACGAGTCGCGAACTCCCACCGGCCGGACGATAGGATGGGATCGATCGCCCCCATAACCGGAGCCTGCGATGATCGCTCGCGGAGCGGAGCGGCGAAAGGCGACGAAAAGCGCGTGCCGGATCCTCGGCAGCATGGCGACGAAGCGGTCCTGCCAATCCCGCTGGCTCCCCTCGAGCGGCATGACCTCGACATCCGGGGGCTGCGGATCCACATGCCCTGGAGGTGGAATCTGCGGTCCGGTCGAGGCGGTGGCGTCTGCCGGCGCTTTCGGCGCTCTTGCGACGTGCGGCTGCGGTTCACCGTCGCGGATCGCCGCCATCCTCGCCGCGCCGAACGTGTCGGCGGTCGCGATGATCCTCGTCCGGGACCGGTCCCACGCGTGCCACACCGGATCGATAGCGGCAGCACCGGATTCCGGCTCGACGTTCGATGATCGAGTGCGACGATTCGAAGCAGCCACGACGACGACCTCGCTTGCAGCGGTCGTTGATCATGGACCATCCGAACCGGGAAGTTCAACAACGACTCTCCGCGCAGCCGATGGATCGGCCGAATTCGATCGCCGAGAGGCGTAACAGCTTCCCCAGTTTCTGTAGACTGCGACCCGCTGCCACGGATTCCGCGGTCACCGGAGAACGAACCGGTGATGCTTGCGACGGGAGATCTGCTGCTTCGCAGTTCCGCGGCAACGTCAACGATCGACCGACGCCGGGCCGTGCCAAATGCGCGGCGCGGCCAGCGTGAGCGTGCCGGCTGCGGTCGGCGTGGCGGAACGGGCCGACGGGTTGCATCGAGGCGACGACTGCCGGAGGCAATCGGCCGTAGTGAACGACTCGATTCCGCCTGGTTGACGACACACCGCGATTCAGTCAATCTGGTATCCGTGGGGCATCCACCATGATCGATCTCGCTCGACTTTCCGAAGTCGTTCATCGTTCGTCGTTCCCCCCGATTCAACGGATTCCTGGCGAACTCGTTGCGAATCCCACTCCGGCCGCACCACACGAGCGCGCTGACGGCCTGCTCGAACGGCACGGTCGAGTCCCCATCCAAGAGAACATGACCATGCGGCGACTCTGCTCGATATGCGGCCTGATGCTGCTCGGCTCGTTGTGGTTCGCATCCCCGTCGTCCGCCGAGGATGCCGGCTTCGCGAAGCCTCCCGCAGTCGAACGAACCGGCGACGGGGCGACGATCCGCTTCGAAGTGGATCGGCAGACCGACGTGGAAGTCACCGTCCGCGATGAGCAGGGGCGGGTGATTCGTCATCTCGCCGCCGGCGTGCTGGGCAAGAATCCGCCCAAGCCGCTGCAAGCCGGGACGCTCGCGCAGACGATCGTCTGGGACGGCAAGGATGATGCGGGACGCCCCGCCCAGGGTGGCCCGTTCGATGTCCGCGTCGCCGCCGGGTTGCAACCCGAACTCGATGGCTTCCTGCTCGACGTGCCCGATGCCTCGCCGCGAATCCACACCGTCGCCGTGGGACCGGAAGGAGAGGTCTACGCCTTCTTCAACGATCCGACGGCCAACGGAAATCAGGGAGGGTTGCAGATCAAGCGACTCGATCGCAAGGGGCGGCATGTGAAGACCGTGGTGCCGTTCCCTGCCGACCTGGACGACGAGCGAGTCGAGCCGTTCGGGCGGTTCCGGGACGACGACGGCACGCTGGTCCCCCGCATACACAACTGGCAGACGCTCAGCTTCTATCCGGATACCGTAACCGCCCGCTACCGGACGACCGGCGCGGGCGGGTTGCCGGTCGTCGATGCGAAGAAGCGGCTGCACTGGCTGATCGATCGCGGCGTGCTGGCGTCGCTGGACGCAGACGGAGGAGCGGCCTACGACACGTTCCTCAGCCGGCCGCTGTTCCCGGAGATCGACTACCTCGACGCCTCGACGGCGGCGCTGGCGATCGGCGGCGACGGGCGGCATCTCTACGTTTCCGGATTGCAGTCGGGCCGCTACACCAAGGACAAGAAGCCGATACCCGCCGTGTACCGCGTCGATATGCAGACGCGCGAGAAGGCCGAACTCTTTCTCGGCGACCCGGAGCAACCCGGCCGCGAGAAGGACCGCTTCACCCGGCCGCGAGGCATCGCCGTGCATGACGGCCTGCTGTTCGTGGCCGACGCGGAAGCCGGGCGGATCGGCGTCTTCCGCGAAGCGGACGGATTGTTCGTGAAGGATCTGAAACTCGCGTCGCCGCAGACGGTCTCCGTGCATTCGAAAACCGGAGCCATCTACGTCCTCGCGCACACCAGCAATCAGACGGCCGACCTGATCAAGTTCGAGAACCACGAGACGGCGAAAGAGTCGTACCGGCTCGAATTGCCTCGGACCGGGCAAAGCCCGAATTACGGCGTGCACCGGACGGTTCTCGATGCGTCGTCCGATCCGCCCCGCTTGTGGATGCCGGGGCTGCCCTATGCCCGCGAGGGAAGCCGGTTGAGCTACATCGAGGACACCGGCGAGAAACTCGTGCTGCACGACATGCCCGAGATCGACCGGCCGTGGGGCAACGGGCCGCGCGACCTGACCGTCGATCGCCGCCGCGGGCATCTGTTCGTGAAAGTCAACGGCGAACGGTGGCACCAGTTCGACGAGCGGACCGGGGAACTCGTCGATTCGCTCAACTGGCGGCAGCACAACATGAACGACGCCGCTCGCGGATCGCAACTGCTGGTCGATTCCGAAGGCAACTTCGTCACCCTGAGTTGGAAGAACGGCCTGATGCGGTGGGACGCCGACGGCGAACCGATCGACTGGCCCGGCCGCGATTCCAACGTCGGTTCGTGGGGCGGCATGATGACCTTCCAGCAGAACTACATGGACATCCACAACGACGAGCTGTTCGTCATCCCTCCCGGAAAATGGAGGACGACGAACAAATCGACCGGTTACACCAGCCTGCTCGTCTTCGGCCTCGACGAAAAGCCGCGGCGGACCGCCGTCTGGCAATGCACCAAAGGCACGATTCCCCGGCTGGATGCGAAGGGCAACATCTATCTCGCCACGATGGTCAAGCCGACCGACCGCGTCTATCCCGAGTTCTTCGACGACCGCCTTTCCCCCGCCCCCGACAAGTACGACTCGATCGGCGAGGGAACCTACTGGTACAGCTACATGTACGGCAGCATCGTCAAGTTCCCGGCGGAAGGGGGCATCTTGTGGTTCGAGGACAAGCTGCCCGAAAGCGCCATCGGAACCCCCTCGGACGAACTGCTCGCCGCGCCGAAGCAGCCGTTCCGCTTCCACGACGGCTGGCGGACCAATCGTGAAGGCGAGGTTCAGAACGCCGAATGGGTCCGCTTCGGGTTCGCCCCTTACTCGGAGACATACAGCACGGGCACGCCGACCTGCATGTGCGAAGGGGCCGGGTTCGCCGTCGATCCGTTCGGCCGCGTCTTCTATCCCAACCTGGGCCGCTTCCGCGTCGAGATCGTCGACACGAACAACAACCCGATCACGACATTCGGCCGGTACGGCAACCGGGACTCGGCCGGCCCGGACTCGAAGATTCCCCTCCCCGGCGTGCCTCTCGCCTGGCCGACCTACGTCGCCGTCTCCGACACGCACGCCTACGTCGCCGACACGGTCAACATGCGCGTGGCCAAGGTGAAGCTCGGCTACGCGGCGGAGGCGACCGCGACCATCGAATGAAAAGCGGCTCTCCGAATCGCGAAGGTGGACGCCGGGAGCCCTTGCCGACGCCCCTTCGCACACCGGCCCCGAGCCGAAAGGAACTCATGCGTTCCGCATCGATCCTTCACTGCTGCGTTCTGCTGGTCGTCGGCTGGTTCACCACGGCCGACGCGGACGACCGCGACGACCGGCGGCCGAACGTGCTGTTGATCACCGCCGACAATCTCGGATACGGAGATCTCGGCTGTTACGGCAACGAGAAGATCAAGACGCCGCGGCTGGACCGGCTGGCCGAACAGGGGGTCCGTTGCACGAGCTTCTACAGCGCCTCGCCGACCTGCACCGTCTCGCGGGCCTGCCTGCTGACCGGGAGATATCCGCAGCGGCACGGGCTGACCGATCAGCTTTCCGGGCTGGGTGGGAACTACGGCGTGGGTCTCGGTCAGCGGGAAGTTCTGCTGCCGCAGGTGTTGAAGCCGGCGGGCTATCGGACCGCCTGCTTCGGCAAGTGGAACATCGGGTTCGCCGAGGGAAGCCGGCCGACCGAGCGGGGCTTCGACGAGTTCTTCGGGCACGCCTCGGGGAACATGGATTACTACACGCACCTCTACAACGGGCGGCTCGACATGCACCGCGGGACCGAGCCGGTCCGCGTCGACGGCTACAGCACCGACCTGTTCGCCGACGCCGCCTGCCGCTTCATCCGCGAGCAGGCGCAGGTACCGTTCTTCGTCTATCTGCCGTTCAATGCGCCGCACTTTCCCGACGCGCGGAACAAAAAGGAAGGACAGCCGACGATCTGGCAGGCGCCCGATTCCGCCTTCCGCGCCTACGGCTACGATCCGGCCACGGACGACGAGCGGAAGCGGTACTTCGCCGTGGTCACCGCGCTCGATGCGGCGATCGGCCGGGTGCTCGACACGCTCGACGAGACCGGACTGGCCGAGAAGACGCTGGTGATCTTCGTCTCCGACAACGGGGCCTTCATGCTCCGCGACCGCGGGCGGGGTGCGGCGAGCAACGGGCCGCTGCGCAACGGCGGCATCACGCTGTTCGAAGGGGGCATCCGCGTGCCGTGCATCGTCCGCCATCCCGGCGTGCTCCCGGCCGGCCGCGACTGCGACGAGCCGCTGCTCAGTTGCGACTTCTTCCCGATGATCGCCCATGTCGCCGGCGGGAAGCTGCCGGATAACCGCACGATCGACGGTCGAAACCCGACCGCGGCCCTGGCGGGTGAAGCATCGTCGCCGCACGAGGCCTTGTTCTTCGAATACCGAAGCTACGCGGCGATGCGGCAGGGACGGTGGAAGTTGCTCCGCACCGCGCCGGAGGAGCCGTTCCAGTTGTTCGACCTGGAAAACGACCTCGGCGAGAAGCGGAATCTGGCGGAGGAACACCCGCAGATCGTCGAGCGTCTGAAAGCCGAATGGAAGCAGTGGCGGCGGAACGTCGAGAGGGAGTAGCTGTTCCTCCGGCCGCGAAATGGAGCGTGGTTCGGCTCGCGCGGTGGGCCGAGGGATTTCTCGATCTCGCTCCACCGCATGGAGCCGGGTTGGGTGTTCTTTCAAGCCGGGACGATTTCGCCGACGCCCCAGCAACTCCCGCATCTGCTGAGTCGCACGCTGACGAACTGGCTGGAGGCGAATCCGTCGCTGGTGGTGTGGGCGACGCTGCCGATCGTGGCGGAGGGGACGACGGTCGGGATTCACGTGTGGTACGATCCCGGCACCGCGGGGCCGGAGTCATCATCGTAACGCGATGAGGCAGATCCCCCCGCCGCGAAACTCCTCGCAATTTCGATCGTTGCAGCCTGTCTCACCCACCAATAGCCGCAGTTCGGATCATGGCCAGCCCGCAGAACGCCAAGCCGCTGTTCCAGTTGATGATCACGTTGCTCGACATCGATCCGCCCATCTGGCGGCGGATTGGCGTGCCGGATTGCACGCTCAACGAGTTGCACGAATTCATCCAGACGGCGATGGGGTGGACCAACTCGCACCTGCACCGGTTCGAGATCGGCGGCATGTGGTACTGCGATCCTAATCTGATGGAGGAGGACTTCGACGAATTCGAGTGCGAAGACTCCACGACGACCAAGCTGAGCCGGCTCGTTCCCTCGGGGCGCAAGAAGTTGCGGTTCATTTACGTGTACGATTTCGGCGACAGTTGGACGCACGAGATCGTGTTCGAGGGAACCCGTCCTTCCGAGGACGGAAAGCCGCTGCCGGTGTGCGTCGAGGGCGAACGCGCCTGTCCGCCGGAAGACATCGGCGGGCCGTGGGGTTACGAAGAATTTCTCGAAGCGATCGCCGACCCGGAGCACGAGCAGCACGAAGAATTCCAGGAATGGAGCGGTCCCTTCGATCCCGAAGCGTTCGACGCGCAGGAAGCGACTCGGGCGATGCGCGAGGGACTGCCCGACCGGAGAGACTGATGACACGAAAACGCCGCGAACCATCGAAGTCGAATCCCAGGCGGGCATCCGCGCCGAAATCTCGCCCCAGCGAGAAGTCGAGCAGCCTGAAGCTCGGCAATAGCTCGCGGTTCGTGGAAAGCCGGCTGCGGGAACTTCCACAGGAGGAGTTCGCGTGGGAGGCGGGATTTCGTGCCCAAGGGACGCGCTGGCTGATCATGGTGGTCGAAACGGAGTGCGGCATCGTTCTCGCCGATCGGATTCTCGATGACCCGCCGGACGTGAACGACCTCGCCGGGTTGCTGGCCGATGCGATGCAACAGCCGTTGTCCGACGTCGAACCATATCGTCCCGCGACGATCCGGCTGCGTCCCGATCCCGTCTGGACCGAGTTGCTTCCACACCTCGAACAATTGGGAATCGAGATCGTCGAAAGCCGGAAGCTGCCGGTGTGGGATGCGACGTTCGACAAGCTGAAGCGAGTCACGGTGGAGATGCAGCACCATCGATCGATGCGCCATCCATCGCCGCGTGGTCGGCGTGCTGCTTCAAGAGTTGAAAGGCAGCGGCCCTTGCCGAGGACGCTCGACGCGTGGCTCGACGAGATCGAAGAGGCGTGGGAAGAGGCCGCGGAATCGATTCCCTTCGGCTCGATGATCGGCACGCCCTTCGGCGACACGGAACTGTTCCACCTGGCCCCGCACGTCGTCATGAAGTTCCGGGGACTCGACGCCAAGGACGAAAAACTCCAGAAGAAGGTCGTGGAAGGGGCGCTGATGAACTACGTCGCAAACACCAGTGAGGGCGCGTCGGCGGCCGGCCCACTGCATTCCGAACCGAAGCTGGCGTTCGCCCTGTGCTACGTCGCAGCTCACATGATCTTGGAAATGATCGACGAGAACCAAGCGACGGAGATCCTCGACCGCGTCGCCGAGTATTTGGAAGACGGGTTTTGATTGTGCAGCCCGATCGGACGGACGGTTGGCGGGCCAAGCCGGAACGCATCCCGGCTGGCGTGTTCCGAATCGGGCGTGATCCGACGCCGTTCCGAGTGCGTTACACGATGCGCGGTGCAAACCGATTTCGAGCCGGATGACTGGAATAGGATCATGGGAATGATTTTGCCTCGCGCTCTGGCCTGCCTGCTGTTCCTTCTCTCTCCGATGCTGCTACCGGCGACCGTGCACGCACAGCTTGCCGAGCAGATCGATCTCGAGCGTCCGGGCGATCGCGAGTTCGTGCTCGACACGGCAAACCTGATCGACGACGCCGACGAGCAGCAGATCAAACAGATCGCCGATCGTCTGCTGACCGACAAGGCGGCTCCCATCGTCGTGGTGACGATCGAGTCGATGGCCCAGCACGGCGGAGGAGGATTGCGGATCGAGACCTTCGCCCGGCTGCTGTTCGAT
>JBBDNT010000305.1:0-11388 GCA_040877445.1 Planctomycetaceae bacterium
TGGCACAAGGTGCTGTTCGACCGCGGCCACGTCTCGACGCCGGAGCCGTTCCGGAAACTCGTCAACCAGGGGATGATTCTCGGCGAGGCGGAACTCACCGGCTACCGGGACGAAGCGGGCGAGTGGGTCTCGGCCCGCGAAGTCGCCGACGGGAACGTCGAAGCGGGCGAGCCGGCGAGAATTCACAAGCCCTCGCGCCGCGCGGTCGCGGCCGTCTCGCTGGAAGCGGACGCCGTCGAAAAGCAGGGGGACTCGTTCGTCCTCAAGGAGCGGCCGGAAATCGTCGTCGAAAGCCGGGCCTTCAAGATGTCCAAGGCGCGCGGCAACGTGGTCAACCCGGACGAGGTCGTGGAGACTTACAGCGCCGACGCGCTGCGTCTCTATGAAATGTTCATGGGCCCCCTCGAGCAGGTGAAGCCCTGGAGCATGAGCGGCGTGGAAGGCGTGTATCGCTTCCTCGGCCGCGTGTGGCGGATGTTCGTCGACGAGCGCGCCGACGACGTGCGACTCGACGCCGCCGTGCGGGAAGCGACCGCCACCGACGAGCAACTGCGCATTCTGCACCGCACGATCAAGGCGGTCACCGACGACATCGAGAAGCTTTCCTTCAACACGGCCATCAGCCGGATGATGGAATTCACCAACGAGCTGACCCGGCAAGAGGTGCGCCCGCGATCGATTCTCGAGCCGTTCACGCTGTTGCTCAGCCCGTTCGCCCCGCACCTCGCCGAAGAACTGTGGAGCCTGCTCGGCCACGACCAGACGCTCGCCTACGAGCCGTGGCCCGAATACGATCCCGCGCTCCTCGTCGAGAACGAGATCGAAGTCCCGGTGCAGGTGAACGGCAAGCTCCGCGGCAAGGTGAAAGTCTCCACCGACGCCGACCAGGCGACGATCGAACAAGCCGCCCGCGCCGACGAGACGATCGCCAGGCAACTGGAAGGGAAGCAGGTCATCAAGGCGATCGTGGTTCCGGGGCGATTGGTGAACTTCGTGGTGCGGTAGGCGTCCGCGATCCGGGCCGGCGGCAGGAATCCATGGCGACGCCGTTCCACGCGCCGGGCGTGATCTGAAATACGGCGTTTCATCGTCGTCGGCGCTTCTTGTCGGAACGCCGCGGCGAACGCGGGCGTTTCCTTCCGGCGGCGCGCTGATCGTCGGGCGGGTCCGACGAACCGCCCGCGGGCTCGAAGGACCATCGAAGCCGCGGGCCGGCGGTGAGGAGGCCGGCTGGCGACAGCAACTCCCAGTCACCGATCTCCGGCAACGCCTCGTCCCCCGGCTCGTCGACTTCCGGGGGGCCGGGAATGACTTCCAATTCGCTTCCGTCGGCGAATCGCAGCCGGAGCGCGATCGCCTCGACCGGCGCGACGACGAACGGAGTCGCCTCGAACACCGGACTGTCCGGCGCAATGAATCGGCCGGTTTCGAGTTCCTCGTTGTCGATCGTCTTCGCGAAGGCGGAGGAGTCCGATTCGTCGGAACTGACCATCAGCGCGCCTGTTCCCGACTTGAGGATCCAGGAAGAGGCGCGTAATCCGATGATGCAAGCGCCATAAAGCGCGTGCGACCGCTTCGGGGATCGTCCCGGCCGCAAGTCGCCGAGGTGCAGCGTCAATTCGTCGCCGTAGGACACGCGCATGAATCGAAACGGCTGGCCGATCAACTGCGCCAGATACGCTTGCAGACCCGAGAGGTCGTCGCGGGCCGACGCGTGGGAAGCCTTCAAGTCGATGACGTTGAGATTCATGAACGCTCGTCACGAAAGTCGGCGACCTTCTCGCGAAGCTCGCCATAACTGAAATCCCCGCCTGGTTCCGAACCTCGCTCGCCGGAATGCTTGCAGCCCTCGATGAAATCGCCGAACTCGCGACGCTCGTCGGGGGTCATGTCGAACTCGCGCGCGACGGCCTCGATCTGGCGAATATCGCGCTTTCTCGCCATCACCCCGTCTCGACTGGAGAATCCGCGCTTTACCAAACCGAAGCCGCGCGATTCCAGCTGCTTGAAGTGTAGTCTCAGCGACGTTTGCGCGGCAATCCGAAGCCGTTGCGTCAAGGGTGCGCCTTCATCGGTCCGTGCTCGGTTCGATCCCGTCCTGGGTGCGAACGACGCAGATCGGGCGCGTCACGAGTTGGAACTCCGCCAGGTGTTCCGCCGGAATCACGTGATCGCCGACGCGAATCGGCGCCTTCTGAAGCTCTTTGACATCGTCAACCGCAGCTTTCAGTCCTTCCTCCTGAATCTTATCGAAGACCGGGCGTGTCAGCAGATCGAATTGCTCCTCGACGTCTGCGACCGGTACTCCCAGTTGGACGATCCGCTCGCGTCGCAGCGTCACGCGCAAGGTCGGGAAATACCGGGTGGATCGGGCCTGGATCACGTCCGAAGGGAGCAGCAGATGCACGTCCGGCGCTCCGGCTTCGATGGGCAGTCCGGCGCCCGCTTGAAGCCGCTTCTCGACGTTCTCCCCGAACTTCGAATCGCTCGGCGGAGGATCGAAGACCGCGTAGACTTCCACCCGACCTTCGAAACTGTGCGCCTGCACGTCCCGCAGTTCCGGGAGGGACCGCAAGTCCGTGATCATCGGCTCCGCGATTTCGAGATCGATCGTCGTTGGATCAGCGTCCATCTCCACGACGACCTTGAACCGGAGCGGACCACGTTCGCAACCGGCGATGATCGCCAACGCGAGGATGCATCCGAGCGAGAGACTTGCGAAACGCATCGTTTCCGTTCCAAGTGGGCCGGGTGACTTCATTCGCACGAAAGGCCGAGTTCGCGCTTCACGTCTCCGAGGGTTCGCACGACGTTCGAATGCCGCGATCCTGGATCGAGTCTCAGGAACTGCCGACGAGTTGCCAGTCCGATTCATCCTCCGGCGGGTCGAAACTCCCGAGGCCCAGGATGGTCGTCTCCGTTCCGTTGAATCGCCGCCATTCCTTGATCGCGATCGCGTGAAGCCGGGATTCCCAGGACATCGGGCGATCAGCAACCTCGACGCCCGGCAGCGCGCCTCGCAATTCCGTCGGATCGGCCGACAACTCCTCGTCATCGTCGAACTCCGGAAGCAAGGGCTGAATGCTCGTTTTCCCGTCAGCATAGGTGATGAGCAAGTCACCGCACCGGCACTTGAGCCGCACGAGCGAACCATCGGCAACGACACAGGCGAAGTCCAATTCATCGTCGTCGGACACGCACGACAGGATCGGGGTCGCCAGCAAACGGTTCAGGAGGAGCGCAAAGTTGATGTACGATTTCTTGAACGAGTTCGAACTGCCGAGATCGTCGAGGTGCGAGTAAACGCGCTCGAGATCCGCGAGTTCGGCGGGGAGTTCCAACGGAACATCGACCGTGGAAAATGTGCTTTGGAACGGATACTCGGGCTGACGCGACGCGCGGAAAGCGTCGATGATCCAGACCTTGGCGACGCGATGATGATAAACACGATGCCCGATGGAGGCGGGAAGTTCGGAGAGCCGATCGAAGTTCGACCGCTCGCGAACGATGTGCGCGGAAATCAGATACGCCATCGGTCTCGCCCCTTCGAAGTGATCGAGCCCCCGTATTCGACATGCACCACGGAGTTCACTCCGCCACGTGAAACACCACCATCTTCTCTTCCGTCATCTCGCGGATCGCGTACCGCGGGCCTTCCTTGCCGAGGCCGCTGTCTTTCAGGCCGCCGTAGGGCATCAGGTCGGCTCGCCATTGCGAGCTCCAGTTGATGTTGAGGTTCCCCGAGTCGACCTCGCGGGCGAACTTGAAGGCGCGGTCCACGTCCTGCGTGAAGATCCCCGCCGCGAGGCCGTACTTCGTCGAATTGGCGAGGCGGATCGCTTCGTCGATGTCGGAGAACGGCGTGATCGCCACCGCCGGGCCGAAGAGTTCGTCGCGGCTGACGCGCATCTCGGGGTCGACGTCGTCGAGAATCGCCGGCGAATAGAGCGCGCCCTCGCGCTTCCCTCCGACGACGAGTTTCGCGCCGCCGGCGACCGCTTCCTCGATCCACTCGGCGACGCGCTGGGCATCGGCCTCGCGGACGAGCGGGCCGACCTTGGTTCCCTCGCTCAGTTGATTGCCCACGGAGAGCGCCGCGACGCGGGGGCGCAGTGCGTCGAGAAAGTCACCGCGGACCTTTCCCGCCGTCAGAATTCGCTGTGCCGAGATGCAGGCCTGGCCGGCGTTGGCGTAGCCGGTCTTGGCGATGGCGTCGGCCGCCTTGTCGAGGTCGGCGTCGTCCATGATGATCACCGGGCTGTTGCTGCCCAGCTCCATCGTGACGCGCTTCATGCCGGCCATCTTGCAGATCGTCTCGCCGATCTCGTAGCTGCCGGTGAAGCTGATCTTGCGGACGCGGCCGTCGCCGCAGATCGCCTTGCCGAGTTCGCCGCCGGGACCGGTGACGCAGGCGATCGCCTCCGCAGGCAGCCCCGCTTCGAGGAGGATTTCGACCAGCTTCAATGCCGACAGCGGCGTGTCGCTCGCCGGCTTGATGATGACCGCGTTCCCCCCCGCGATCGCCGGGCCGACCTTGTGGCACACGAGCATCAGCGGGAAGTTGAACGGCGTGATCGCCGCGACGATGCCGCACGGCACGCGAAGCGTGAAGCCCACCCGCCCCGCCCCGCCGGGGGCAGCGTCGAGCGGGACGCACTCGCCGGTGAGGCGGCGGGCCTCGTCGGCGGAGAGATCGAGCGTGTCGAGCGCGCGATCGACCTCGAACAGTCCCTCCGCGAGGATCTTCCCCTCTTCGGAACTGATCGTGCGGCCGAGTTCTTCGCGGCGGTTCGCCATGATGCCGGCGGCCCGGCGGAGGATCTGCGAGCGCTCGAGCGCGGGCATCTTCCGCATGATCTCCGCCCCGCGGACGAGCGTGCCGAGCGCCCGGTCCACATCGGCGGCGGTGCCGCGCGGCACGGTGTCGATTGTCGCCCCGTCGAAGGGATTGGTGACGTCGATGCGGTCGGACTTGTCGCGCCAATCAGCGGCGAAGAAGGATTTCATCGAGATGCCGAGAGTCGAAGTTTGAGAGTCGAAGGTTGAGAGTCGAAGCCGAAAAGCCTGCGCGAAACCGCAAGCATGACGTCACGCGAGGAGCTTTTCGACCACGTTTCCGGCCACATCGGTGAGGCGGAAGTCGCGACCCTGGAAGCGGTGCGTGAGCCGCAAGTGGTCGATCCCCAAGAGATGCAGCATCGTGGCGTGCAGGTCGTGAACGTGGACCGGATCCTCCGCCACGTAGAAGCCGAGTTCGTCGGACTTGCCGACCTGCGCGCCTCCCTGGATGCCGCCGCCGGCGAGGAACATGCTGAACGCGTCGATGTGATGGTCGCGGCCGGGAAGTTCCTTGCGGCGGGCTTCACTTTGCGGCGTGCGGCCGAACTCGCCGCCCCACACGACAAGCGTGTCGTCGAGCAGTCCGCGCTGCTTGAGATCGCGAATCAGGCCGGCGGTGGACTGGTCGATCTCGCGGCACCGCTTGGCGAGCGGAGCATCGATGTTCATATCCGGATTGCCGTGATCGTCCCAGTCGGTGTGGTACAGTTGGACGAAGCGGGTTCCCTTCTCGACGAGCCGCCGGGCGAGCAGGCAGTTGCGGGCGTAGGAGTGCTGGCGAGGGTCGTCGATGCCGTACAGATCGAGTGTGGCCTTCGTTTCGCCGGTCAGGTCCATCAGTTCGGGCGCGCTCGACTGCATGCGGTATGCCATCTCGTAGGCGGCGATGCGGGTGCGGATTTCGGGATCGAGCGTCGATTCGTACCGGGCCTGGTTGAGGGCCGCGACGGTTTCGACGAACTCTCCCTGCCGCGACCGGTCGATTCCCCGCGGGTTGGCGAGATTGAGGATCGGGTCGGTCCCGGTAAGGAAGGGGAGGCCCTGGTAAGTGGGGGGAAGCAACCCGCTCGCCCAGGGCGCGGCGCCGCCGCGCGGTCCGCGCGGCCCGGACTGGAGCACGACGAAGCCGGGGAGATCGTTGGCTTCGCTGCCGATGCCGTAAGTCACCCACGCCCCCATGCTGGGCCGCCCCATGAACTGCGGCGCTCCGGTGTTGAGGAACAGCTTGGCGGGACCGTGATTGAACACTTCGGTGCGCATGCTGCGGACGATGGCGATGTCGTCGGCGATCGAGCCGAGGTGCGGCAGCAATTCGGAGATCTCGGCGCCGCATTCGCCGTGGCGGCGAAATTTCTTCGTCGTCCCGAGCAGCGGCGCGTCCTTGGGGATGAACGCGAACCGCTTGTTCTCGACGAACGACTTGGGGACCTGCTCCCCGTCGAGTTCCTGGAGCTTGGGCTTGTAGTCGAACAGTTCGAGATGGCTCGGCCCCCCCGCCATGAACAGGAAGATGACGTTTTTCGCGCGGGGGGGATGGTGCCCCTGGCGCGCCGCGAGCGGATTGGTGATCCGTTCGTCGTCGGCGGAAGCGGCCCGCGCGGCGGGCAACCGGCCCATCAACGAGGCGAGCGCGATCGAGCCGAGGCCCACCTGGCAATCGCGGAAGAAGTGCCGGCGGGTGGTTTCGCGGAGGACGAGTTGTTCGGGATCGAGGGGAAACGTCATGGATTGCCTCGTCGGGTGAACGCAGTCGGCATGCGACCGAGGGACCTCAGCGCGCGGGAGAATCGGGGACCGAAGGCGAGAACTCGGATGGGATCGGATCTTCGAACTCCATGCTGCCGTATGACTTTTCCTTTTCCTCGGGAGCCAACATCAGGAACTGGCTAATGTCCCCTACGTCGTCATCCGGGACTTCGTCGAGATAGCCCCACGCGATGCGACTGCGTTCCGACAGGTTGTGTCCGGTAAAATCCGGGTCGACAAGCCGAACGCGGACCGAAAACCGGCTGTGCCGGTAGAGATCGATCTCGGCACGGGGATGATCGTGCTGGTACTTCTCGAAGGCCTCGATGAGGCGGTCGATGGTTTCGTCGGACGTGCCGCGAAAAATGTTGATCGCCATCACAATCTCCCGTCCGCCCACACAAGGATCGATCGGGCCGCACCAAGGAACGACTTCGCGTCCTCCGGGACTAAAGGACGCGGCGAATATCGGAGGTCAGTGGACCACAGACTCGCCCAGTTGAACGCAACGATCATGTCCCGAGTCAATCGCGCGCCTCCCTGCTCGAAGTACACCTCACGCAGCCATTCGAAATCATGCGCCCGGTTTCCTCGAAACGACCGCAGCACCTCGCCCCGCTCCCTCGCCGTGGTGGACTCGATGATCAGCGACTTCAGAATGCATTCGATTCCATAACCGGCAAGGTAGCCCGCACCGGTCGTATAGCCGCCATTCAGCAGGAATTCGGCTTCCAGGCAGCGCTGATACGCGCACCTGTAGTATAACCGCGCGTCGCTCGAGCCAGGTACTGCCACCCGTCCTCCTCATCATCGTCACTCCCGCGTGATGAACTCGTCCAGGTTCAACAAGACCCGCGCCGTCGCGGTCCAGGCGGCGGCCTCTTCCACCGCGACCCCTTCCGGCCGCTTCGCCGGGGCGAACTCCTTGGCCCGTTCCGGCCGGTCGGCGAAGGCCTGTTTCTGCCGGTCGTGATAATCGATCAGCAGCGACAGCTCGCGCTCGCTCGGCCAGCGCGCCATGCACGAGCGGAACGCCTGTTGCAATCGTGTGGCCGGGTCGCTTTCCGGCATCGCCATGATCCGCCCGGCCAGCGCCTGCGCGAACTCCACGAACGCCTGGTCGTTGGCCAGCGTGAGCGCTTGCAGCGGCGTGTTCGAGCGTTCGCGACGGGTGCAGCTCACGTTCCCGTCCGGCGCGTCGAACGTCATCAGGAACGGGTGCGGACTCGTCCGCCAGAAGAACGTGTACATGCCGCGGCGATAGCGGTTCTCGTCGGTGTCGGCCCTCCAGTTCTTCGAGTTCTGCGTGAACTTGTCCAATCCGCCGGGATGCGGCGGGAAGACGCTCGGCCCGCCGATCTTCGGCTCGAACAATCCGCTGGCGGCGAGCGCCGCGTCGCGGACGATCTCCGCTTCCAGCCGCATTCGCTCCTGCCGGGCGAGCAGTTTGTTCCGCGGATCGGCCTTGTCGAGATCGGACCGATGCCGCGACGACTGGCGATACGTCGCCGACGTGACGATCAATCGGTGCATCCGCTTCATGCTCCAGCCGCCGTCGCGGAAGCGGAAGGCGAGCCAGTCGAGCAGTTCGGGATGCGTGGGCTTCTCTCCCTGCGTGCCGAAGTCGTTCTCGGTCGCGACCAGTCCCGCGCCGAAGAACCGTTGCCAGAAGCGATTCACGGTGACGCGCGCGGTGAGCGGATTCTCCGGGGCGAACAACCAGCGGGCGAGTTCGAGGCGATCCGGCTTCTCGATCTCGGCCGGAAAGCCGGGCAGCACCGCGGGCACGTTCGGCTCGACCTTGTCCCCCTTGTTGAGGAAGTCGCCGCGGATGTGCACGTGAGAGTCGCGGGGCGTGTCTTCCCGCATGATGAGCACCGTCGTCACCGACTGTCGCTGGTAATTGTCGCGCTCGGTCTGCAACCGCTTCAGTTCGGCCGCCAGTTCGCGGCGCGTGGCGTCGCGTTCGAGAAACGCGGCGGCGAGTTCGTCCTGTTGCTTCTTGTCGCGTTTCTCGGCCGAAAGGGCGACGAGGTCGCGCACGTTCGGGGGAATTTCGATCGCGGGGACGTCGGTCGCGGTGAGGCTCACGCGGAACCGGCCCACCGCGTACTTCTTGGCCCCGTTGCGAAGGACGATTCGCAACCGCATGCCGCCGGTGTGGCGAATCGGCTGTTCCGGCTGGAACGTGGCGACGCGGTCGGCGTGTAGATTGCCGCCGGTCACGTTGATCGCCCAGCCTTTCACCGGATCGCCGTCGATGGCGCGGGAGATGTCGTGCCCGTTCTGCGAGTGGTCGGCCACTGCCCGCGCCAACTTCACGGAGGCGAACCGCGGCTTCTCGCCCGCCTCGCCCGTCGCGTTCAGCGGCGCAGCGAAGACTTCGAACTCGCCCAGGATGAAGTTGCCGTTGAACGCCAGTCCCGGCCCCGTGCCGGGAAGCGTCTGGTGCGTGAGCGCTTCCAGCCGAATGGCGGCGACCTCTTCGAACGGCGTTTCGTACTCGACGGTGTAGGTGTCCTGATCGGGGATTTGTCCTTTGGCGAGCAGCGAGCCGTCGTCCTGCGGGGCCAGACGCGTTTCGTTCTCGGTTTCCGCGGCGACGAGTTCGGGGGTCTTCCATTCGATCGGCTGGACGCCGGCGACCCGCCGTTCCCAGTCGGGCAGCCCCTTCAGCAGTTGCTCGTCGTGCGCGGCGAGTTTCTTCGTCGCGGCGGCGATTTGCGTCTTGAATTCTTCGAGGCGGCGCTCCTGGTCGGCGTCGGGCATCGGCAGCCGCGGCTCGCTGCAATTGTTGAAGATCGCGAACAACTGGAAGTACTCGCGCTGCGTGATGGGGTCGAACTTGTGCGTGTGACACTGCGCGCAGCCCACCGTCAGCCCCAGGAACACCGTTCCGGTCGTGTTCACGCGGTCGACGATCGTCTCGACGCGGAACTGCTCGCGATCCGTGCCCCCCTCCTGGTTCAAGAGCGTGTTGCGATGGAACCCGGTGGCGATCAACTGCTCGGCGGTCGGGTCCGGGAGCATGTCCCCGGCAAGTTGCTCGATCGCGAACTTGTCGAACGTCAGATCGCGGTTGATGGCGTCGATCACCCAGTCGCGATACTTCCACATCTGGCGGGCGCTGTCGATCGTGAACCCGTTCGAGTCGCCGTACCGCGCCAGGTCGAGCCAGTGCCGACCCCACCGCTCGCCATAATGCGGCGACGCCAGCATCCGGTCGACCATTCGCTCGTAGCCGTCCCGCTGGTCGTCGGCGAGGAACTCGTCGATCTCGGCGACGCTCGGCGGCAAGCCCCGCAGATCGAGGCTCACCCGGCGGATCAGCGTCGCGCGGTCCGCCTCCGGCGACGGCGCGATGTTCGCCGCCTCGAGTTTCGCCAGGATGAAGCGATCGATCGGATTGCGGACCCACTTTTCATTTTCGACTGCGGGCGGCTCCGGGTTGCGGATCGGCTGGAACGACCAGTGATCGCTCTTCCGCGCCGCGATCTGCTCTTCCGGCGCGGGGGCGCCGGCGTCGATCCAGCGGCGAATGACCGCGATCTCCTCTTCGTCGAGCCGCGGCATCTCGTATGGCATGGGGGGCACTTTCCCCTTGCCGACGAGCACCTGGTACAGCAGGCTGTCGCCGCTTTTTCCCGGGACGACCCCCTTGCCGCGATCGCCCCCCTGCTTCGCGAGGGCGGCCGTATCGAGCCGCAAGCCGGATTCGTTGTAGTCCGCCCCGTGGCAATCGATGCAATGAGCTTGCAGGATCGGCCGCACGTCGCGAACGTAATCGACGGCTTCCGCGGCGTCCGGAGAATCGGCCGCGACGGCGGTCGCCATCGTCAGGGAAAACATCGCGGCAACCAGCGCACCGCACGACAAGCCAATGGGTCGCATCAGGCTCACTCGGCTACTGGAGAAGAACGGAATGCGGATTCAAGGCGGGACTCACGGCTTGCCCGGCAAACCGCGAGCGAATCCGAAACGCATCGATGCATCATCTTGGATGCATCATCATCGACCGATCCATCGTAACATCGACGCCGGTGAATCGACAACCCCCGGCTGTGAGTTCGTGAATTCGTAGGTTCGTAGTGACAGGCTTCAGCCGGTCACTGCCAAGCGAGCCGAATGAGCCGATGAAGCATACCGTTTGCCGGGCGGCTCCGAGGATGTCGACAGTCGAGCAAGACGGCAGCCAGCGACCCGGACGCTCGCAGCGTCCGGGTCGCTTCCCGTCGCGGCCGCCTCTCCCGAAAGACGGACTGCCCGTCCACCGCGATCGCCGGAAGGAGGCCGCGTTGGTGTGGAAGATCGCTTGAGGATGGGAGAGCGAGTCCGCGCGGCGGACCGGCTGAAGCCGGTCACTACGAGCGTGCCACGGCCTGCGGCGCAGTGACACGTCGCGCACGTGAACCTACGCGGCCACCAGCGGCGCCAAGTCCTCTCGCGGAATCGGTTCTTGTCCGAGGGACTCCAGAACGCGATTCCATTGCGCGATGTCGAACTGCCCAGGCGAGAGGATTTCGATTCCGATGGCACACCCGTCGCTTGCGTAGTCCACGACGAATCCGCCGTCGAAACGCTGGGTTCGCACGCTCGTTTCCTCGGCCCGCCGGGGAAGATAGTAGTAGGCGGCGAGCGGCTTTCCCTTTCGAAAGGTGACTTCCAGATACGAATGTTTCATCGGCGGTCCACCGGGTAGGCAGTGATCACGCTTCCGCAACCGTCTTACTTCACCGCGGCCGGTACTCCGCCTTCAAGCTTGATCTTGTGGGTTTTCCGTAGGATGGATTGGCAATCCGGCGG
>JBBDNT010000306.1:0-11385 GCA_040877445.1 Planctomycetaceae bacterium
ACCCACTACCCACTATCCACTACCCACTATCCACTACCCACGACCATGAACCGCGCCTCTTTCATTTCGCAACTTCGCCGCGCGCGCGGCGGGAAGATCCTCGTCCTGTTCGCCGTCGCCTTGCCGATGCTGTTCGGCATGTTGGGGCTGGTGATCGACGGCGGAATGCTGTTCGCCGAACGGCGGAGCACGCAGCAAGTGGCCGATGCCGCCGCTGCCGCCGCCGCGCGAACGCTGGCTTCGGGCGGCTCCCCCGCGGAAGCCGTCGCCGCCGCGACCGAGCTGGTGAAGACGCACAACGGCCTGGGAAGCGCGAACGTCGCGGTGCACGTTCCGCCGATCCTCGGCGACCACGCGGGACTGTCCGGCTACGTGCAGGTCGAGATCGACACGTCGGTCAAGACCGCCTTCATGCAGGTGCTGGGGAGCGACGACAGCTCGAACGTCGTCACGCGGGCGACCGCCGGCTACGAACCGGCGACGGTGGGGGCGGCCGTCGTCGTGCTCGACCCCAACCCGCCGGAGATTTCGCTGGCGCCGCTGACGATCACGCTGCCGATCCCGCTCGTCCTGCCGGGGTTGCTGGGCGGTTTCGAAGTCCTCGGGCTGGGGACCGTGCAAGTCGACGGGGCGGTGCTCGTGAACAACACCTGGGGAGGCGTCGACGAAGACGGCAACCCGATCGGTGAATCGCAATTGCTCGAACACGCGGTGCGGTGCATGCCGCTGCTTCCCTTGACGCGGCTGCGCGCGACCGACATCCGCGTCGTGGGAGGAGTGGACGATCCGGACTACTACGCCAGTACGATTCCCGGCGAAAGCAGCCCGCTGCAGGCGGGACGGCTTCCCGTGCCGGACCCGTACGCCGATCTCCCCGCCCCCACCGTCGGCGTCGATCCGGCGAACGTGAGGAATCAGTACTACGGCGGCGTGACCGTCATCAACATTCCGATCCTCTTCCCGCCCGTCGTCCTCGAGCCGGGCGTGTACGACTGGATCCAGGTCGTCACCGGGCCGGTCACATTTCGGCCGGGAGTCTACATCATCCGCGGGGCGCACCCGCTGACCGGCATCGCGCTGAACCTGCTCGCGGGACCGGTCGTCGCCGACGGCGTGATGTTCTACATCACCGACACCGCGGCCTACTCCGCGGTCGGCGGCGGGCCGGACTCGAGCGACGGGGAAACGGCTCCCCCGGCGCCCGAAGTGCTCACGCTGTTGCCGTCGGTCCTCATCAACGCGGCGGTGCTCGGGAACCGCCTGTCGGGATTGAACGACCCCGGCAGCCCCTTTCACGGCCTGCTGATCTACCAGCGGCGGACGCTGCGGAAGCCGATGGTCATCGCGTCGGAGCAGCTTCTGGGGGGACTGCTCGGTCAGAACAGTTTCTCGGGAACGGTCTACTCGAAGTGGGGGCACGTGATTCTGGCGCTCAACGGAACCTACGACGCGCGGTTCGTCGTGGGAACGCTGCGGTGCGTGAACGTGCTCGCCTGCCGGCTCGCGCCGACCGACCTGCTTCCCCCGGCGATGGACGTGTTCCTGGTGGAGTGACAGGAGTACCGAGTTCCGAGTTCCGAGTTCCAAGTTCCAAGTTCCAAGTTCCAAGTTCCAAGTTCCAAGTTCCAAGTTCCGAGTTCCGAGTTCCGAGTTCCAAGTTACCCGATCAGAAGCACGTCGACGGAATTGCATATAACCCGCAGGGGTTGAACGACACAGCCCAGGGTCGGCCGCGCAGCGGGCGCACCCTGGGTCTCCAACGCGACGAGCGCGGGAACCCTGCAAGGGTTCGACAGGAGCGGGGACCGGAGAATCTCATGGACGTTTCAACGTTCCGCGGGTGTGCGACCCTTTCAGGGTCGACTCGGTGAGGCGTTCGTGTGACCCAGGGTGCGCTCGCTCCGCGAGCGACCCTGGGCTTTGACATTCGACGCTTTCAGCGTAAGCACTCGCGCTCCCGACGCCGCGATGGCCGAATCTTGGGAACAACTGAAGTTCCGATATGTCGGAGAAATCTCCGGCAGGTTCGTGGCGGAATGGAACTCGGAACTTCGGAACTTGGAACTACTGAGTGATCCATTCGAGACGGAATGGAAATCCGGGTGATTGCCCGATGCCGACGCGCCGAGTACCATAGACGGACACAAATGGCATCGCACGTGCGAATCGGCGAAGATCATGCACGGTACGTCTCCCGTCACCCCGACCGATGATGCGACGACGGTTCCGCCGAAACGTTCGCCGCGGCGCTCCGCCTGGCGGTTCGTCGTGCCGATGGTTCCGCGGTCGGCCGGCGGGTTTCTGAAGTGGATCGGCACGCGGATTCTCGTCTGGCCGGTGCTGTTTCTCGTCATGCTCGGTTTGCTGCAACGCTGGCTGATCTATCACCCGCACCGGGAAAAGCGGATCGTCGCCGCGCAGTCCGGGTTGCCCGCGGGACACGTTCACGACGTGGCCTTCGCCACGCACGACGATCTCGAGTTGCGGGGCTGGCACTTTCTGCCCGATGGCCGCACCGCCGCCGATCACGCCGAATGCGACGCGCTGCTCGCCGACGGAAGCTGGGTCGTCCTCTATCTGCACGGGAACGCGGGGAACCGCCGGCTGCGGGCCACCGACTGCGGCGACTTCCGCCGGCTCGGAATGCACGTCTTGCTGTTCGACTTCCGGGGCTACGGCGACAATCCCGGCTCGCCGACGGAAGCCAGCCTCGTCGCCGACGCCCGCACGTCGTGGAACTACGCCGTCGCCCGCGGCGTGTCTCCCGAGCGGATCCTGATCTACGGTGAATCGCTCGGCGGGGGCGTGGCGACGCGGCTCGCCTCGGAACTGTGCGCGGAGGGCGTTTGCCCGGGGGCGCTCGTCCTCAAGGGAACTTTCTCGTCGCTGGCCGAAGTCGGGGCGCATCATCTGCCGATCATCCCGGTCGGACTGCTGCTGGTGGACCGTTACGATTCGGCCGCGCACATCCGGCGGGTGACCTGCCCGGTGCTGAGCATTCACGGCGCGCTCGACGACATCGTGCCGATCGAGTTCGGCCGCCGCCTGTTCGAGGCGGCCCCGCCCCGATCGGCGAACGGCATCGAGAAGCAGCTCGTCGAACTGCCTTCACGGGGACACAACGACCTGTCGGTGATCGAGTTCTTGCGGCCGATCGCGGCGCTGCTCGAACGAATCGCGGCCGCGAGCGAGTCGGACCGCGAAGCTTCTCCCACGCGAATCGCACCGTGATCGCCGCGGCCCGGCCACTGCTTCGAACGGAAACGCGACATCCATGAGCGCGACGAACCCTCCCGTCCGAACCACGTTTCGCATTCCCGGCGCCTGGGCGCATCCCGGAGAACTCCTGGAGCGTCTGCCGGACGGGTTTCGGCTGACACCCGAAGCGCTGTTTCCGCCGGACGGAGCCGAAGTCGAATTCATCCCCATGCCGCCGGACGATCAGTTCGCGGAGATCTTCGAGTCGTCGTGCCGGCGGCCCGCGACCGCGGACGAACGGGCGATCGTGGGCCGCTACACCGTGAATATCGGGCTGAGCGGTCCGGGCGGTTCGATGGAGGCGGCCCGGGCGATGATGCGCGCCGCCGCGGCCGTCGTCCGCGCGGGGGGCGCCGGCGTGTTCATCGACAACAGCGGCCTGGCGCACGGCGGCGGACATTGGATCGAGATGACCGACGACGGCAGCCCCGACGCGGTCAGCTTCGCGTTCGTCTCCATCGTCGCCGGCGAACGCGAGATCCGCACGATGGGCATGCACGTGATGGGGTTCCCGGACATCCTCATGCCGCGCTTCGAACTCGACGATGAATCGATCATCGACGTCGTGCGGTACATCTGCCACGAAGACCAGCCGATCGGCGACGGCCATCTGCTGGGCGACGAACACGGCCCGCGGTTCCGGGCCGCGGCGACATCCAGCGACCGGTTCGGCGTCGGCAGCCCGATGCACAACCCCTTCGGCTGCCTGAAACTGACCAGCCTGAAGGACGTCGCGGAAGGCAACTGAGTAACACGTTACCCGAATGGCGGCACGACGAGCTTCGTAGCGGAATTCGCAAGAATTCCGAGATGCGCCATCGACTCTTGATTCGTCGGAATTCTTGCGAATTCCGCTACGATCGCGTTCGACTCCACTGGCGGCAGATCGTCGGCGCGGATGACGGGTCACGGCTCTTCGCGGGATTGCTCGGCGAGGGCCTCGAAGTACTTGCGGACCACCTCGTCGTACTTGGGGAGATACTTCTCGGTGTAGTCCGAAAGCATCCGCCCCCGGACGTCGGGGGCAAGGTGGCCCCAGACGTCTTTGTCGAGGATGCGGCGGTCGACGGGAGCCGCTTCCCGGTCTTCTCTGACGCCCGGCTTGGACTCGTCCGCGGTGGGGCTGCGCTGGCCGGGGCTTCCCGCGGGATCACTGCCGGCCAACGACGGCGTGGGTTCGCTCGGCTGACTTTGCTCGGATTGCGGAACCGGGATCGGGATGCGGGACGCGCTTCCGCCGGGTCGTCGCGACTCGGTTTGCTCGATCAGCCGATCGAGATCCTCGATGATCCGCTGTTGGAGGGCGCGCGTTTCGCCGCCGGAGTCCCGCAGCGCGAGCCGCTCGCGCACGGTCCGCATGCGGCCGATCGTCGCGTCGAGCGACGGGGCGTCCTCCGGCGGCGCGGCTTCGTCGTAGCTCGTCCAGATCGAAGTGAGTCCTCCGTCGTACCGCCTCCAAATCGAGGTTGTGGGTTGAGCGTGGGACGGAACTCCGATCCCTCCGCGGGACTCGCCTGCTTCCGTTTCGGGACCGTCCGGCCGCGCGTCCTGCGCGCCCCGCGGCTCCGTGCCGTTCGATTCATCGGCGCCGCGCTCCTCGATGGACCGCGCCAGGCGGGCGGTGAGGTTGCGGGCGAGATCGGCCAGGCGGTCTTGCGCGGCGGCCAGCTCGTCCAACTCCGTTCGTTGCTCGGGCGACAGGTCGTCCGCGGCGCGGTTCGCATCGAGCGCGGCGGTCCGCTCGAGCAAGTCCTGCTGGAGGAGCTTCAACAATTTGAGTTCGGCGATTTGCGGAATGCCGTCCTGATCGGGACCGTTGGGTTGCTCGGGCGCGTCGGGTTCGTTGCCCGGATCGCTCTTTCGCGGGGAGTCGGGGCGGAGCGTGGCGACGAGTTCCTCGAACCGCCGGCGGGCCGCCTCTTCGTGGGCGACGGTCGTCTCGTCGACGAGCCGCGCGCGGAGCCGGCCGACGGCGGCGGACATGCGGCCGGCCGCGCCCTCCAGCACGAGGGCGAACACTTCTGCGGCGCGGACCGACTCGGCGAGCCGCAGCGTTTCGATTCGCAGGCCGTCCTGCACGTCGGCGAGATCGCGGAGCGACTTGAGCTGGGCGCGGCTCCAGGCGCCTCCCGCGGTGCGGGCCTCGTCCAGCCGGTGCGTTTCGTCGATGACGTTCTGCTGCCGGGCGATCATCCCGGCGAGATCGTCGGCGATCCGCTCCATCATCTCGCGGGCGAGACGCTCCTCCGCGGAGCGGCGGGCGGAGGCGGTCTCGCGCAGGGACTGATCGAGGTCTTCGAGCGCCTCGTCGAGGTTCGCGCGGGCGGCGGCGGGATCGTCGCCGGCGAGCGATCGCTCGGCGGAACGCATGTTCGACGCGGCGCGGCGGGCGGCATCGGCGGCGCGGCGCGCCGCGAGGCGGCGCAAGCGGCCGGCCGCTTCGAGCGTTTGCTCCCGAAGCTCCCGCAGTTCCTTCGCGAGCCGGGCCAGTGACTCGGCGCGGCTGGCGGGGTCGGGGTCGGCGAGCGCCCGTTCGAGCCGGTGCTGAATGTCCCGCTGCTTGCGGAGCAGTTCCCCCAGTTCCGATTCCTTCTCCGCGAGCCGCTTCACGAGGGTCTCGGCGTCGGTCGCCGCGGGTGGATCGAGCGACTGCTTGAGTTCGTTCAACTCCGCGAGCAGTTCCTGTTGGCGGGCGGTCGCCGCGCCGACTTCGTTCCGCTGCAATTGCGCGGCGGCCTCGCGCATCCGCCCGGCGAGCGCCGCCCGGCGGGCGCGGTCGGCCGCGTCGAGCAACGCGTCGGCGGCGACGCGATCGGTTTCCGCCATTCGCTCGCCGGACTCCCGCAGGCGTTCGGCGAAGCGGTCGAAGTCGTCGGCCTGGCGGCTTTGACGATCGGACACGCGCGCGAGATCGGCCTGTTGCTGCGGCGACAGTTCGTCCGGCTTGCGGCCGAACGTGGCGCGGCCGAGTTCGGCGGAGTCGTCGTGCAGCCGCTGTTGCCCGGCGATCAGGCCGTCGAGATCGCGCTCGAGTTCCCGGCGGTTGCGCCACTTGGCGAGCAGCGAGCGGAGGTCGTCGAGCGCGTCGAGCACGTCGTCCTGACCGCGGCCGGCGTCGTCGAGCGCGGCGGCCTGCTGCGCCGCGGGCGGCGGCGCGGACGCCTCGCCGGCCGCGTCGAGCCGAACGAGCTTGCGGGCGCGGGTGAGGTGCCGTTCGATCGCCGGCAGCGGCTCGCGGGACAGCCGGCCCAGTTCGCCGACGATCCGTCCGAGCCGGTCGCGGGTTTCGGCGTCGTCGATGTCGTTGGCGGCCTGCTCGTCGAGCAGCGCCTGTGCCGCGGTGCGCACGCCGTCGACCGGGTTGAGCAGACGGGCGGAGATGTTCTTCTGCTCGATCTCGATCCGCTTGAGCAGGTCGAGGTCGGCGGGAGGGAGTTCCCCAGCCTTGTCGAGTTGCAGCAGAAGTTCCCCCAGCTGGCGGCGAACGCGGCTTTGCGTGTCGAACGCGCGGTCCAACTCCTCCTGCAGCGTCGACTGGCGGCCCGCCAATTCGCTCCGCTTCTCGTCGGGGGAGACCACGGTCAGCGTGCCGGTGAGACTGCGGCCGACGTGCTGCGAACCGAGGTCGTAATCGTCGGTCGCCTCGGCGTGGTAGAACACGCGCATTCCCGGCGATAGCCGCAGCGGAGCGAGGTCGAATTCGTATGAAATCTCGAGGCGGTCGGGGCGTTCCTCGCCGGCGTGCAGGACGACCGGGGGGGCCGCGCCGTCTTCCGAATCGCGGACGTTGAATCGCAGCCGCACCTCGCGAAGACCGATATCGTCCTTGGCGACGATCCGCATGGGAACGACGGCGGTCGCCGTCACGCGGAGTTCGGTCGCCGGGCGGGGAATCGACACGTCGGGAATGAGGTCGGCTAGTCCGCGGACTTCGTGCCGGGCCGCCTCCGGGTTGGCGAACCCGTGCCGGTCCTCGAGGTCGAACCAGTACGAGTAGCTTCCCGCCTCGGTGATGCCGAACGTCGCGGCGAGCGTGAGGCCGTCGTCCGAAATCCACACCGGGTGGGACTGCGTGTCGCGCAGCCGCAACAGGGCGCGGGAGAGCGGCTTGTTGGCCCGCGCGGCGATGGCGACCTCGGTCCCCACCAGCGCTTCGACTCGCCCGGTGCCCGGCGACAGTTCCGCGGACGGCCGGCGGGCGTACGCCGGCGGATGTAGCGTGACGCGGAACTCTTCGAGCGCCGGCGGCGGAACCACTTCGACTTCGTGCCAGGCCGTCGCGTCGTCGCCGCCGACCGCCCGAATTCGCACGGGGCCGCGCAGGAACGTCAGCGCTCCGGCGGCCACTTCGCGCTCGTTCTGGAACGTGTCGCGGCGGGTCGTGCGGAGGAGGATTTCGCGATGCGCGTCGTGTCGCGATCCGTCGGATGCGTGGCCGTCGGGTGCGTCGCCGATCGCATCGGCGCGCGCGTCGCCGATCGCGTATTCGATCGCGACCTCGTGAGGCAATCGGCCGCGGCGGTTCTCGACACGGACTTCCAGAATCCCCCCGCTGACAACTCGCGTCGGCCCGGCGTGGTCGAGAGGCCGCAGGCGATCATCGAGCAGGACGAGTTCGGTCGTTCGGGGCCATGGTCCGGCCGAGAACGGCGCCACGAGCCGCCGCAACGCGGTCGCCGCGGCAGATTGATCGAGCGCGACGAGCAGCGTGGCGAGAAGGCAGACGCCGATCGCCCCCAGGGCGATCTTCCGCACCGGCCGGGTGTCGACGATCTCGAAAAAATCGAGCGGGCCGATCCGCCGCGCGGCGGTCCGCGCCACGCGTTGCTGCAAGGCCCGCGAGCCGAGCCGCTCGTCGAACCCCGCCCCGACGAACTGCACGGTGCTGGCGAGCCCTTCGGCTTCGGGGTAACGCTCTTCGATCCGCAGCGCGATGTCGAGTTCGGTCAGCGGCCGGCGAAGCGGGACGATCAGGAACTTCCACGCGACCCAGCCTCCGGCCGCGAGAATCGACAAGCCGAGAAGGAAGCGGACCCCGGGATCGTCGAGGTGCCACCGCCAGTCCAAAAGACCGACCAGGAGCGCCGCGCCGAACACGACGGCGACGATCCAACTGGCGCCGTGGAGCAGCAGCACCAGGCGGGTGCGCCGGCGGGCGGAGTTCAAGCGGTCGATGAGAGAGTCGAACATGATTCGATCATACCAGCCGGGCGCGCTTCCTCAACATCCATTCGGTCCCCAGCAGCCCCGCGAACAACACCAGCAGCTCCCAACGGTTCCACAGCGGGATCGGCTCGTGGCTGTCCAAGGGAACCGGATTGCCCTGCGGAATCGCCTCCGGCAGTTCGTCCACGTCGGCCGGCGTGAAGAACCGGCCGTGCGTCGCTTGCGCGGTGCGTTGCAATTCGGCGCGATCGAGAGCGCGGCGGCGGAGTTCCGGCGCCGGCGCCTCGACGCGGAAGTCCCGCACGGGGGGCTTCTCGCGGAACGCCGGCGAGATCACCCACGCGTGGTAAGGCCCTTCGGCCGCGTCGCTGAATCGACCTTCGAACACGTTCGGCTCCTGAGGCAGGCGCGTCATCGGGACCGTCCGCTGCTCGCCGCCCCGTTCGACCATGACCGTCACGCCGTCGTCTTCGGCGGGAATCAGCCGCTCGTCGAGGAACTTCAGCGACAACCGCACGGTTTCCCCTCGTTGATAGACGCGGCGATCGCTGTCGAGTTCCGCGGTTCGGTCGGTTTCCAGCAATTTCGAGCGACTGAGATAGCGGATCGCCTGAATCCAGTAGCGGCCGAAGTACGAATCGCGCGTCCGCAGCCGCCAGCGCCACGTTTCGTCGGTGGCGTGAAACAGCACCTTCCCCGCGCCGACCCGCTGCATGACGACCAGCGGCAGGTTTCGCTCGCCGCCGCTCCGGGCCGGATGTTCGGCGAACACCACCGCCCCGCGCTTCAGGTCCGGGGCCTCGACCAGCCAATACAGCGGAGGCAACCCCCGCCAGATCCGCAGGCTCTCTTCCTCGCCGTCGGCGAAGCGGAAGATCGTGCTCCAGTTGCGGCCTTCGGCGGTCAGCTCGGGACGGAAGGATTGCGTCGTCACCGCGTCCGGCGGAGGCGTCCGAAGCGACGACAGATCGACCGGAACGAGCGGCTCGATCGCCGTTCCGCGATAAGCCGCGGGAGCATGATGCGTGCCCGCCACGAACAGCACGCCCCCGCCGGTGGTGGAGACGAAGTCGTTCAGGTTCCGCAGCGCGTCGGCGCTCAGCAATCCCGGGTTCACGTCGCCGAAGACGATCACGTCGTAACGGAACAGGTCTTCCCGGCGGACCGGAAAGTGCTCGAGGGCGGTCTCGTCGTCGGTGGCGAACTCGAGGTCGGCGTCCTGCAGCACTGTGTGCAGTTCGATCGTCGGCTGCCGTTCCAGGAACTGCTTCAGAAAGATGAACTCGGCCCGGGGGAGCGAATCGACCAGCAGCACGCGGACCTTCACGTTGCGGACGCTGATCCGCCGGCTTTCGGAATTGTTCGAGGCATCGGTCTCGTCCGGTCCGGGGACGGCTTCGAGCGCCAGTTCGATTTCCCCTTCCTGCGTGGGGGTATGCACGAATTCGACCTTCGTCGATTCACCATCCGCCGGGGCGACGACGGTCTTCTCCCCGAGAACTTCGTCGGTGTCGCGGCGTTTCAATCGCACGGTCACGTTCCGCCCCTCGTAACCGAACTGCCGCAGCCGCGCGGAGAGCGCGAGCGGGTCGTCGGCGAAGGCGAGTTCGGGAGCGAGCATGTCGTACATTTGCAGGTCGCGGGCGGGGGCGGCGCTTCCCAACCCCACGGTGAAGACCGGGACGCCCCGCCGCCGGGCGGCGTCGATCGCGGTGCTGAGGCGATCGGCGTCGGTCGTGCTGGTGATGCCGTCGGTGAAGATCACGACCGCCGAAGGGGGCGTGCCCCGGAGGTCGTCCAACGCCTTCCGCAGCGCGGGACCGGGGCGGGTGCTGGCGCCGTCGGCCGCGAGGGCGTCGATCGCCTCGATGAGCGGGCCGAGTTCGCCGTCGCGCGGCGCGTCGCCCGTCGTCACCGGCCGGGCGGTCTCGTCGAAGCGGTACACGCGGAGCTTGTGGCGGGACTGCAATCGCCGCAGCAGTCGCGCGTCGTCGCGGGTGAGGATGGCGCGGGCCAGCGCGAGCCGGGTTCCCGGGTCGAGCCGCGCCTCGTCGATCAGTTCGCGCACGGCTTTGGAGGTCGCGGCGTCGCGGTATTCGTCTTCCAGCCCCATGCTGGCGGAGGTGTCGATCAGCACGACGATGGCGGGCAGGCTCATCCGCGCCACGGAAAGCGTCGCCCCGCTGAGGAACACGAGCAGCACGGCGATCGCGGCCAGTCGGCAGCCCAGCAGCGCGCCCCTCATGCGGGGGGAGGCGCTCCGGGCGTCGCGGAGGTAGATCGCGACGACGGCGGCGAGCAATCCGACGGCGAGAACCAGCACGAGCCAGGCGGGAAGCCATCCCGGCCACGGGGCGCGCCAGTCGAACTTCCAAGCCGTTCCTTCCCCGGCGTCGACCGGAGGAAGGCCGAGGTACCATTCCCAGAATCGCTTGAACGTGGACATCGCGGGACGGTTTCGCGCGGCGGGAGACTGTTCGCCCGATTATACGCGGCCGGCGCGGCGCTGTCGCCACCCAAACAAACGTGCCGAAGCTTGTCCCTTCGTCGCGAAGCGAATAGCCGAGGGGCGGGCGCCGCCCATCGGGTGGTCCCCCTCGGTGGGAACACGGTTGGCCGCAAGGGAAGACTCGTGATCCTCGTTGCGGTCGCCGCAAGACCGCCGAGAGGATCACCCTGGGCTGCGCCAAATCGCGGATTCGGCGGGGGAATTCGAGATTGGGGATTGTGTGGAAACGTTCCATGGCCGGCACGGCCGAAGGCCTACGCCGAAGGCGTTGCACGACACAGCCCAGGGTCGCCCGCGCAGCGGGCGCACCCTGGGTTTCCGACGCAACGAGCGCGGGAACCCTGAAAGGGTTCCACACTCGCCGAGCGCGTCCGGCGCGCGGTTGTGCGACCCTTACAGGGTGCGTGAGCCGCAGTGGTTTGGGGTTGAGTCAGCATGGTTGATGAACGGTG
>JBBDNT010000307.1:0-11222 GCA_040877445.1 Planctomycetaceae bacterium
CCTACCCCTCACCCCCCCAACGCCGGGGGAGCGGGGACGGCGGTCGCTGTCGCGGCCTTGAAAACGCCAACTGCGGGGCATGCCAATCATCGCGGTCGATCCACCCGTCGCCCCCCTGACGATGACGACGAGGGCGCCGGCCTTTCCATCGGCGGGCGTTGAAACGTGGCGGTCGGTCACGTACTCTTGAGGAACGCGCTGGAACTCGATTCGCGCACCTTGTTCCCGAATCGCGCTCGCTTCCGGACCGATCCTCGAGGAGAGACTCGTGTCGTTCATTCGCCCGCCGCGTCTTTCCCTTGCCGGCCTGGCGTTGCTGGCGACGGCCGCGCTTCTCGCATCGGGTCCGCGTCCCGCCGCGGCGTGCTCGGCCCCGGTGTTCCGCTACGCCCTCGAGAACTGGCCTCCCGACAGTTACGAGGCGGTGGTCTTCCATCGCGGACCGCTGACCGCCGAGCAGCAACGGCTCGTCGCCGATCTCGGCGAAGAGGGCCGTGCCGGCCGGAGCAAGGCGAACCTCGCCGTGCGGGTCGTCGACTTGAACGGCGAACCCGCGGCGGACGACGTCGCGTTGTTCGACCGGCAAGCCCCGTCGCCAGAGCGGAGCGAGACGAGCCTGCCGTGGCTGCTCGTCCGTTATCCGCCGGCCAAGCGGGCGCGGAACGTCGCCGACGTCTGGGCCGGCCCGCTCACTTCCGAGAACGTCGAGCGGCTGATCGACTCTCCCCTGCGGCGCGAGATCGCCCGCCGCCTCCTCGACGGGCACAACGTGGTGTGGGTGTTTCTCGACGCCGGCGACGCGGCCCGCGACGACGCGAAGTTCGCCCTCATCGAAACCGAGTTGAAGCGGCTCGAAAACACCCTCACGCTGCCGGAGATCGACCCGGCGGACATCGCCAGCGGCGAGATTTCCGTGGCGGCCGCGACCCTCAAGCCGCGCTTCTCCGCCGTGCGGATCAGGCCCGAGTCCGAAGCCGGCGCCGAGAAACTGTTCGCGGCGATGCTTCGCAACAGCGAAGAGGACGGCACGCCGGAAAGCCTGAGCGCCTTCGCGGGCGAGCCGCTGGCGTTCCCGATCTTCGGCCGCGGCCGGGCGCTGTTCGCCTACGTGGGCGAAGGGATCAACGCGAACATGATTCAGGACGGCTGCGGGCAGCTCATCGAGAAGTGCCTGTGCACCCGCAAGGCCGACTTCGCCGGCACCGACCTGGTGATGGCGGTCGACTGGGCCGCGCTCGTCGAAGTGGCCGAGACGGCCGAACGCGAACTCCCACCCCTCTCCGGCCCCGCGGCGTTACTGGCGGCCCCGGCGAGCGGGGGGCGTGAGCCCCTCGGTCAAGTGCCGGGCACGACCGCCGATTCGTCCAAGTCGTCCGAGAAGACGGAACCCGTCGAACAAGCCGCCGCGGATTCGCACGACGAGGCGTTCACGGCGGGAACCCGCACGCTCGCGGCGTCCGAGGCGCTTGGTTCTTCGACGACGCCCACCCCGGCGACGTCCTCGCACGCCGAAGTCGAGATGGGTTATTCCATCAGCCTCTTCGGCCTGCTCGGCGTGTTGTTCATCGGGCTGATTCTCGTCGTCGTGATCGGTTCCGCCTTCACCGGCCGCAAGGAAGGCACGGGATGACCGAGAATGCTCTTACGGGCAATGAGCCGAGGGGTTTGTCCCCTCGGTGGGAACACGCTTGGCCGCAAGGGAAAATTCACGCTCTGGTCGCGGTCTCCGCGAGAGCACCGAGGGGATGAACCCCTCGGCTCAATGGTTCCACAAAGCTTCCATCGCCGCGACGACTCAACCTCTTCGAACGCGAAAATCACCCATGTCCGTCTCTCGTTTGATCGTCAGTGAGATCGCCCACCGCAAGGGCAGCTTCTTCGTGGCGCTACTTTCCGTGGCGGTGGCGGTCGGCTGTCTCGTCGGGGCGCTCACGCTGCTGAAGGCCGACGAGTTGGAGACCCGCCGGATCGTCGAAGCCAAGGAGCGCGAAGTCGCCCAGGCGGTCGAGCGCAAGCAGCGGGAAGTCGAACAAGCCGGCGCTTCGCTTGAAGACGCCTACCGCAAGATCACCCTCGGCCTCGGCTTCAACATCTACATTCTGCCGGAGAAGCAGGACGTTCGAGAATTCCGCGTCGGCGGCCGCGTCACCGAGACGATGCCGGAGGAATACGTCACCCGGCTCGCCGAATCCGACATCATGACGATCAACCATCTCCTCCCGATGGTCCTCGAAAAGCTCGAATGGCCCGAGATCGGCGAAGAGGTGATCCTCATCGGCACGCGCGGCGAAGTTCCCGCCCACGAACGCGCCGCCAAGAAACCGCTTCAAGAGCAGGTGCCCCCCGGAACCATGATCGTCGGCCACGGCCTGCACCAAAAGCACGGCATCGACAAGGGGGACGCCGTCAAGTTCCAGGGCCGCGAGTTCACCATCCACGAGGTCTATCCCGAACGCCAGACCGCCGACGACTTCACCGTGTGGATCCATCTCCGCGACGCGCAGGAGATGCTCGGCCGCGAGAACCTCATCAACCTGATTCAGGCGCTCGAGTGCAACTGCGCCACGGTCGATCGGCTCGGCGAGATCCGGGCGGACATCGCGAAGGTCCTCCCCGGCACGCAGGTCGAGGAAATGGGAGACAAGGCGCTCGCCCGGGCCGAGGCGCGAAACCGCGCCCAGGCCGAAGCCCTCGCCGCCCTCGAACGCGAGCAGCGCAACGGCGACGCCGAAATCGCCCGCGAGAAAGAGGGCCGCGCCGCGGTGCAGAATCAGCGCGAGGCGTTCGCCGCGGTGCTCGTTCCGCTGGTGCTGATCGGCGCGGCGGCGTGGATCGGCTTCCTCGCGCTCGCCAACGTCCGGCAGCGGGCTTCGGAAATCGGCATCCTCCGCGCGATCGGCTTCCGCTCGGCCCAAATTCTCGCGATCTTCCTCGGCAAGGCGCTGCTGGTGGGGCTGCTGGGCGCGGCGATCGGCTATGCGGCCGGCTTCGCCATCGCCCTGTTCTGGGGCGACCCGCCGGGCGGCGCGGAGGCGGTCTTCACGCTGCAATGGCTGCTGCTCGCGATCCTCGTGGCCCCGATCCTGTCGGTGATCGCAAGCTGGATCCCCGCCCTGATGGCCGCCCGCCAGGATCCCGCCGTCGTGCTCCAAGGCGAATAGTCCTCAACTCTCGACTCTCGACTCTCGACTCTCGACTCTCGACTCTCGACTCTCAACTCTCGACTCTCCGCATGCTCCTCTCCCTCACCGACGTCACCAAGACCTACCGCGACGGCCCGCGGGAAATCCGCGCCGTCGATCGCGTCTCCTGCGCGCTCGACGCCGGCGAGTTCGTTGCCGTGCAGGGGCCGAGCGGCTGCGGCAAGAGCACGCTGCTGTTGATGGCCGGCGGACTGCTCACGCCGGATGCGGGCGAAGTCCGCGTCGCCGGTGAAAATCCCTACGCGATGCCGTCCGAAGCGCGGGCCCGTTTCCGTGCCGAGCGGATCGGCTTCGTCTTCCAGCAGTTCCACCTGGTGCCGTATCTCGACGTACTGGGGAACGTGCTCGCCCCGGCGATGGCGGCGAACGTTCCCGAAGCCGAGTCCCGCGCCCGCGAGTTGATCGCCCACTTCGGCCTCGCCGATCGCATCCACCACGTGCCGGGGAAACTCAGCACGGGGGAGCGGCAGCGGACGGCCCTCGCGCGGGCGCTGCTCAACCACCCGAAACTCTTGCTCGCCGACGAACCGACGGGCAACCTCGACCGCGAGAACGCCGTCGCGGTGCTGGGTTATTTGAGAGACTTCGCGGAACAGGGAGGCGGCGTGCTCCTCGTCACCCACGACCCCCGCGCCGCCGAAGTCGCCGACCGCACGCTGGAGATTCGCGACGGGCGGTTGGTGGCGCCGCAGGAGGTCGCAATCGAATGAAATCCGAGATGCGCTGGTTACTCTCACTTCGCACTGTTCGCGTTAGGAAAGGCGGATTGAATGCCAAGTGCATTACCGAATGTTTCAGACGCCTGGGACCGGATTGAGTCGTGGCTGCGTGCGAATGCCCCCGCCGATTCGTGTGAGCTTTCAGAAGGTGCTTCAATCGCCGACATCAAGCGTGCGGAGGCCGTGATGGGGTGCCGGCTGCCGGATGATGTGCGTGAGTCTTATCGAATCCACAATGGAAGCAATCGAACTTGGCTCTTCCAGCAGGGATTCCTGATGCCGCTTGGCGACGAAGCTGAACCATGCACAGTCGTCGGCATTTGGACGGGCATGCTGGATTGTGCGGAAATGATGAAGAATGAACGAGGCACTCCCAACGGACCGATCAAGGCTGATTGGTGGAATCAGAAATGGATCCCACTCACGGAGAATGATGGTGGAGACTTCATTTGCGTCGACCTGGCACCCGAATCGGGAGGTCGGATCGGGCAGGTGATCGATTGGAGCCACGAACTGGCGGCGACGGTGGTATTGGAAAAGTCCTGGTGTGACTGGCTCGAGAGTCTGGCTGTAAGATTGGAATCGGGAGGGTGTCGATTCGCAGTGGATGGATATGGCGGAATTGAACCAATCTAGCGCCGGGGTGGCCACGATGCGAAACGGGTCCGACTCGGCAATTCAAAGTGAACCACAAGAAATGTGGAAGGCGCTGGGTGGCCCCGACGCCGTTCAGGCGTCGGGGTCGCGCAGTGACAAGAGGGCTCACACTCCGCTGTCCATTCCCGTGGAACATCCAACATGACGAGTCGCCGGCGATGGTCGAACGGCCCGGCCCCTTGGAGCAAGCTGCCGACCGGGGCGGGCGAGTGCGAGAAGGTGGAACGACCAGTGGCACTCGAGAAATTCAACCCTTCGAACCGTAGAGGGCGCAGGATGAAAATCTTCGTTGCTCGTTGCTTTGGTTTCCTTCGCGCGTCCTTCGCGTCTTCGCGCCTTTGCGTCAAGACCTCGATCATCCTTGCCGCCGTCGCGATCATTGGCGGTGACGCCCAAGCCGGCGACTGGCCGCAGTGGCGGTTCGGGCCCGAGCGCGGGGCGATTTCGGATGCCGCCATTCCCACCGATCTGCATCTCCACTGGACGCGCGACCTGCCCATGCCGCGCCCCGCGTGGCCGAAGGTGCCCGGGCAGGTTCAGTTCGACGACGCCTGGCAGCCGGTCGTCGCGGGCCGGAAACTGTTCCTCGGCTCGAACGTCGATGACCGCGTGATCGCGCTCCACACGCGCACCGGCCACGAGCTGTGGTCCTTCCACACCGACGGCCCGGTGCGGTTCGCACCCGCCGTCTGGAAGGATCGCGTGTTCGCCGTCAGCGACGACGGCTTTCTGTATTGCCTCGCCGCGGAAGACGGCAAGCTGTTGTGGAAGTTCCGCGGCGGGCCGGCCGATCGCCGCATCCTCGGCAACGAGCGGCTCGTGTCGTCGTGGCCGGCACGCGGCGGCGCAGCGATCGCCGATGGCGTCGTCTACTTCAGCGCCGGCATCTGGCCCTCGATGGGCATCTTCGTCCACGCGCTCGATGCCGAGACCGGCACGGTGAAGTGGACCAACGACACGACCGGTTCGATCTGGATGAATCACCCGCACGGCGGCGCGGTCTCGTTCGGCTCGATCTGCCCGCAGGGGTATCTCGCCGTCGCGGGGAAGCACGTGATCGTCCCCGGGGGCCGCACCATGCCCGCCATCTTCGACCGCGAGACGGGCGAACTCGTGCGGTTCGATTTCGGCCGCGGAGGCAGCGGGACCGCGGTGATGGCGGCGGACGATTTCTTCATCGCCCGCGGCGCGCTGTTCCATCCGAAGACCGGAGTCGAACTGAACCTGTCCGACATTTCGCTGGCGTCGCGGGAGCATCTCATCGTCCCCGGCCACAGCGGCACGCCGATCCTCGCGCACTCCGCCCGCGGCGGCATCGAGGAAGAAACCTACACCGACCGCCGCGGCGCCGAGCAGAAGCGGCTCGCGTTCCGGACCGAAAAGGAAAAAGCCTGGGAGATCCCCGGCAGCGAAGGCGACGAACCGCTGGCGATGGCGGGGAACCTGGTGATCGCCGAGCGCGGCAACCGCGTCCGCGTGTGGGACGCGAAGCCGGCGAAAGACGCGAAACCGCAAGCGGTGTGGGAGCACGAGTTCGATTCCCCCGTGCGCGTCGCCATCGCCGCCGACGACCGGCTGTTCGTCGTCACCGACGATTCGAAGCTGCACTGCTTCGCCGCGGGGGAGACGAAGCCGGCCCCGCATCGGCTGATCTGGGATGCGAGTCATAATCCGGATGACGAGTGGGACGGTCGGGTGGAAGCGCTCCTGCGGCAGGTCGGCACGAAGGAAGGCTACGCCGTCGTCGCGGGAATCGGTTCAGGCCGGCTGATCGACGAACTCTTGTACCGATCGAAACTTCATCTGATCGCGCTCGATTCGCGGCAGGAGAAGATCGACGAGTTGCGGACGCGACTGGTCCGGAGCAGTTGGTATGCCGAGCGCATCGCCGCCCACGCCGGCGACTTCGACACGATCAACCTTCCTCCCTACTTCGCGAGCCTGATCGTCGCCGAGTCGTCGCCATTCGCTTCCGGCGTCCCCGCCGCGAAATCGCTCGCGCGAATGTTCGAATCGCTCCGCCCGTATGGGGGCACGCTCGCCATGCGACTGTCCGACGACGAGCGGGCCGCGTTCGCGAAGGTCGTCGATGAAGCGAAACTCGCCAACGCCGAGCTTTCGCGCGAAGGCGAATGGACGCTGCTGCGCCGCGTCGGCTCGCTGCCCGGCGCGGGGGAATGGACGCATCAGTACGCCGACGCCGCGAACAGCGTCGTCTCGAAGGACTCGCTGGTGAAGGCCCCGCTGGGCGTGTTGTGGTTCGGCGGGCCGACGAACGAGGCGATCCTCCCCCGGCACGGGCACGGCCCCTCGCCGCAAGTCGCCGGAGGCCGGCTCGTCATCGAAGGGGCGAACATGCTCCGCGCGGTCGACGTCTACACCGGCCGCGTTTTCTGGGAGCGCGAACTCCCGGGACTCGGCGCCTACTACGACACGACCGCCCACTTCGCCGGCGCGGGCGAGATCGGCAGCAACTACGTCACGCTCGCCGATCGCGTCTACGTCGTCCACGGCAAGTCGCTGCTCGAACTCGACGCCGCCACCGGCGAGACGACTCGCGAATTCTTGTTCGATTCGAAGAAGACCAAGGAGGACGAAAAGCCGTTCTGGGGCTTCCTCGCCGTCTCGGGCGACGTGCTGATCGCGACCGCATCGCCACTCCAGGCGGCCGAGAGCGTCCCCTCGCACGTCAAGCGGGCGGAACCGGGCCGGTTCGCCGCGGAAAGCGGGACGCTCGTCGTCTTCGACCGCAACACCGGCGAACGGCTGTGGTCGCGCGACGCGAAGCATGGCTTCCGCCACAACGCCATCGCCGCCGCGGACGGAAAGCTGTTCTGCATCGACGCGCTGACCGATGCGAAGCTCGAAGCCCTCGCCCGCCGGGGAGTGAATCCCGAGGGCGAATCGCAACTTCTCGCGCTCGACGCCCGCACCGGCAAGGAACTCTGGAGCACCCGCGAGGACGTGTTCGGCACGTTCCTCAACTACTCCGCCGAGCACGACGTGCTGCTCCAGGCCGGCAGCGCCTACCGCGACCGCGCGAAGGACGAAGTCGGCCGCGGCATGGTCGCCTACCGCGGCCGCGACGGCCACGTTCTCTGGAAGGATCTCTCGCTGAGTCACGGCGGCCCGTGCCTGTTGTGGAAGGACCGCATCATCACCAACGGAGCGGGCGGCTTCGCGCTCGAACTCCTCTCCGGCAAGCCGACCGGCTGGAGCTACCGCCGCACCTACGGCTGCAACACCGCCATCGGCAGCGAGAACCTGCTGACGTTCCGCTCGGGCGCGGCGGGCTTCTGCGACATGGAGAACGACGCGGGCACCGGCAACATCGGCGGCTTCCGCGCGAGCTGCACCGCGAACCTCATCGTCGCGGACGGCGTGTTCAACGCCCCCGACTACACCCGCACGTGCAGTTGCGCCTATCAGCACCAGACGTCGCTCGCCCTCGTCCACATGCCGGAAGGGGAAGCGTGGACGTTCAGCGCGGCCAAGCGGATCGAATCGCCGCGCGTGGGGATCAACTTCGGCGCGCCGGGCGACCGCCGCGCTCCCGACGGCACGCTGTGGCTCGAATACCCCGAGACGGGAGGCCCGTCGCCATCGTTGACGGTGAAGGTGTCCCCCGGCGTGGGGCAGGCTTTCCAGCCTGCCGACAAGTCGCGAACCGAATCGCCGAACCCGGCAGACAGGAATGTCCGCCCCACGGAAACAGCCCGGATCGGCGATCCGCCCCACGACCAGAACGGCATCCGCTGGTTCGCCCGCCACTCCTCGAGCGTCGCCGCGGACGAGCCGGGGCTTGCCTGGGTCGCGGCAAGCGGCATCGAGTTCGCCGGCACGATGACGGTCTCGATCCCGGGCGAAGGCCCGCGGACCGGCACGGTGAAACTCCACTTCGCCGAGCCGGAAGAGCTCAAGCCGGGCGAGCGCGTCTTCACGGTCCGCGTGCAGGACAAGCCGGCCCTGGAAAACCTCGACCTCGTCCGCACCACCGGCGCCCCGCGCAAGGCCCTCGTCCACGAAATCCCCAACGTCACGGTCGAAGGCTCCCTCCGCATCGACCTCACCCCGGCAAAAAACTCCCACCCGCCGATCCTGTGCGGAATCGAATTCATCCCGGCGGAAGTGGCACGATAGACAGGTAGCGAGGTAGGGCCGGCTGTGGCGGCCAAAGCGTTGACACGGTCTCATTGAAGGAACGGCAACAGGCATCGTTCTGCCTTCGATGCGTCGTTGTTGGAATCGACCCGGCATCGATTCGAATTCGAGATATCGAACGCAGCACTCGTTTGGGGGCACAGCATTCGAACGGGTCCCATTCGGCGATTCGCCCGGCGCAACCGTGCCTATTCGTCTGCCTACGCCACGACGGTGGGCCGGACGACTCAGTGGGGCAGACATTCCTGTCTGCCCGATCGAACGGTGCAGCAGCATCGGTTGACGAGCATTGCGATTCCGGGCAGACAGGAATGTCTGCCCCACGACATCCACCGTCATGTCGCGCTGGGCGACGACTCCTTCGCCCCGCCGGGGCGATATCTCGCATTCCCGAGACTTCGACCACGCGTTCCGCCACGACCTGCTGCGCGGTCGTCGCTCCACCCGTGGCTACACTCCTCGACCCCTCCAGGGCCGCGGCACACCGATCCGTTTCGTGGTGCGGATGGTTTGCGCCGGGAGGGAGAGTTCATAGGATGCAGGGTGTCCTTGCGGGAATGACGCGGAACGACCTGTCCTACTTCGACGAACCTCTCCGAATGCCCGATCGTGTGCGAATCGATTCTTCCGCCGCCCTCGCTCCCGGCGATCGCCGGAGCTATGCGCTCGGCGGCCGGATGGTGGCGGTGTTCAATGTCGGCGGTCAACTGTTCGCCATCGACGATCTCTGCCCGCACCGCGGCGGCTCGCTGGGAAGCGGGAGCGTGGTCGATGGGCATGTCGTCTGTCCGCTGCACGGCTGGCGGTTCGACGTCGCGACGGGGGCATGTCCCGATCGGCCGGGCGAGCGCGTTCGCACGCACGCGGTGTTCGCCGCCGGGGACGACCTGTTCGTCGAACTGAGCGACGCGGACGATCCCGGCGAGAACGCGGGAGCGGCCGCGGACGGGATTCACCGCTATCTCGTGCGGTACGGCGCGCTCGGCTGGGTCGGGCGGTTCGGGTCGATCGAGCGGATCGAGTGCGGCATCGGCGATCGCGTCGCCGTCGCCACGTCGCGCGGCGTCGAGGTCGGCGAACTGCTCGCGGTCTCCACGGACGGCGCTCCGGTCGGCGACCTGGCGGGACGGCCGGCGGGCGAAGTGCTCCGCCCGCTGGCGGCTGACGAGGCGATTCCGGACGAGCCGCGGGAGACGTTCGACACGGCCCGCCGGCTCGCCGCGGAGCGCGGGTTGCCGGTCGAGTTCGTCGATTGCGAGCGATTGCTCGACGGGGAGACGGTGGTGCTGTATTACGTGGGAGAGGCCGACGCGCGGCTCGACGAGTTGCGCGGGGAACTCGCCCGCGATCATGCGGCGGCGCTTCGTTGCGATCCGCTGTTCGACGCGCCCGCGCCGACCGGCGGCGGTTGCGGCAAGGAAGGCTGCGGCGGAGGCGGCTGCGGCGCGTGAGGCGGGCCGCGCCGGCAGGAACCAGAACACGTCGCAAACTGTCCTTACGATGGTGGTGGCGGCCCACCCCGCGAATTCACGAACGCGAACGCCGAGTGATGCGATGATGTTTCGGCTGGTGCTGTTGTTCGTCCTGTTGCCGCTCGCCGAACTGGCCCTGCTGATGTACGTCCACTCGCGGATCGGCCTGTTGTGGACGATCGCGCTGGTGCTGGGGACGGCGATCGCGGGTGCGGCCCTGGCGAAGCATCAGGGCTTGCGGGCCTGGCGGCGGATGCGCGAGGAAGTCGCCGGCCACAGGCTGCCGGGCGGGGCGCTGTTGGACGGGTTCCTGATTCTCGTGGCGGGGGTGCTGCTGATCACGCCGGGGCTGCTCACCGACGCTCTCGGCCTGACGCTGCTGTTCCCCCCGACGCGGAACCGGATCAAGCGCCGATTCTGGATGGCGCTGCGGAGCCACGCGGAAGCGGGCGGCCCATCGGGCGGTCCCGGCGCCGCGCGCCCCGCCGGCGAGCCGGAGGTGATCGACACGGAATTCACGCCGACCGCGACGGATGATTCTTCCGAGCGGAAGCCGTGAACCTGCCGGCAAGCCGTCGCCGATTTCGAAAGCCGGCCGGAGAATTCTCGAAAATTCGAAAACTCCTCTTGCGGCTCGACGGGCAGAAAAATGGGGGGGCAGAAAAATGACGACGCGGCGGATTCACGTCGGACTCGAGGTTTCGGGACGAGCCGCCGGATCGGTCCGCCGGACTTCGGAACGCACGGGGCCGTCCTTCTGCGAACTCCTCGATACGCTTTCTTACCGCCCCGGATCGCCCACACGCCCGTCGGCGAATCTCGACATTTTTCTGCCCCTCGTTTTTCTGTCCCCCATCGACCGCTGGGTTGCGGCTTCGCCGCGCTGCGGCCTTGGCAGTGCAAACGTTCGACATCCGTTCTTTCTGCGCGAATTTTCGACCACGGATTCCACGGAGGGCACTGATGAGGAGCGGATCTTTCCGCCGGTTCCTCTCCGCGACCTCGGCGGC
>JBBDNT010000308.1:0-11205 GCA_040877445.1 Planctomycetaceae bacterium
GAGCGGCGTTCGACTTGGAGGAGCTCGAAATCGGGGCGGGATTGGGATTCTTCCCATTTCTCCAGCAGGAACTCGGTGATGCAGAGCTCGTGCATGACGTGCAGCGCCGAGTAGCCTTCCGAGCGTCGGCGATCGCTGATCGGCTCTCGCCACTGTTTCCCCTTCTTCGCGAACGCTTCGCGGAGCCGGCGGAGGCCCTTGCGGCTGACCGAGTAGACCTTCGGGAACAACGGTGAGACGCCAAGCGTCGGCACGAGGTCGAGATAGCCGAGGGCTTCCATTTCGGCGAGGTGCCGGCGGGCGGTGCGGTCGGAGGGCAGGTATTGCCCGAACCGCCGCTGGATTTGCTGCGCGATCGCGAAGCGGTTGCGATAGACGAACGCCAGGATCGCCGGGAAGTGCGGGCGATCCTTCGGCGACTTCACCACGGCCGGACGATGCCGATGCACCGGTTCGAGCAGCTTCGGCAGTTCCCACACGGTGAGCGGACGACGCGGAGAGGCGCTCATGGCGAGTCCTCCCCTTCTCGCCGCTTCAAGTCGGCGTCGATCAACGTGAGGATCGCCGCCTGGACGTGAGCGGCCAGCCGAGGCCACGCCGCGGCGATGCGACTCAATGCCTGTTGGTTTTCCGTACACGCATTCGTGCAAGCGTCTGTTTCGTCATGCCGCAAGTGCTTGTGCTGCTTGTCGTTGCGGGAATCGCTCCCGCCACTCATAATCTGTGCATTGGGGGTTCGAGTCCCCCCGGCCCCATTCATCGCCCCCCGCCGCGTCGTCTCGCACCGGCCCGCTTGACTTCATTGGCCGACCGCTTTCGAACGAGCGGGGTTACGGGATCAATACTGGTTCGCGGCAGGCGTTGCACAAGACGGTCGTGCCGCGCACGCCACGCACCCGCTCGCAACAGCCGGGGCAGAGGACGGTTCCGGCGACGTTGAAGCGGTCGGCCCCGCCTCGGAGGTAGGCCAGCGCCGCGATTCCCGCGAGAAATGACGGCAGCAGGATCACGGCGAGGCAGACGACTCTCCGCTCACTTGAAATCCCGCGGGTTTCCGAACAGGCCGCCGCCGGTTTGGGCGGGGGCGCCGGTGCCTCCCTTGAGCGGCTCCTTGTGCTTGCGGATGTACGGCTCGGGGGCCGGTTCTTCGGGGCGGGGGGCCGCTTCGGGCTTGGCGAGGAGCGCCTTGACCGACAGGCTGATCCGCTTCTTCTCCGCGTCGGACTCGAGCACCTGCACGTCGACCTCCTGGCCGGTCTTCAGCACGTCGGTGACCTTGCGGACCCGCTGATGGTCCAGTTCGCTGATGTGGACCAGCCCCTCGACGCCCGGTTCGAGTTCGACGAACGCGCCGAACTCGGTGGTGCGGGTCACGGCGCCGCGGAATTGTTGTCCCTTGGGATATCGCGACTCGATTCCGTCCCACGGGTTCTGCTGCAACTGGCGGATGCCGAGTCCGATCTTGTTCTTCTCGCGATCGATATTGAGCACCTTGACGCGCACCTGCTGCCCCACCTGCAGCACGTCTCCCGGCCGACGGATGTGCGACCAACTGATCTCGCCGACGTGGACGAATCCGTCGACGCCGCCGATGTCGACGAACGCGCCGTAGTCCTTCAGCGTCTTCACGGTGCCGTCGAACGTCTGGCCGACCTCGAGCGTTTGCCAGAGATGCTCCTCGGCCTCCTTGCGTTCGTCGACGAGAACGGCCCGGCGGCTGACGACGAGATTCCGCTTCCTGGGGTTCGCCTCGGTGATCTGCACGCGGAGCTTCTGTCCGATGTACGGCTCGAGATCGCCGACGTAATGCAGGTCGACCTGGCTCGCGGGGAGAAATCCGCGGAGGCCGCCGACCGAAATCTCCAAGCCGCCCTTGTTCGTGCGGGCGACCATGCACTCGATGATCTGTCCCTTGGCGATCGTCTCCCAACCGCCGACGCGGCGACGAACTCCCTTCGGCAGGCTGACGTGAATCAGCCCTTCCTCCGGATCGACGCGATCGATCACCACCTCGAACAACTGGCCGGGCAGCGGCTTCTTCGACGGCTCGAACTGCCGCAATGAGACCACCCCCGACGAGCGGAAGCCGAGATCGACGAACACGTCGTCTCCGGTGATCGTCTGGACCTTTCCGCTGAGTTTCATCCCCGGTTCGAGCTCATCCTCGGTGAGTGGCGTCGCGGGTTCGCCGGTCTGTTCCTCGTCCTGCGCGCGGGCGGCGGCGGCGACCGGCTGTTGCTCCGCGGCGGTCGACTGGGCGGCGGCGATGGCCGCTTCCAGTTCGGCGTCCAGCGCGTCGGCGGAAGGCAGTTCGACGGGGGGCGGCGCGATGACCTTCGCGGGCCGCGACTCGGGCGCCGGCGACCCGGCCGACTTTTCACTCCTCTCGTCGGCCGCGCCGGCTTCGGCGGACGCTTGGTCGGCGGGTGCTGGTGACTTCGCGGTCCGATCCGACCGTTCCTCGCGCGGGCCGCGTTGCGGCTTGCCGGATCCCTTCGCACGATCGCCGGATCGTTCCCGCGGTCCGCGTCCTCCGCGCGGTTCCCCGCCGGGGCGCTGCGTGGGGACCGGCTTGGCGCCCTCTTCTCCCGTCGCCGACTTCGACCGCATCCGGCTGCGAAGCGGGGCTTCCTCGGCGGGGACGCCGATCGGCGGCGCGGCGTGACCGGGACTCGGCGCGGAGGTCGGCGATGTCAACGGAGGCGCCGCGGAGGACGGCGTGTCGGCGGAGGGCGATTCGGTGGGAGTCGCGGCCGTCGCCGTCGATGCGACCGCTTCCACGGATGCCGAATCGGACTGTGGCTGTTCCTCCGCTGCGCGAGTGGTCGCCTCATTCGCAGCGCTGACGACCGCCTCGTCACGAATCGAAGTCGCTTCGCTCGTCGACTCACCGGGCAATGCATCGGAGCGCGCCGCCCCCGACCCTTTCGCGGAATCGGCCGCCACGTTCGCGTCGCCCGCGGAGGGCGCGTCGATTCGCGGGGGCGCGGTCTCGGCCGTATTCGCGGGGGACGCGGCGGAATCGGCCGCGGCGGCAGACTCGGCAGGCGCCGGTTCCGGCTTGTCCGCTCGCACTTCGTCCGGGAATCGCTCACCGTCGAGCGCGTGCGTGGATTCCGGTTCCCGGGTGGACGTGTTTTGAGGAAACATCGCGCAGCAGTCCTGTTCGCTCGGCCGAAAAGTCGACGGGCGACGCACAGCCGAGCGCCGCCGCGGACAACAGGATAACCCACTCACCCGAAAATCTCCACGCGATCCGACATTTCCAAGCAATGAATTCGTGATGAAGCGAAACCGGGGAAAGTGGTCTCCGGGCGGACCGTGCGTTAGACTTCCGCCATGCCATGCGCTGTCGACGCGTCGATCGTCGTCGTCTCGCCACGAAGAAGCGACTTTTCCGTCCAAGGGTTCGCCGCATTTCCGCCTCCTCCCGGTTCCCGCATTTTCGAGGTCCGACATGCCGACCGCGACCGTGCGTTTCGTGACGATCCTGCTCCTCGCGGCCGCGACGAATGGGAGCGCTGCCGACCGGTTGGGGGCCGACCCGCCCGGCGGCGATGCGGCCGTGGAAAAGCGCGTCGTCTTGTCGGCGACGGGGGACGTGCCGTACGCCCCGGAAGAAGACTTGCTGCTTCCCCGGCAGATCGCGGAGTTGCCGAAGGGCCGGTGCTGATCACCGTCACCGACGATCCCGCCGATCCGTTCCAATTCGATCGCCGGAAACCAGCCGCGGAGGCGAACTGACGGTGCGGCGATCCCCGGCGGGCGAAGGTGAATTCGGCTTGCAAGGCAAGACGATGGTCGCCAGGGACACGACGCGGGCCGACGGTTCATCGCGCCGCGCGATGTGTCGAGGCCCGGTTTGGGCGGATCGAGGGGGGCCGACGGCCTGTGGCCGCGTTGGCTTTCGACGCGCTGACCGCGTTGTTAGACTGCCAAGCCTGCCAACGAATCTTCCCGCCGCGGCGACCGGACGCCCGCACCCGCCGATTTCCGGTTTCCCTCGAGAGGCAACGCCATGCGCTATGTCGTCTGGGGCCTGATCGTGCTGTTGATCATCGCCCATCAGGATATCTGGTTCTGGGACGATACGACGCTCGTGTTCGGTTTCATGCCGATCACCTTATTGTATCACGCGGGGATTTCGGTGGCCGCCGGCTTCGCCTGGTGGCTGGCGACGATCTTCTGCTGGCCCTCTCCCGAGCAACTCGATCCGGCGGCTTATGCGGAAGCGCATGTCGCCCCCAACCAGGTCGCCGGCGGCGGCTCCGTGAATGTCGAGCAGGGAGGCCGGGCATGATTCCGATCTGGATCGTCATCGCGTACCTCTTCATTCTGCTGGTGCTGGGAGGCGCGGCGAGCCGGCTGTTCCGCGGGACCAGTCAGGACTACATGCTCGCCAGCCACAGCATCGGTCCGTTTCTGCTGTTGATGTCGCTGTTCGGCACGACGATGACCGCTTTCGCGCTGGTCGGCTCGACCGGCGAGGCGTACACCGAAGGGGTCGGCGTGTACGGGTTGCTCGCATCGTCGAGCGGCATCATCCACTCGCTGTGCTTTTTCCTGATCGGGCTTCGCGTGTGGGGCTTCGCGCGGCGGTACGGCTATCGCACGCAGATTCAATTCTTCCGCGACCGGCTCGAAAGCGACAAGTTCGGGCTGCTGTTGTTCCCGATCCTCGTGGGGCTGGTGATTCCGTACCTGTTGATCGGCGTGATCGCCTCGGGGAGCGTGATCAGCGCCGTCACCGAAGGCGCCTTCACCGATTCGTTCGCGCAGTACGACTACGGCATTCCCCCCTGGCTCGGTTCGTTGGTGATCTCGATCGTCGTGCTGATCTACGTGTTCTTCGGCGGCATGCGCGGGACCGCGTGGGCCAACGCGTTTCAGACGATGGTGTTCATGGTGCTCGGCGTGGTGACGTTCGTGATCATCGCCAACCGGCTGGGCGAGTCGCAACCGGGGTACGATGCACAAGCCAGTCCCGGCGGACCGATCGCCGGCGCGATCCACGGGATGAAAAGCCTCAGCGAGCGAGTGCTGAACGAAAACCCGACGAAGCTCAAGCGCGACGTCGACCAGCAGGACCGCACTCAGTACGAACAGGAATACGAGCGGTGGGAGGCGCTGGCGGAGTATGACTTCGCCACCCGCCGGCTCGAACGGAAAGTCCTCACCTCGGAACAGCAGACCGCAGCGCATGCGGCGTTCAAGCCGAGGATGCCCGGCTGGGAACGGGTCGCCGAGGCGCTGTACGCCCGCGACCACGAACTGATTGAGCTTTCGATCCCCGAGCGGAACAGGGCGCGCGTCTTGCAGGACGACCGCGTTTTGCCGGATCCGATGCCGGACGATCGGGAGGGGCTGTGGCAATCGGAACTTCTGCGCCCGAGCCGGGAAGCAGTGGAACATCAGGAGTCGTCTCGGCCGTTTCTGGAACGCGTGTGGGTGGCGATCAAGTCGCTGTGGTCACCGCGCCCGTACACCCACACGTTGAGCGAGTTCCCGAGGATCGAAAACATCGCGGAAACCCGCTCGTTGGCGTTGTTCGGTCCCGATGGATCGAACCGCATCGGCCACCCGAACGCGCCGCTCGACGCCGACGATCCGGATGGCGAACGGAAATGGACCCGCAAGCGGGCGGCGGGAATCTATCGCGCCACCCACTGGGCGCCCGAAGAGCCGCACGGCATGGACCCGTGGGAGTTCCTCACTTACATGTTCATCCCCTTCTCGGTGGGGATGTTCCCGCACCTGTTCCAGCACTGGCTGACGGCCAAGAGCGCCAACAGTTTCAAGCTGCCGGTGGTGGCGCATCCCATCTTCATCATGCTGACCTGGGTGCCGTGCATCATGCTCGGCCTGTGGGCCACGTCGGCGATGTGGGAGGGGCGGGCGCTGATCCCGCCGCACTTCCCGCCGAACGCCATCCTGGGGGCGATGGTGCAACGGCTCACCGGACCGGTGCTCACCGGGTTTTTGACGGCGGGCATTCTGGCGGCGATCATGTCGTCGCTCGACAGCCAGTTCCTGTGCGTCGGCTCGATCTTCACGAACGACTTCGTCACCCACTACGCCCGCAAGGACCGCTTCAGCGATAAGCAGGTGGTGCTGATGGCCCGGCTGTTCGTCGTGGGAATCGTCGCGGTGACGTACTTCTTCAGCCTGTTCGAGCACCGGCGGGTGTTCGTGCTGGGGATCTGGACGTTCAGCGGGTTCGCGAGTTTGTTCCCGCTGGTGTTCGCCGCCGTCTATTGGCGGCGGCTCACGAAGCTGGGCGCCTACGCTGGCGTGCTGACGACGATCGGCCTGTGGCTGTGGTTCTTCAGCGAGTCGAACTACGGCTCCGACACGAAGTACACCGTCTTCGGGTTGCAGCCGGTGGCCACGATGTTCGTCGCCTCGGCGGTGGCGATGGTGCTCGTCTCGCTGGTGACGCCGCCCCCCAGCGACGCGACGATCGCCAAGTTCTTTCCGCCGAAGCGAAAATAGTGCGTGTTGACACGTTTTCGCGGCTCTCCTACACTCCCGCCCTCTCTCGCCTCGTCCTTTCACGTCACGATCCGGACGACGCTCCGCCAGCGGACCGTCGGACCTCGGAGTCGGCCGACTTGTTCCGTCCATTCCCATCGCTCGCGGCCCGGCGCTTCACGCCGGGACTCGCGCTGTGGCTGCCGCTCGCGCTGCCTTTGTGCGGCTGCGAGTTGCTGCGCTCGGCGGGAATGGGACCGCGCGCCGATGTCTCGAGCGCGGCGGGGGAGGAATCCCGGGCCGCGTCCTTGCGGCCGATCCCGAAGCCCCGCGACGCCTTCGTGGTCGAAGTCTTGTTCGTCGAACGTCCGGCCGGCGACCCGCTGCTGGGGTCCGAACTGTGGAGCGAACTGGCGCAGCCGGGAGAACTGCCGGCGACGACTCGGGATCTGCTGGAAGAGAACGGCTTTCGACTGGGAACTTGCGGTTCGACCGCCCCGCGGGCGCTGCAGGTGTTGCTCGCCCGCTCGGTTCACGAGGTGCTCGCGGTCCGCTCCGGCGAATCGGGCGACGCGCCGCAGACCACGTTGATGTCGCATCGCGTGGCGCTCCAGTCCCACGGCGAAACCGAGCTGCAAACCAGCCCGGTCTATCCCGCCTGTTCGATCGCGATCCGCTCCGGCGGGGCCGCCCGCGAGCGGCGTTTCGAACAAGCCCGGTGCCTGTTCCGCGTCACGGCCGAACGCGTGCAGGACGGATGGGTCCGCCTCGAATTCTCCCCCGAGGTCCACCACGGCGAATTGAAGACGCGGCACGTCGCGGGGAACGGCGGGTTCGTGCTGAAGTCGACGCAGGAAGTCGCCCCGTTCCCGGTGCAACGCTTCGCCGTCACGCTCAATCTCGGCGAAATGGTCGTGCTTTCGGCCGATCCCGATCGGCCCGACTCGCTCGGCCGACACTTCTTCATCGGCGCCGGCGAAGACGAGCCGTTGCAGCGACTGATCGTGATTCGCCTGGCGGACATGAAGCGGACCGACCCGATCTACTCGCGGTGAATCCGGAATTTTTCGCCGATTCGCGCGCCCCGCCGGACGTGCCGCCGCGACTGGAATGTCGACGCGCGGCGAACGATCCGGCCGGATTTCGGTTGCTTTGGGTCGCCGCCGCGGTCAAGATGGTTCTGTTTCGAAACGGGATCATCCGTCCGTCGCTTTCCGCCTTGTGGTTCACCAACGCTTCGGAGCCGTTCCCATGAAGAAGACCGTTCTCGCCGGATCGCTTGTGTGTCTGTTGCCGCTGTTGGCCGTTCTCGCCTCGCGCGCGGACGATTCCGCGATCACGAACGCGGCCGACGACCGGACCGTGGCGCAGGCGGAGCCTGCCGACGCTCCCGCGACACGGGAGCCGGCCGCCCGTCCACCGCGCCGCGAGTCGCGCGGCCGGCTGCCGAACTACTATCGCCAGGTCGGGGTGAGCGAGGAGCAGCGCGGCCGGATCTACGGCATCCAGTCGAACTATCAGGAGCGGATCGCGGCGATCGAACAGCAGTTGCGCGAGTTGACGGAGCAACGGGACAAGGAAGTCGAAGCAGTGCTCACCGCGGAGCAGCGGACCGAATTGCAGAAACTCGAGGCGGAAGCGGCGGCACGCCGCGCCGAGGCGGCTGAACGCCGTCGGGCGGAAGCGGGCGCGCGGCCGCGTCCCGAATCGGCCACGCCGGTTGAGCCTTAGGGAATCGCGCATCGACGACCATTCGAGTTTTTCGGCAATGCGGGCGGGGGCGGATCGAACCCCCCCCCCCCGCCCATGCGCATTAGCGATGGGCAGCCACGATCATGAGCGACGCCTCCACCCTCGCCCGCGACTTCTGCGATTACGCCTGCACCAAGCTCGGCGACTCGCTCGCGCAGATCGAGAAGTGCCTCGCGCTGCTCAGCCTCGAACAGGTCTGGCGGCGGCCCAACGAGGTCTCCAACGCCATCGGGAACCTGGTGATCCACCTCGACGGCAACGTCAAGCTGTGGATTCTCAAGGAACTCGGCGGCGAACCGTTCGAGCGCGACCGGGCTGCCGAGTTCGCCCAGCGCGATCCGCTGCCGATCGAGAAGATCCTCGGCGAACTGCGGACGACGGTCGAGCGGGCGCAGCAGGTGATCGCCGGCCAGCGCGCCGAGCACCTGTCGCAGCGGGTGACCATTCAAGGTTACGACGTGACGCGGTTGGAGGCGGTGTTCCACGTGGTCGAGCACTTCTCGCTTCACACCGGGCAGATCGTGTACGCGACCAAGCTGTCGATCGATCAGGATCTCAGCCTGTACGACGCGCAGGGCCGCCGGAAAGACGGCCGCACCGCCGGCACGCCGTGACGCGCGCGATCGCTCCGGCGCGAGCGACCAAACGGCCGCCCGCCGTCGAACGACGCATGTCCGCCCCGCGTCCCGCCTGAACGCAAGCGGGGCTTGGTGACTCGGCTCGAAACTGTTAAAGTCCCGCCGCGCCGCCGCCATCGCCGATTCTCGACGAGGACCGCCATGTCCACCCTCGCCCCCTCCCGCCCGGTTCGCGCCGCCGAACCGCAAGTCGAACTCGAACGCGCCGATTGCCCCCTGTGCGGTCGCGACGATGCCCGGCCGGTCATCTCGGCGCCCGACCGGACGACCGGCATCGGGGGCGAGTTTCACGTCGTCCGCTGCCGCGCATGCGGCGCGCAATACACCAATCCGCGTCCCACCCCCGAAACGATCGGCCTGTTCTACCCCAGAGGCTATTCCCCCTGGAACGAGAACGAAGAGCGCCGTCCCGCGCGCGCGCGGTTCATGAAATCGCTGGAGCGGGCCGTGCTGGAAACTTGGCTCGGCTACCCGCGAACCGCCCCCCGCGAACCGCTGCCGCGCCCGCTCGCCGCCCGATTGGGGCTGTTGCTCATCCGCCGCAGCCGGCAGCGGCAATCCTGGATACCGTGGCGCGCGCCCGGCCGACTGCTCGATTTCGGCTGCGGCGGCGGAAGCTTTCTGATGCGGATGCGCGAGTTCGGCTGGGACGTGCGGGGAATGGACGTGTCCGCCGAGTGCGCCCGCGCCGTCACCGAGCGGACCGGCATTCCGGTCGATGTGGGAACGTTGCCGCATCCCGACGTTCGCCCGGAATCGTTCGATGCGATCACTCTCTGGAACGCTCTGGAGCACGTGCACTCGCCCCGCGCGACGTTGAGGGCCGTCCGCGAGGCGTTGTCTCCCGGCGGGCTGGTCGTCGTCGGCGTGCCGAACATCGACTCGTGGACCTTCCGCGAATTCGGGACCGATTGGCACCCGTTGGAACTGCCGCGACATCTGACCCACTTCACGCCGGAGACGCTGTCGCGGATGCTCGAAGCCGAAGGCTTCCGGCTGCTGTCGCTGGAACACGTGTCGCGCCCCGGTTTTCTGCGTCACTCGGTGGAACTGGTCCAGAACGCGGGCCGCAACGCGCCCCAACTGCTGCGGCTGCGGAAGGGCCGCCGCGCCCGGGCCGCGGCGGACCGCGCGGAGCGCCACCGCGAAGCGGACTTCATCCGCGCGGTGGCGGCGCGCGACTGACCCGCGCGCCGCGCCGCCGTCCACGAAACCGGTCGACGACGGCTGCCGAGAGGCTTCGGTGCCCGGTCCGACGCCGCTTTCCGGGAGCGGGGTTTTCGCTTAGAATCGGCCATGACGCTGCCTCCTTCGCTAAGGGGGAGGTGGCGTCGCCCCGCTCCGGCCGCTAACCGGGGCGGGGCAACTTTTACTACCATCGCTCGTCTGGTCGGTAGTAAGGCCGAAGAAAAGCGAAAACCGGGAAGCCACGAAAACCCCTTTGTTACCTTGTCAAGCACCCGTAGCTCAGGCGGATAGAGCGGCGGTTTCCTAAAAGATGGAAGCCATTCGCCCGAATGCAGGAAAGCAAGGGATTTACCTTGCGAAACGCATTCTCGGCAGTCGCAATCTTGCCGAAGGTTCCCCCTTATTCAGGGGGCGCGGGTGTCGCTGACACCGGGGGCGACGGGCGGGAGTCTTCCACAGTTTGGGGTCAGTGTTCGTCCCGCACGCGACACTGCCGCCCCATCATCCGGGCCATCGACCGCGGCCGGAATTCGACGGATCGTTGCGCCAGCATCGCCCGTGCCCGCTCTTCGGAGTAGCCGAGATGCCGCAGTCGATCGTAGGGAGTCCATTCGGCTTGAATCTCTTCGCAGCGTCGGCGGAGTTCGTCGGGAGGCGGGACGACGAACGATTGGTACTCGGCTTGGCAATCCTTGCACCGAACGACCGTCCTCGCGGAGACCGGTTCGCCGCAGTCGGCACACTTCGGCCGCGGCTTGTGCCTGCCCATCATTCGCCCCGGTTCGCGAGTTCGGATTCGATGCCGCTCACTACGAACGAAAAAGGGAGGGCAGCTACGAGCTACCCTCCCGCTCCCGTGACCACAATCGGGAGATGTTCCGCCGACCACTTCACCGCCCCGCCCGTTGCGCTCGACGCAATTTCTTCGGCCGGCCGCCCCGGTGAAGCCGCAAGAGGATCTTCGTGTCCCGTCTCATCGCCTTCCTGAATTCCGGCGACCGCCGATCCAACAGCACTTCCTCGCGGGCATCTTCGCTGCCGACGCGAGTCTCATCGTGGAGTTTTTCGTGCCGCAGTTCGATATCGTGAAATTGAAAACACGGGGTCTTCGCCAGAATCCGTGGGTCGAAAGTGTTGTCTTCCAGCTCCGCTCGGG
>JBBDNT010000309.1:0-11152 GCA_040877445.1 Planctomycetaceae bacterium
CCAGCTTCTTTGCGACCCTTGGCGTCGTTGCGTCGAAAAGCATTTTGGTAGCGGCGACGCCGTGCGGGTACTTTCGCGGTCTCACGAAATTCGCGCACGGCGAACGGAAGTGAAGCGATTGCACTGCGGAGGAACCAAGCCCGATGCCGTTGACCCGTGCCGTCGCCGAGGGGAGAATCGCGAAAGCCTCGTTTTCGACTCGTCACTCCAATTCCGAAGCCCCCGCCATGTGCCGCGCCTACCTTCGCCGCCGCGTCGTTCGCGTGTCGATCGGAATCGGACTCGTCGGTTTCGCCCTGTTCGCGGGACGGGCGGGCGGGGCCGAGTGGCTCAGCGGAATCGTCTGGCCGGAGCCGCCGGCCGTCGATCCGGGACCGGTCGGCGGGCCGCCGTCCGACGCCATCGTCCTGTTCGACGGAATGGACTTTTCGCAATGGGTGGGGGGCGAGCGGTGGCTCGTCGAGGACGGCGTCGCCACGGTCCGCGGCGGAGGCGTTCGCACGAAGGAATCGTTCGGCGACATTCAGTTGCACATCGAATGGGCATCGCCGGAGCGAGTCGCCGGCCGCGGTCAGGGACGAGGCAACAGCGGCGTGTATCTGATGGGGAAATACGAAGTGCAGATTCTCGACTCGTGGGAGAACCCCACCTACTTCGACGGTCAGGCCGGAGCGATCTACAAGCAAAGCCCGCCGATGGTCAACGCCTCGCGCCAGCCGGGAGAATGGCAAAGCTACGACATTCTCTTCCAGGCCCCGCGGTTCGATGAAGAAGGAACGCTGCTGAAACCGGCCTACATCACCGTGTTGCACAACGGCGTGGCGATCCAGAATCACTTCGAGATTCAAGGCACGACCGCGTGGGACGCCGCCCCCAAGTACGAGCCGCACGCCGAGAAACTGCCGATCCACTTGCAGAACCACGGCAACCCGGTGCGGTTCCGGAACATCTGGGTGCGGGAGTTGAAGCCGATCGTGGGGAAACGTTCGTAACGGCCGCCAGCTCGTAGTGACCGCCTTCAGGCGGCCTCGGTTCGCACGGCGGGGTGGCTGGGGTCGAAGCGGAGCGAAGCCCCCAGCGATTCGGTGCCGCGGCCGCCCATCGCTGGGGGCGATCCGCCGAGCGACGCTCGCTGACGTGGACGGCATCTCGCGGCGGATCGACCCCCGCCACCCCGCCGCCCCGATTCTCGACCCGCAAGATCGAACTTGACGAAGTTCACCGATTCGGCTTCCACGTTCCATCCTCCATCCCTTATCCTCCAAGGTCGAGACTTTCTCTGCCTCCGCCTTTTCCGGGAACGGACACCGGCATGGCTGGCGACGAGCGACGCGATGACGTGATGGACCGCGCGGAGAGCGCCGCCGAGGCGCGCCTTCCGGTCGGCCCGTCCGCGCGCGCCGCGACCGGCGGCGAACTTTCCGCGGAATCGTTCCCCTCGGGCAGCGATCCGCTTTCCTCGGACGGCCGCGAGCACACGCCCGGCGATGTCGATGCTTCGCAGCCGACCGTCAAAAGCCACGTTGCGCCCCCTGCCCCGCGCGATTCGCCCACGGCGCCCCCCGTCGAAGACCCCACGATCGAGCTGCGCTATCAACGGCTGCGGTTTCACGCGCTGGGCGGGCTGGGGTGCATCTTCCGCGCCGCCGACGAGAAGCTGCACCGCGACGTGGCGCTCAAGTTCATTCGGCCCGAAGCGGCGGACAATCCGCTCCACAACGAACGCTTCTGCGTCGAGGCCGAAATCACCGCCCGGTTGGATCACCCCGGCGTGGTGCCGGTGTACGGCATCGGCCGCACGGCCGAGGGGAAGCCGTTCTACGCGATGCGGTTCATCCAGGGGGAAACGCTCGACGAAGCGATCCGCCGCTTCCACGACGGCGAGGCGGGAAACAAGTTCAACCGCCGCGCCCTCGAGTTCCGCACGCTGTTGAACCGCTTCGTCGCCCTGTGCAACACGATCGGCTACGCGCACAACCGCGGGATCGTGCATCGCGACATCAAGCCGGCGAACGTGATGCTCGGCCGCTACGGCGAGACGGTCGTCCTCGACTGGGGCCTCGCCCTGCCCGTGGGTCGCGACGAGCGAGCCCGCGCGAGCGGCGAGCAAACGCTGATGCCCACCACCGGGGGCGACAGCAGCGGTTCGTCCTCCGGCAGCGGCGCGGGGACGCCGGCCTACATGAGCCCCGAGCAGGCTCGGGGGGAGTTGCATGTCGGCCCCGCGTCGGACGTCTACAGCCTGGGAACCACGCTCTACAAGATGCTCACCGGCCGCGCGCCGTTTCGGGGGAACTCGCTCAACGAGATTCTTGACGAGGTGCGGTCGGGGTCGTACATCGCGCCGCGCGAGATGTCTCCCCGCGTGCCCCCCGCGCTGGAGGCGGTCTGCGTGAAGGCGATGTCGTTCGACCCGCGCGACCGCTACGCCAGCGCGCTCGACCTGGCCCGCGACGTCGAGCGCTGGCTCGCCGACGAGCCGCCCCGCGCGTACTTCGAGCCGGCGAGCGAAAAAATCGTTCGCTGGGCGCGACGGCATCGGTTGGCGACGCTGGTCGCCGCCGGAGCGATGCTCGCGATCGTGCTGGTCGCCGGTCTGGCCGCCTGGCGATTGGGGCGGCTCGCCAACCGCGAGCGCGACGCGCGGGTCGTCGCCGACGTCGCCCGCGCCGCCGCCGACGAATCGCGCGAGGAGTCGCTCGAGCTGTCGGCCAAGTTCGCCGCCCGCACGATCGCCGCCGAAATCGACCGCCGCTGGTGGATTCTCGAATCCGAGGCGAACGACGGGGAGTTGCGCACGCTGCTGGAATCGGCGGCCGATCCGCAGACGCAACCCGCGGCGACGGCGCGCTTGCAGGAATGGATTCAGGACCGCTTCCGCAAGCACGCCGACTCCGGCCGGGCCGCGAGCTGGTTCGTGCAGGACGCGAAGGGCATTCAGGTCGCGCGGTGGCCGGCGGGAGAATCGGTCGGGAAGAGCTGGGCGTTCCGCGATTACTTTCACGGGCAGGGGCGCGATCTCTCGGAGGACGCGACCGATCCGATCGTCCCGATCCGCGAGCCGTACCGCTCGATCGTCACACGCAGCACGGTGACCGGGAACCTGATGGTCGCCTTTTCGGTCCCGGTATGGAAAGGGCAGCCCCGCGCCTCCGACGTGCTCGGCGTGCTGGCGATGACGGTCGAGCTGCACCGCTTCGGCGTGCTCGACGGCCTGGGGAGGGAACGGCTGGCGGTCCTCGTCGACACCGGTTCCGACTGGATCGAAGGGGACGAGAACACGGGCCTGGTGCTGCATCACCGCACGTTCGCCGACGCGCCGCGCGGCGAGGGGACCGCGCGACGAGTGTTGCGATGCGACCCGAAACTGATCGAGACGATGCGGGCGGCGGGAACGCGCGAAACCGCGAGCGGGTTGTTGCGCGCACATCGCGACCCGGCCGATGCGGCGGGCGATCCCCCCTGGTTGGCGGCGTGGGAACCGGTCGTCCTCCGCGGCCGGCCGGAGCACCTGAGCGAGACCGGCTGGGTGGTGATCGTGCAGGAGCGGTTGGACGGAGCGCCGTAGCTCGCAGTGGACGGAATGTCGAAGGGGCGAATTTCCGTTCGGCGGGCGAGCGTTCCCGGCACGTGCTCACGCGATTTCAGTCGTCCCCTGGCAATTCGCGTTCGGTTTCATCCGTGCGAGAGGCGCGCCAACGCGCGAACGACTCTCGGCTTTCTCCGCTTCGCCGACCGGCGACAAGTCCTTCGATCCCGATGTGTTCGTCGAGATCGGTCCACTCGATGGCGTACCCGTCTCCCAGAAGGCGAAATCGCTCGCGCTCCGCCTTCGTACCATGCAGCAACCGCGGATACCACGGGAGCGGAACGCTCAAGGTTCGGCCGTCCGCCAGTACGACCACAAGGCTGTCGTCCGTCACATCGACCTTCACCGCCAGCGGATCTTCCTCAAGCGTCAAAGTAGTCATGCCATGCCTCGAGCAGAAGTTGTCGGTGCTGAAGGACGAGACGTCCGACCCGGTTCAGTTCGTGCTCCGGGAAACCTCGATTCTTGACCAATTCCACGGGATCGAGCCAATACTTCGCGATGCTCCGATCTCGCTTGACGTGGATGTGGGGTGGTTCGCTCCGGTCCGAACTGAAGAACACGAAACCGTAGGGACCGTCGACAAGCACTGTCGGCATGTTTCACTCCCCCCACCGACGTCGTTTCATGGCTCCAGCGAAATCCATTCTATCAAGCGTTGCTCCCGGAGAACCACCCCCACACTCGCATGCGCCAGGATCGCGACCTTCTGGCAGAGCCGGCTCAGCAGACCCCCTGCGACTCGGAGACCGGCTTCTCCTCCACTTCCTTGAAGCTCGTCTGCACGAGGCGAAATCCGAGCGACTGATAGAGCGCGACCGCCCGGCGATTGTCGGCGGTGACTTCCAGCCGCGCGGTCCGCAGCCGGGCCATCTGAAAGCCGCGGAGCGTTTGGAAGATCAGCGCCCGTCCCAAACCGTGGCCGCGATGCTCGGGAACGACCCCCACGTTCTGAATCGTCCCCACGCCGCCGGAGAACGCCAGCCCCTGAATCGTCCCGCAATCGCGCGGCCGGCCGAAGCCGTCGTCGAACCCGAGCAGCCACGTCGCCTGCGGCGAGAAGAATTCGTTATCGACGATGCCCCGCATCAACCGACGACAGCCCTCGATGTTCCGCAAATTGGGAAACACGCGGGAGTCGACCGCCCCGACGAAGCTCGCCAGCTTCACCCGCGCATGCCGCTCGAACAACGCGGGATGCCACGGCAACCAGAAGTAGCCTTCGGGAAGCTCCGGCTCCGGCACGCGCCGGTCGGCGATGCGGAGCTCCATGCGATAGCGGCAGTAGTGAATCGCGCTCATCGGTGAAGTCTCGAAGTTCGTCGGTACGTCCCGCCTGCCGGGCGGGACGTGGAGCGCTCGGTCATGCCGCCGTAAGTCGTCTGTCGAACCGTGGAGCACGGTCGCGGATCGAGGCACCGTGTGGTCACGGCCCAGTTCTTCGCTTCAGGATACCGCCCTCCCGCTCACCACGTCCATTCCGGCGGAATGGACGTACATTCGTCTGCCGGGCTGCATTCTACTCACCGATCCGTTCCAGAAACGTCGCCTCGTCGATGACTTCCACTCCCAGTTCGCGGGCCTTGTCGAGCTTGCTTCCCGCGCTTTCCCCCGCGACGACGAAGTCGGTCTTCTTCGACACGCTGCCGGCCGGTTTGCCGCCGTGCTTCCGAATCAACTCCTGCGCCTCCTCGCGGCCGAATCCCGAAAGCGTGCCGGTGACCACGACGGTCTTCCCGGCGAGCGTTCCCTCGACGAGCGGCTGCTTCTCCTTCCGCGGCCCGCCGAGGTTCACGCCCAACTCGCGCAATTCGGCGATGGTCTTCTCGGCGGCGGGGGTGCGGAAGAAGGCATGGATCGCGCGGGCGATGATCGGGCCGATCTCCTCAACCTCGGCGAGCTGCTCTTCGCTTTGCTTCATCAATTCGTCGATGTTGCCGAATTCGTCGGCGAGCACCTGCGCGGTTCGCGTTCCCACATGGCGGATGTTGAGCCCCGTGAGCAATCGCCACAACGGTCGCGACTTCGACTTCTCGATTCCCGCGAGCAGCTTGTCGACCGACTTCTCTCCCATGCGTTCGAGTTCCAGCAGTTCGTCGCGGCGATCCTTCAGCCGATAGACGCCGGGAATGCTCGTCACCAGCCCGCTCGCGAGCAACTGCTCGACGAGCTTGATGCCCAGGCCGTCGATGTCCATCGCCGCGCGCGACGCGAAGAACTCGAGCGTCTCGCGGAGTTGCGCGGGGCAGTTCGGGTTCGGGCAGCGGATGTAGACGCCCCCTTCGTCCTGCACGGCGGGGGTGCCGCATTCGGGGCATTCCATCGGAAAGTCGAACGGCTTTTCATCGCCCGTGCGGCGGCCTTCTTCCACGCGGACGACGTGCGGGATCACCTTCCCCGCCTTCTCGACGACGACCCAGTCCCCCTCGCGGACGCCCAGCCGCGCGATCTCGTCGCGATTGTGCAGGCTGGCGCGGGAGATCGTGCTGCCGGCGATCGGCACCGGTGTGAGAACGACATACGGCGTGAGGACGCCGGTCTTGCCGACGCTGATGAGGATTTGCTCGACCTGCGTGGTTCCTTCGTATTTCTCCCACTTGTAGGCGATGATCCAGCGGGGGCTTTTGCTGGTGCGGCCGAGGCGCTCGCGCTGGGCGAGGTCGTTCACCTTGAGGACGATGCCGTCGACTTCGAAGTCCAATTCGTGCATCTGCTCGGCGAGCGCGTGGGCGTAGTCGCGGGCCGATTCGAAGTCGGGGAACGCCTCGACGCGGGGCGTGGCGGGAACGCCCATCTTGCGGATCGTGGCGAGAAACTGCTGATAAGTGGCGAACCCGATCCCCTCGACCGCCCCGGCCCCGTGCGCGAAGAACCGCAGCTTGCGGGCGGCGCACAGCTTCGGGTCGAGCAGCTTGATCGCCCCCGCCGCCGTGTTCCGCGGGTTGGCGTACGTCGCCTCCCCGCGCTTTTCCTGCTCGGCCTTGAGATGCGCGAAGTCGGTGTTGGCGATGTACGCCTCGCCGCGGATTTCGAGCAACGCGGGGGGATTCTTCCCGTGCAGTCGCAACGGCACGCCACGAAGCGTGCGGGCGTTCTCGGTGATGTCGTCCCCCTCGACGCCGTTGCCCCGCGTCACTCCCTGCGTCAGAAGTCCATCTTCGTAGATGAGGTTGATCGCCACGCCGTCGATCTTGTACTCGACCGTGTACTCGACCGGCTCGCCGCCCAGCAGTTTCCGCACCCGCTTGTCGAACTCGGCGAGTTCCTCTTCGTCGTAGACGTTGTCGATCGAGAGCATCGGCACGCGATGCTGGACGGTGGGAAAGCCTTCCACCGGCGCGCCGCCGACCTTGCGCGAGGGGCTGTCGGGCGTGTCGAACTCGGGATGCTCCGCCTCGAGCTGTTCGAGCCGCTTGAGCCTGCGGTCGAATTCGAGGTCGCTGATCTCCGGCCGCGCCTCGACGTAATAGAGGTGATTGTGCCGCTCGATCTCGGCCCGGAGGCGCTCGATTTCGTTTTGGACGGACATTCGGGTTGCCAGTGGTCCGTTGTCAGTGGTCAGTGGTCAGTGGTCGGTCGTCAGTTGTCGGTTGTCGGTTGCTGCCGGTGGTCGTGGTCCGCCCGCCGAGACCATCCATGGCGACCGACTCGACGAACAACGGACCACTGACGACTGACAGCGGGCAATCGTCAGTTGCTGCCGGTGATCGTGATCCGCGCGCCGAGATCGGCTCCTGCAATCGACTCGACGAACAACTGACCACGGACCACTGACAACGGACAAACGAGATTATGCCGCCGATTCATCCGCGGGGCCATCGGTCGGATCGACGTTTTTCTCGGCTTGGTTCTGCGGCGGGACCGGCGGGCCGCCGGCGCCGCGTGCCGCGCGCGTCATCGCGAGGCGATCGACGGTCATCGCCGCGAGTCCGAACAGCAGCGTCCCCCCGACGCCGAGGGCGATCAGCGGGCCTGCGTGCCGCTCGACGACCGCGATTCCCGCCGGTCGCGTATCCGAAAACGCCGCGGCCGAGAGCAACATCACCGTGAGCACGAACGCCGCGGCGAACGCCGCCGCGATGCGGAACAGCCACCGCGCGGGCGTCCCGGTCGCGAACCGCGGCCGATCGCGCCGCGAATCGACGGGCGCGTCCGCGTCAGGCGAATATCGATCGGTCGAAGACATCATTCATCCCAAAGCCCGCCCCCGGCGCGGGGCGGGACATTTTTCGGGGTCAAGCGCGCCGCGGTGCGCGCTTCATATCCCGCGGGCCGCTGCCCGCGGGCTTGGTCACGCGCTCCCGGCCGTTTCCTGCCACTGCTTCTCGCGGCGGGCGAGTTCGTGGTCGTGGTCGGCCATCATCCGGACGAGTTGCTCGAAGTTCACGCGCGGTTCCCAGCCGAGCACGTTCCGTGCCTTCGAGGCGTCGCCGCGGAGCATGTCGACCTCCGTCGGCCGGAAGAACTTCGGATCGACTTCGACATACTCCTTCCAGTCGAGATCGAGATGCGCGAACGACGCCTCGAGGAACTCGCGGACCGAGTGCGTCTCGCCGGTGGCGATCACGTAGTCCTCCGGCTCGTCGTGCTGGAGAATCAGCCACATCGCCTCGACGTAGTCGCCGGCGAAGCCCCAGTCGCGGCGGGCGTCGATATTGCCGAGATACAGCTTGTCCTGCAATCCCACCTTGATCCGCCCGGCCGCCCGCGTGATCTTCCGCGTCACGAACTGCTCTCCCCGGCGGGGAGACTCGTGATTGAACAGGATGCCGTTGCAGGCGAACATCCCGTAGGCCTCGCGGTAGTTCCGCGTCTGCCAGTAGCCGAACACTTTCGCGCAGGCATAGGGACTGCGGGGATGGAACGGCGTCTCTTCGTTCTGCGGGGAAGCGACGACCTTGCCGAACATCTCGCTGGACGACGCCTGGTAGAACCGCACCTTCCGCCCCGCGTGCCGTTCGTGCTGGCGGATCGCTTCGAGCACGCGGAGCACGCCGGTGCCGGTGACGTCGGCCGTGTAGACCGGCAGGTCGAACGAGTGCCGCACGTGGCTTTGCGCGGCGAGATGATACACCTCGTCGGGCCGCACTTCGTTCATCACGACGGTCAGGTTCGTCCCTTCCGCGAGATCGAACACGTGCGACGTCGTCCGCGGATTGGGAAACCCGCCGCTGTACGTGGCGACCAGTCCGTGGACTTCATAGCCCTTGTCGAGCAGCATTTCGGCCAGATAGGAACCGTCCTGCCCGGTGATGCCGGAAATGAGTGCGACGCGCGGCATGATCGTGTTCCGCCTGGATTGGTGTCCGGGTCGAGTATCCCGTCGCCGCGCGACAGGGTCAAGGTGACCCCGACGACGGATCGCGGGGGCGGGTTCGGATTGACTCGATTCGCGGGAGCGGCGACAATCCCGCCCCGCAATCGCCGCATCGACCCGCCATGCTCCCCATCACGGACGAACGACCCGCCAGATCGCAGGGAGCCGGCGGGCGCGTGGTCGCGATCCTGGCCTGCCTGGCGATCGGTGCGTTCGCCCCGGAGGCGGCCGTCTGCCGCGCGAGCGAGTTGTTTCCGGAAATTCCCCGGCGGACGATCGCGCCCGCGCCCGACGACCATACGCTCGGCGCGGGGCCGTCGTCGTTCCCCGCGCTGCCCCCCGCGAATCCTGATTTCCTCGTTCAGGATCCGCCGACATGGACCCTGCTCCCCGAGGGATTGCTGTACCGCTCTTACGTGGCGGGCGAGAAGGAGTCCCGCTTTTCCACCGCGTGGCTGTACGACACCGACGACGGCTGGTGGTGGGATTCGACGCTCGGCGGCCGCGCCGGGGTGGCGCGGTTCGATCCCGGTTGGCGAGGTGACGGAACCTGGCAGCTCGACATCGAGGGGGCCGCGATGGTCCGCCTCGACATGACCCACTCCGAAGACCTGCAAGGCGTCGATTTCCGCTTCGGCGTGCCGCTCACCTGGCGCGACGGGCCGGTCGCCTTCAAGACGGGTTACTATCACGTCAGTTCGCATGTCGGCGACGAGTTCCTGCTGCGGACCCCCGGCTTCGAGCGGATCAATTACGTGCGCGAGTCGCTGGTGTTCGGCGTCGAGCGGGATCTCGGCGACGAATGGATGGTCTACGCCGAGACGGGCTACGCCTTCAAGGTCTCGGGCGGCGCCAAACCGTTGGAGTTCCAGTTCGGGGCAGAGTACGAAGCGCGGCCGGACGGCTGGCGATTCGCCGCCCCCTTCGCCGCGGTCAACATCCATCTGCGGCAGGAGGTCGACTTCGGAGGCAGCGTGAACGCGATCACCGGTTGGCGGTGGTCGGGCGACCGCCATGCGCGCACGTGGCGGGCGGGGCTGCAATTCTTCCAAGGAAAATCCGCCCAATACTCGTTCTTCCGACGGACCGAAACGCTGCTGGGACTGGGGCTGTGGTACGACTATTGACCGCTAAGGCAGCGACAGAAACAGAATCGTCGCGATCACGCCGATCACACCCAGCACGATCCACCACACCGGCTTCCCCTCCCACGCCGGGCGGCCCCCTCCGCGCACGATGTATTCCCCGCACCCCGGACACTGCTCGGCGTCCTCGTAGACGTCCGCCCCGCAGTTCGGGCAGCGAACGGTTTCCGACGGGGCGTCGTCGTCATCGCCCCAGTCGCCGTCCGAATCGTCGTCCCAGCCGTCTTCATCGTCGATCATCTCGAATCCTTTCCGGCGTTCGGCGGCGAGTGTACGATCATAGCATCCTTCCCCCCGTCCGATCGTCAACATCAGTCTGCTCCTCCCCATGACACACCCCTGGCACGACGTCACCCCCGGCGAGTTGTTGCCGCGCGAGTTCACGACGGTGATCGAAATCCCCTCCGGCTCGAACGTGAAATACGAGTTGGACAAGGCGACCGGGCTGCTGAAGCTCGACCGCATCCTGTATTCGGCGGTGCATTACCCGGCGAACTACGGGTTCATTCCGCAGACGTTCGCCGAGGACGACGATCCGCTCGACGTGCTCGTGCTGTGCCAGGAACCGGTCGCCCCGCTGACGCTGGTGAAATCGCGGGCGATCGGCCTGATGACGATGATCGACGCCGGCCGCAAGGACCACAAAATTCTGGCGGTCGCCCTCGACGACCCGGAATTCAACCGCTTCCACGAGGCGAGCGAGTTGCCCAATCATCGGCTGGAAGTGCTTCGCCGGTTCTTCCAGGACTACAAGATGCTCGAGGGGAAGAAGGTCGAGGTGGACGACTTCCAGCCGGCCGACTTCTGCCTGCCGATCATCGAGCGGGCCTTCGAGGAATACAGCATGCGCCGCCGCCGCGGCTTTCCGAAGTGATGAAAGCCGTTTCCCGGACCGACCACGGATGTCCCAGCGCGGCGAAGCCGCAACCAAATGAAAACGAGGATTCTCACCACGGATGGGCACGGATCATCACGGATATTCATTCCGAAAACCGTGCTCATCAGTGAAATCCGTGGTCGGGAAATTCGCGCAGGAGCAACTCAAATCGAACGATCGCAGTGCAAAGGATCGCAACGAAGAAACAGCGAGCCTCCCGCGTC
>JBBDNT010000310.1:0-11104 GCA_040877445.1 Planctomycetaceae bacterium
TGCAATGCCCTCCACCCGGAGCCGGGAAGGTTGCGCGACGAGTTGTTCGAAATCATGGCACGGCGAAACCGCAACCAATGGCCGAACATCGTTCCCGCCTTTCTCATTTTTCCGCCCTTCAGTTGTCGTCGGGAAGTCCGGCACACTCCAATCCGGTACGAGACCGGTCGGCTGAAGGGGAATTGAGTATCGACGCACATCGCTCGCCGCCCTGAGAATGAAAAGGAGCAATCCGACCAATTCGGCGTTGGGGCTTCCCCAATCGCCCTGTGAATCAAGGTTCCGGCGTCATCGTAAGCGTAGTCGCAGCGTTTCGATGGAGCCAAACCCGGCGCGGCCGGCGGGATCCATGCTGCGGCGCGCGGTGTCCGAATCAGCCGCGCGCGGCGGAGACGAATTCGACGGCGAAATCGCGAATCTCCGCGAGGGCCGCGGCGCGGGAGGCGTCGCTTTCGCCCATCGCCTCCATCCGCCGCACGATCGCCGAGCCGACGATGACGCCGTCCGCGTGGCCGCGGAGCGACGCGACCTGTTCCGGGCGGCTGATGCCGAAGCCGACGGCGAGCGGCAGATCGGTGTGCCGCCGCAGTTCGCCCAGTTGCTCGACGAGGGCGGGGGGGAGTTCGTCGCGTGCGCCGGTGGTGCCCGCGACGGAGATGCAGTACACGAAGCCGCTCGCCGTCGCGAGGATGCGTTCGGCCCGCTCGGGGGGCGTGGTGGGGGCGATGAGTTCGATCAGGTCGAGACCGTGCCGGCGGGCCGCATCGCCGAGTTCGGACGCTTCATCCCCCGGCAGGTCGGGAACGATCAATCCCGCGAACCCGGCGGCCCGCGCCTGCTTCAGGAACGCTTCGGTCCCCGTGCGGAACACGATCGCGAACGAGACCATCGCGACCAGCGGCGGGAGTTCATCGGTCGGTAGCGACGCGATGCCGGCGAAGATGTCGCTCACGTGCAGCTTCTTCGCCAAAGCCCGCGTGTAGGCGGCCTGAATCACCGGCCCATCGGCGATCGGGTCGCTGTAGGGAAAGCCGACCTCGATCAAATCGACGCCGGCGGCAGCCAGTTCCCGGATGACGGCCAGCGTCGCCGGCATGTCCGGATCGCCGGCGGTGACGAACGGCATGAAGGCCATGTGGCCGCGCGCACGAAGGGCGGTGAAGGTTTCAGCTATCCGTGACAAGGTCGAACCTTTCTTCCTGTACTTCAGCGCGCGAACTGTCCGCGCGATGCATCAACCTTCGGTCGTCCCCCACCGTTCCCGCACCCACGCGCGGAAGGCGCGAATCCACGTCGTTTCGTCGGTCTCGTGGGCCTTTCCCAGCCAGCCGGCGAACTCCGGCATCGGGAGAAAGGGAAAGGCTGCGCTCTTCTTCGATTCGCGGTACGCGCCCCGTTTCGACAGCCGGTGCACGCGCAGCGATTCGCCGTCGTACACCCACACCTCCGGCACGCCGATCGCGGCGTAGATGTCGAGCCGTTTCAGCGAAGGACTGGTGACGTCGACTTCGATGACGAGATCCGGGGGCGGGTCGGTTGCGGGATCGAACTCCGGCTTGTCCCGCATCGTCTCTTCGTGAGCGACGTAATAGGCTTCGTCCGCTTCCGCGCCCACGTTCTCGACGAGCTCCTTCACCGTCAGCGAGCCGACCGTGCAGATCGGAATCCCCAGTTCCTCGGTCAGCGTTTCGACCATCCGTCCGATGCGCGACTTGTCCCGCTCGTGGGCCATGCTCGGAGACATCATCGTCAGGTTTCCCCTGCGATAGGCGTGGCGGAAGTGCCGCCCCTCCATTTCTTCGAGCAGGCGCTCGTAGCATTCCCAGCCGATGCCCCTCAGCGTGACGCATCCGGTGGAGGGGGGCGCTTGGACGGGGGTGGTGGCCATAACGTCGATGCGGGGTTTCAGGTCGCGTGAGCGGCGGACGCTCGCGAGGGCGACGCGGCCGCGATACCGAGCGTGATGGGCGCAGCCCACCTTACTGGATCGACGACTTCAGGACGGTGGGTCAGACGATCCAGTGGGGCAGACATTCTTGTCTGCCCGATCCAGCGGCGCCGCAAAATCGGTTGACGCCCAATTCGATTCGGGCAGACAGGAATGTCTGCCCCACGAGACCCACCGAATTGCGGTGGTCGAACTACTACGTTCATATCTCCTTCCCCAACAACCTCGCCACCTCGTTCACGTCTTTGTCGCCGCGGCCGGAGAGGCAGACGACGATCGACTCGCTCGGCGGGCGCAAGGCCGCCGCCTTCAAGGCTTGCGCGATGGCGTGCGAGCTTTCGATCGCGGGGATGATGCCTTCCAGTTTCGCGAGCTGCTGGAATGCTTCGAGCGCTTCGGAATCCTCGATGCTCGTGTACTGCACGCGGCCGGTGTCTTTCCAGTACGCGTGCTCGGGGCCGACGCCGGGATAATCGAGACCGGCCGAGATCGAGTGCACGTCGAGCGTCTGCCCGTCTTCGTCCTGCAGCACGTAACTGTAGCTGCCGTGCAACACGCCCTTCGCGCCGTAGGTGAGCGTGGCGGCGTGATCGCCCGGTCGCGGGCCGCGGCCTCCCGCTTCGACGCCGGTGAGGGCGACCGCTTCATCGGCCACGAATGGATGAAACATGCCCGCCGAGTTCGATCCGCCTCCCACGCAGGCGATGACTTCGTCCGGCAGGCGGCCGAGCTGTTCGAGACACTGCGCGCGGGCTTCCTTGCCGATCACCGATTGGAAATCGCGGACGATCATCGGGAAGGGGTGCGGCCCGACGACCGAGCCGAGGATGTAGTGCGTGGTTTCGACGGAGGCCATCCAGTCGCGCATCGCCTCGTTGATGGCGTCGCGCAACGTGCGCGAGCCGGTGGTCACGGGGCGGACTTCGGCCCCCATCATCTTCATGTTGAAGACGTTCAGCTTCTGACGGCGGATGTCCTCTTCGCCCATGTAGACCACGCAATCGAGACCGAAGCGGGCGCAGGCGGTGGCGGTCGCGACGCCGTGCTGTCCCGCGCCGGTCTCGGCGATGACGCGCTTCTTTCCCATCCGCAGCGTGAGCAGCCCCTGGCCGATGGTGTTGTTGATCTTATGCGCGCCGGTGTGATTCAGATCCTCGCGCTTGAGGAAGATCCGCGCCCCGCCGCAGCGCTCGCTGAGCCTGCGGGCGAAGTACAGCGGACTCGGCCGGCCGACGTAGTGCTTCCACAGGTCGGCGAGTTCGCGCTGAAAGTCGTCGTCGCGGCGCGCGTCCTGATACGCGCTGGAAAGCTCCTCGAGCGCGGGCATCAGCGTCTCGGGGACGAAGCGGCGGCCGAACTCCCCGAAGCGACCGGAAGCATCGGGAACGTGGGGGGACGCGGCAGTGGTGATGGTCATCGAAACGGAGCAGTTGGAAGGAAAAGCGTGGCGCAAACCGCCATTATCGAGCGGCCGTCGAACAGGGTCAATGCCTCGCGAACCGCTGTCGCCACCGTGCGCGGCGCGTCACAAGCCGAACATCAGCTTCGACAGAACCCCCGCCGGCAAGTCCGCTTCGATGAGCGGTTGCGCACGGCCAAGCTGGGCGAGGACGTTCTCCGCGGCGAGATAGCCGCTGCGGACCGCGCCTTCCATCGTCGCGGGCCATCCGGTGCGCGTCCAATCGCCCGCGAGTTGCAAATTCGGAACCGGCGATTGCTGCGGCGGCCGCAACGCGTCCGCTTCGGGAGTCACGGAGAAGACGGCCCGATGCTCCGTCACGAGCCGCGCGTGGCGGACTTCGGCGTCGCGCGCGACGGGCCAGATCTCGCGCAGTTCGTCGAGCACCGCGGCGATCGTCTCATCCCGCGGCCGCCCGCTCAGGTTCCGACTGGCGCTGATGACGACCTGGTAATAGAAGTGACGAGTGACGAGTGAGGAGTGCTTGGGAGTGACAAGTGACGAGTGACGAGTGACGAGTGCCTGCGGGGCACCGGTTTCGTCCGACTGGAAGGTTGAATCTACTGCGACCGCAGTTTCACCGTCCGCTTGCGCGCCGTCTTCACTCGTCACTCGTAACTCGTTACTCGTAACTCCTCTGTTGAACATCCACTGGCTCAGCCGGCCCACGAGCACGGCGTGCGGGAGGTCGGTGATCGGGCGGTCGAACCAGAAATGCACGCTCGAAATCGGGGCCGACTCCAGTTTCGCGATCCCCGCGAGGTCGGCGTGCGAACGGAGCGATACCGGCAGCAGGTCGAGCGCGCGATGATGCGGGACCGCGAGCACGATCCGCTCGGCCGGGAGGAACTCGCCGCCGCGCAGCTCGACGCCGGTCGCGCGGCCTCCTTCGATGCGGATGCGTTCGACGCCCGCGTTCAGTCGAATGTCGGAGCCGCGAGACCGCAAGCGTTCGGTGAGCGTGGTGCCGTAGAGGTCGTCGAGCGGAACGGTGGGGATCCGGATTTCCCAGCCGCGGCGGTTCTTCACGAAGGCGTCGACGAACACCTTGCGGGCGCTCGCCGCGTCGATGCGGTCCATCGACTCGGAGAGCGCGCTCACCAGCACGACCTCCCAGAACCGTTCGATCGCTTCGCGCGGCTGATCGTGCGCGGCGAGCCACTGATCGAACCGCACGGAGACGGCCCGGGCGGGATCGGCCCGCACGAGCGAACGCAACCCGCGGACGATCGCGCGGCGCGTGCGCGCGTCGAGATAGCTCAGCCGCCGCATCGCCGGGAACAGATGAAACGGCGCGGGCCAGGGCGCGGCGGCGAAGCGGTGGATCGTGCCGTCGGGAGCGACGAAGAAGAGGCATGGCTCGCGACGGAAGTACGGCGCGATGCCGGTCTCTTCGCAGAAGCGGGCGAAGTTGGTGCAGCAGCCCATGCTGACGTGCTGGCAGTTGTCGATCAGCGTGCCGGTCTCGCGATCGAGAAACGAACTCGCCCGCCCGCCGAGCCGGTTCCGCGATTCGAGCAACACCGCGGGCGCGCCGTGCCTCGAAAGTCCCTCCGCACATGCCAATCCCGCGAGTCCGCCGCCGACGATGAGCACGCGGTCGTCGGATGAGGCTGGGGCCATGGAGGGCATCGTGAAGAGTCGGGACTCACCGCGCGCGGTTCAGTCCGTGGAGCGTCCTGCTCGACGTTCGCGAATCGCCTTGTTGGCGAAAGCGTCCAACCGCCCCGCGGCAACATCCTGTTCGAGCTGCCGGTCCCACGACTCGGCGTCGAACTCGAAGAACCACTCGCGAAAGAGAGCGAGTTCCTCTCGCGTCAGGCCGCGGATGGCCGCTTCGATCTCGCTGACCGGGCTCATGGAAATCAGCGTAGCGTCGGTCTGGGCTCGCGGCAAGGTGCAGCGATCGTGCCACTGCTTGACGGAAGCGGAACAGAAGTCGCCACCACGGATGACTTGGCGACCGCTTCCGTCAAGCAGTGTCTTGCCGAGACGGATATGAAGAAACCAATCTTCGCAGTGCAATCGTTGCACTTCTGTGTTTTCTGCGCGAATTTTCGACCACGGATTCCACTGATGGGCACTGATGAGGGAGCGGATCTTTCGGCCGGTTCCTCTCCGCGACCTCGGCGGCCTCCGCGGTTTCGAAGAGGCCGGATCGAAGTCGTCGAAGATTTCGAACCGCCGAGTGCGCCGAAGACGACGAGGACAACAGAAGGTCGCGAAGGACGCCAAGACGACGATTCGGCAAAGGCGATGTCGAGGTTGCTCCGGGGCCACTCGCGATTCGGTCGGTAGTTCGATTGCGGCTGATGCAATATACTCGGCATGATCCGCCACGGGAATCGACGACGGATACCGCGCCATGCATCCGATGCGCACGATCCGCTTCTACCGCACGAGCGAACCGTTCGGCTGGCTGTCGAATTTCGCCCCCTCGCCCTTCTACACGGAGGATGGCAGGCGGTGGGCGACTGCGGAGCACTATTTCCAGGCGCAAAAATTCGCCGGCACTCCGCATGAAGAGGGAATTCGCCAGGTGGAGTCGCCCATGGAGGCTGCGCAGATGGGGCGCGATCGTTCCCGGCCTCTACGATCGGACTGGGAGTCGGTCAAGGACGCCGTGATGCGCGTCGCGGTCTGGGCGAAATTCGAGCAGAATCCCGGCTTGCGGTGGCAGCTGATCGACACCGGCGACGCCGAGATCATCGAGCACACCGAGAACGATTCGTACTGGGGCGATGGCGGCGACGGCTCCGGCCGCAACATGCTCGGCCGAATTCTCATGGAGATGCGCGCCCACTTTCGCGAACTCGAGGCCGCGGTACGAACTCGCGCGGTCGAAGGCGACGACGACGATGAAAGCGATTCCGTGCCGCGGACGATCCACTCACGCCTCGACGTGCCCCCGATCGAGATCACTGGTGAAGGCGGCAAGGGAAGGATATTGTTGCGATTCGTTCCCGACGGGGTCGTCGGATTCGAAGGGTCCCCGCCCTCCGATGATCTGATTCAGTATGGCGTCGATTTCGAAGTCCCGCAGCTTGCGGGCAGCGCTCGCGATGAATCCATGATCCGATCATTCGAGTGCTTCATCGAGGATTGCCATTCCCTGACACGGCGCGAGACGAGGAACGTATGCTTTTGGGGGAATGACACTGGAAATGTCGTTCTCGACTTCAAGCGGGATCCGTCCGATGAGTCGCTAACCTGCGCTGCCAAGTTCGTGCATCCCTTCCCGGGCTTGCTTCAGTACGCACCGTCGCAGCGCGCCGAATCCGGATTCCACTGCCCGTGGGAAGCGAGTTTCGAATTCGTCGTGCGGGAAACGACGCTCGAGACGCTGGCCGATTCGTTCGGCGATCTGCTCAAGCGGGTGCCCCGCCGTACCGGTTGACCGTCTTCTCAGCATCCGCATTTTTCTGCCATCAATATTCTTGCCAGCGTCGAAGCATCCGGAGCAAGCAATGTCGCACAATTCGATCTATCCCCCGCGCCTGTTCCTCCTTTTCGCCGCGCTCGGCCTCGCCGCTTCCGACGCGAACGCCGATACTCAGGAACCCTCCCGCCCCCCCAACGTCGTCCTCGTCCTCATCGACAACGCCGGGAAGGACTGGTTTCGCTGTTATGGCAGCCAGGAGGACGCGACGCCGAACATCGATCGGCTCGCCCGCACCGGAATCAAGTTCCGCAATTGCTACGTCACCCCCGTGTGCAGCACCACGCGGGTGATGCTCCTCACCGGACGCTATCCCTTCACCACCGGCTGGCACACGCATCACGACCCGGCGATCTACGGCGGAGGCTACTTCGACTGGGACCGCGAGGTCTCGTTCGCCCGCGTGATGCAATCCGCCGGCTACCGTATCTGCATCACCGGCAAGTGGCAGATCAACGACCTCTTCGACCCCGAGCAGAAGGACGCCATCACCAAGCACGGTTTCCACGAGCATTGCTTGTTCCCCGAAGGCCCGGTCGGGCATCCCGCCCACAAGAACCGCTACTGGGACGCTTACATCGTCGCCGACGGCGAGCGCGTCGACACGAAGGGCAAGTTCGGCCCCGACGTCACCTGCGACCATCTCGTCGACTTCATGAAGCGGAACCGCGACCGGCCGTTCTTCGCATACCACTCCGACATCCTCACGCACATCCCCGTCGTCACCACGCCCAGCAGCCCCGACGAGAACGCGTCCGCGCGGGACAAATTCGAAGGGATGGTCCGCCATTGCGACCGCAACGTCGGCCGGATCGTGCAGGCGCTCGAAGACCTCGGCCTGCGCGAGAACACGATCCTGATCGTCACCACCGACAACGGCACCGACAACGGGACCGATCAGGGAATGGACAACAGCCTCGGCGGGCGGTTGAACGGCCGCCTTTCCGACCAGGGGATCTATTCGCTGAAGGAGCGCGGAATCAACGTCCCGCTGATCGTCAACTGCCCGAAACTGGTTCCCGCCGGCGAAAGCGACGACCTGATCGACGCGACCGACTTCCTCCCCACATTGGCCGAACTCGGCGGCGCGAGACTTCCCGAAGGCGTGCAGATCGACGGCCGTTCGTTCGCCCCGCAGCTTTTGGGCAAGCGGCCCCAGCAGCCGTGGCGGCCGTGGTGCCTCTCGCAGTATTACACCACCCGCGTGGTCCGCAATCAGCGTTACAAGCTCTACTCGACCGGCGAGTTCTTCGACCTGTCGGAAGACCCGCTCGAACAGCACGATCTCTCACAGCAGCCGGCCGACGCGCTCGAACCGGGCGACGCCGCCGGCCGCCGCGAACTGCAGGCGGTGCTCGACGGCTTGCCGGAGAACGCGAAGCTGCCTTGGGAGTTCCGCAGCATCTCCGCCCGCGCGATCCGCGCGGCGGAAGAGGCGGAGAAGGAGCGCGAGAAGTAAGGCGAATCACCGGATGAACCGCCGACTCGTCCAACGGGCTTCGCGCGATGGGCGGGTAGGACGGATTTGTAATCCGTCGTGCCCGCCCGGTAAGACGCGCGCCTTGCGGACAGCATTCCCGACCCGATCACCGTCCACAACCTGGCTTCGAAAGGCTTCTGGCGGACGGAATTCAACTCCGTCCTACGAAGCCTACCACGTTTCCCTTTGCGAACCTTTGCGTACTTGGCGTCTTCGCGTCGAAATCATCCGCTCTTCGAACGCCGCCGCGCGTTCCGACTTCCGATGCCGTTCCGCTCTCATCAAATCTCCGCCGAGGCCCGGCCGCTCGCTTTGCGGATGCGGCCCGATCTCGTCGTTGCCCGGCACGAGACGCGGCGGCGGCGGTACTGGTCGCTCAAGGATCCCGTGTCGCTCGAATACTTCGAACTCGAAGACGAGGAATTCGCCATCCTGCGGATGCTCGACGGCCGCACCAGTCTCCGCGACATTCAACGGCGATTCGAGGCGCGATTCCGCCCGCTGCGGCTCGCGCTCGACCGGCTGCACGCGTTCCTCGCGAACCTCTATCGCGAAGGATTGATCCTCGCGGAGGCGCCGGGGCAGGGGGCGCGACTGCTCGATCGGCACGATGCGATCAGCCGCCGCAAGCGATTGGGCCGGTGGACGAACCTGTTGGCGATCCGCTTCCGCGGCGTCGATCCGCAGGCGTTTCTCGATTGGGCGCACCCTCACGTCCGCTGGATGTTTTCCGCGTGGTTCCTCGCGATGTTCCTCGCGCTGATCGCCAGCGCCGCCGGCTTGATGCTGGTGAAGTTCGATGCGCTCGCGGCGCGGCTGCCCGGCTTTCACGACTTCTTCGACGCTCATAATATCGTTTGGCTGGCGGTCGCGCTCGGCGGTGCGAAGGTGCTGCACGAACTGGGGCACGGTTTCACCTGCCGGCATTTCGGCGGCGAGTGCCACGAGCTGGGGGTGATGTTTCTCGTGTTCGCTCCCTGCCTGTACTGCAATGTTTCCGATGCGTGGACGCTCGCGAGTCGCCGGCAGCGGATCGCGATCTCGGCGGCGGGCATCGCGGTCGAACTGACGCTCGCGGCGGCGTGCGCGTGGCTGTGGTGGCTGAGCGAGCCGGGGCTGTTCCACACGCTGTGCCTGAACGTGCTCGTGGTCTGCTCGGTGAGCACGCTGCTGTTCAACGGGAACCCGTTGCTGCGATACGACGGATATTACGTGCTTTCGGACTGGATCGAGCGGCCGAACCTCGGGCGGGAATCGGCTCGCTGGTGGGGCCGCCGGCTCGCGCGGTTCTGCCTCGGAATCTCCGCGGCGGAACCGCACGTCGCCCGCCAGTCGTCCGGCTGGCCGCTCGCGGTCTACGGCGCGGCGTCCCTGGCGTATCGCGCGTTCGTCGTCGTGATGGTGCTGTGGCTGGCGCATCGCGTGCTTTCGCAATACGACCTCGAACCGATCGCGCACGTGCTGGCGGCGGTGGTGGTGCTGGGGTTCGGGATGACGCCGATCGTCCACGTCGGCCGATTGGTGCGCGATCCCGTTCAGCGGCGGCGGATTCGACCCGAACGATTGCTGCTCACCGGACTGATTCTCGCCGCCTTGATCGGGACGGCGTGGCTGTTGCCCTTGCCTCACCGCGTGTCGGCGGCGGCGGTCATCGAGCCGCGCGACGCGCACGCGGTGTACGTGACGGTGCCGGGGCGATTGCGAACGGCGATCGGCGAAGGGGAAACGGTCGAAGCCGGCGCGGAACTGGCGGCGCTCGACGATCCGGCGCTCGAGCGCGAGCTCGCCCGGCTCGCGGCCGAGCGCGATCGGCTGCGGTTGCAGCTCGATCATCTGGAACTCCGCCAGGCGCGCGATCCCGAAGCCTCGCTCAAGATTCCCGGCACCCGCGACGCGCTCGCCGACGCCGAGGAGCGGCACCGGCGAAAACTCGACGACGCGCGGAGACTGACGCTCACCGCGCCGATCGCGGGAATCGTCATCCCGCCCCCCGACCTCGCGCCGCCGACCGCGAAAGACGAGCTTTCGACATGGCGCGGCACGCCGCTCGACCCGCGGAACCGCGGTTGCTTCCTCGATACGGGAACGCTCGTCTGTTTGGTGGGGGATCCCGCGCGGCAGGAGGCGCGGCTCGTGATCGATCAAGCGGGCGTGCGATACGTGCGGCCGGGGCAACGCGTCCGCATTCGGCTCGATCAGTTGCCGGGGCGAATTCTGGAAGGCACTGTCGAAGAGGTCTCTTCGACGGCGGTCGACTTCGCCCCGCGCGAATTGTCCAGCGGAACCGAACTGGCGGTCCACCGCGAGCCGGAAGGGACGATTCGCCCGGCGGAAACGTCGTACGAGGCGCGCATCCGCCTGGACGATTCGGAGCGGCTGCCCTTGATTCGCGCGCGGGGACAGGCGCGCATCGTCACCGCCCCGCAAACGCTCGGCCACCGTTTGCACCGTTTCGTGCGACGGACGTTCGGCTTCGATCTGTGAAGTTCGCTATTACGGGCGTCCAATTCGAAGTTGTGGGTCGACTCATCAGGCGGGTAGGACGGAATTGTATTCCGTCGTACCCACCTTCTACCCGGCACCCGGGGGACTTCGTCCGATCAAACCAACTCCCAATGAGCCGAGGGGTGACTCTCGATTCGATAGGCACACGGTCGGCCACAGGGGACAACTCACGTTCTTCGTTGCGGTCGCCGCAATGCGACCGAGGGGATAAACCTGGGCTGTGGTGGGTGTGGCAATTTTCACTGGCGTGTGGCAAGAGTCGGGGGGGGGGGG
>JBBDNT010000311.1:0-11022 GCA_040877445.1 Planctomycetaceae bacterium
GCCGGGGGCTTTCGCTGCGCGAAGCGCCCCCGCCACCCGACGACGACGAGAGAAAGCTCACGGCGACTCGGCCGCCGCGCCGTTCTCGCCCAACTCGCGAACGAACCAGTCGGCCACGATTCGGGCGACCTGGTCGTTCCCCGACGCGTTGATGTGCAGATCGTCGAAGAACACCGTCTCGTCTTTCGGAAGCTGGCCGTCGAGGTCGATGCAAGGCACGTCGCGCTCGCGGCACACCTCGCGCATCGCGCCGTTGAAGCCGGCGACGATTTGCTCCATGACCTCCGGCACGTACACGCCGCTTTGTTGGAACAGCGTGAAGGTGTCGGTCACCTCCGCCGGAAGATCCTTTCCATACCGCGTGGGATGCGTCGTCAGCACGGGCTTCAGGTTCAGCTCGCGGCAAGTCTCGATGATCCGTTCGAGCTCCTCGCGGTAGGAAGCGACCATCAGATCGTAATCCGGGGGAAGATCCTCGAGCGGATTCTCGCGCAGTTTCTGCCGACGAACGATGCGATCCTCGGCGATCCACGCCCCGGTGTCGTGCGGACTCGACGATTCATCCTCGGCGAACAACGCCCGCCACGCGCGGGGAATCGCCGAGCGGCGGTAGTAGAAATAGAAGGGGACGTCCGGTTTCGCGGGGGTGAGCACGTTCTGCTCCGTGCCGGCGACGACATCGACGTGGACGCCGTCGAGCCGCACGTTGATGTCGTCCAGGCCGCAGCAGACGATCACCCAGTCGAACTTCTTCGCAAGCGCGTAATTCCGCAGCAGGTAGTCGTACTGGATGGCGATCGTGCCGGGAATGCCGGCGTTCCCGACGAACACATCGCGATCGAGCCGCGACGCGAGCTGCTCCTGAAGCTGCCAGGGCCAGCTTCGCCGATCGGTGACGTAGCGGGCTTCGACGAAGGTGCTGCCCACGCAGAGGATCTTCAAGTCGACCTCGTCGAGCTTCACCTCGGGGCCGCGGACTCCCAGCGAGTTCACCGAATACGTGATCTCGCCCGAAATGCCTTGCATCCCTTCCGCCGCGACGCTCTCGCGAACGCCGGGCGCCAACGGAACTTGCTCCGGAACCGGCGGAACCGCGACGCGCGCGGCGATCTCCAGAACGAAGACCACTCCCAGCGCGGCATAGGTTCCGATCAGCAAAGGCTTGAGAAGCCTTCCCGTGCGAAGCACGACCGCCAGCACGAGAATGTAGACGGCCGTCGCGCCGAGCACCGCGTAGTCGATCGTGGTGAGCGCCCCGTAATCTTCGAACAACGCGAACGACGCCACCGCGATGCAATGCGCGATTACCGGCAACAGCAGCAGGATCGTCCAGATCGAAAGCGACGGCTTCGCGGGCGCCGCGGCGTCGGTGGCGGTCATGGCCGCTTCTCCAGTTCGGGCTGTTGGTCGAACGAATCCGACCGATGCGGCTCGGCTCCGCGACCGCGCGGGCGATCATCGAAAGATGACGACGACCGCTGCCGCGATCGAAGCCATTGGAGATATCGTGGCGGATCGTGAACGCGGGATGCCGCGGCGAGAGGTTCGACAGGAGCGGCAGTATAGCCCGCTTCCGAGCGGCAATCAAGCAGCCCACATGGACGACATGGCAAAGCATGTCGAACCGGCGGGCGTCCATCGGGAGGTTTCGACCGCAGGCCCTCGGACGGTTCCTCAGCGGCGGCCGGTCATCGGCCCCCTGCGAGGGCGCGAAACCGCAAGCGAGGGTGGTCGCCGTCCGCGGATCGGCTTAGTATGAGCGGATCATGATCCACCACATTCGAATTCAATCGTCGATCGTCGCCTTCGTACTGGGAATCGCCCTCGTGGGGCCGGCGCGTGCCGACTCCGACGCCCCGCAGCGGCCGAACATCGTCTGGATCACCTGCGAGGACATCAGCGCCCACCTCGGGTGTTACGGTCACGAGCACGCCCGCACGCCGCATCTCGATCGGTTCGCGGAGCAGGGGGTGCGATATCGCCGCGCCTTCGCCACGGCCGGGGTCTGCGCGCCGAGCCGGTCTTGCATCATCACCGGGATGTATCAGTGCGCGCTCGGCTCGCAGCACATGCGCTCGAAGGCCACGCTGCCGGAGCACATCCGCGGCTTTCCCGAGTATCTGCGCGAAGCGGGCTACTACTGCACCAACAACAGCAAGACCGACTACAACTTTCAGCATCGCCGCCAAACGTGGGACGAAAGCAGCGGCAAGGCGCACTGGAAGCACCGCCGGCCGGGGCAGCCGTTCTTCGCGGTGTTCAACATCACCGGAACTCACGAGTCGCAAATCTGGGGAGGCGACCCGTCGGCGGAACTCCGCGAGAAACTCGAACTCCCGCCGTACTATCCCGACACGCCCGCCGTCCGCCGCGACTGGGCCCGCTACCACGAACTGATCGCCGCGATGGATCGGCGGGTGGGAGAACTGCTCGCGGAACTCGAGGACGCCGGTCTCGCCGACGACACCATCGTGTTCTACTACTCGGACCACGGGGCCGGCATGCCGCGCGCGAAACGCTGGCTGTACGATTCCGGCATGCACGTGCCTTTCATCGTGCGCTGGCCGGGCAAACTGAACGGGGGAACCGTCGAGGACCGGCTGGTGAGCTTCGTCGACCTCGCGCCGACCGTGCTGTCGCTCGCCGGCGTGCCGATCCCCGAGCATCTGCAAGGGAAAGCGTTTCTCGGCGCGAAGGCGGCGGAGCCGCGGGAGTACGTCTTCGCCGCCCGCGATCGGATGGACGAACGGCACGACTTCGTTCGCGCCGTCCGCGACCGGCGGTTCAAGTACCTTCGCAACTACGATCACTTTCAGACGCAAGCGCTGCATCTCGACTACGCCGAGCGGAACGCGACGATGAAGGAACTGCGACGGCTGCACGCCGAAGGGAAACTCGACGCGACCCAGAGCCGATTCCTCGCCCCATCGCGGCCGCCGGAAGAACTGTACGATCTTGAAGGCGACCCGCACGAGATCCGCAATCTCGCGGGTTCTCCCGAGCATGCGGAAACGCTCGATCGGTTCCGCCGCGCGCTCGAGCAGTGGCAGATCGACATCCGCGACACCGGCTTTCTGCCCGAACCGGAACTCGTGGCCCATGCGGGGCGGGAAGGCATTTACGCCACAGTTCGTGAAGATGAGGAACTATTGCCGCTCGCGCGCCTGCATGAAGTCTCCCGGCTGAGCATCGCGGGAAAGGAATCGCTGCCGGGGCTGACGCGCGCCCTGAAGGACGAGAGCGCGGCGGTGCGCTATCGGGCGGCGATCGGATTGCTGGCCTTGGGGATCGACGCGGCTTCCGCGAAGCCCGCGCTCGAACAGGCGCTCGAGGACGAGTCGCCGAGCGTGCGGATCGCGGCGGCCCGCGCCCTGTGCGGACTGGGGGATGCGGACCGCGGCGTGAAAGTTCTGATCGAGGCGCTGGGGCATCCCCAGGGGGAGGCGCGGATGCTCGCCATCGACTTCCTCGACGCGCTTCCCGTCGAGCAGAGTCGCCCGGCGTTCGCGGCGGTCGAGCGCGTCGAGCCGGACCAGGGGGGCTATGTCGCCCGCATCGCCGAGCATTTGCTGGCCAAGCTCCGCCCGCCGGTCGACTGAGGATCCGTAAGGACGCCTTCGAAGTTCGAATTCGTGTCGCGTCGGCCCATCGTGGGAACTTCGGCTGCGCGTTTCGGAACCGGACGGGTGCGACGGAAAGGAGTCCGCGGAGGCCACCGGTGGATGATCTTCACGCCGCACCTTAAGTGCCGCCGTCCACGAACCGGCACGATCCGCGCGTAAGGCAATACGCGACAATCCCTTGCGACCGCTACCGGAATTCCCGATTTACGGTCCGGCGGGACCGCGTACAATCTCCGAAGATCGGGCCGTTCCGGTGATGGTCCGGCAGGACGAAATGGGAAGTCGCGTCCTGCGTGAACGGGATGGAGTGCCGTCCACGCTCGGCCCCCTACTCCGCAAGGAACCTCCATGCCCTCCCGCTGGATCTGGCCGTTCGAGCTTCGGGACAAGATCGGCGTCGGCGGCATGGGCGTCGTCTACCGGGCTCGTTACGTGAAGGACGGGCGGTTGGTGGCGGTGAAGTTGCTGCCCGACGACGTGACGACGAACCCGACGATCGCCGCCCGTTTCCGCCGCGAGATGGAACTGCTGAAGGCGTTGAAGCACCCGCACATCGTGCAGTGCTTCGGAGGCGTCTCGGACGAGAAACAGGCGTTCTACGCGATGGAGTTGGTCGAGGGGGGCACCCTCGCCGAACTGCTGCACAAGAAAGGCCGCTTCTCTCCGGACGAGACGATCCGCTACGGCCTGCAGATGTGCGGCGCGTTGGCGCACGCCCATGCCGCCGGCGTGATTCATCGCGACGTCAAGCCGGGGAACTTCCTGCGGACCGATGACGGAAACCTCAAGCTCAGCGACTTCGGCATCGCCTTCGTGGCCGGGGAAAGCCGGCTGACGAGCGACGGGAAGACGGTGGGGTCGTTCCCGTACATGGCCCCGGAGCAGATTCGCGGCAAGCCGCCGCTGTCGTATCAGACCGACCTGTACGCGCTGGGCTGCGTCTTGTTCGAGATGCTCACGGGGAAGCCCCCGTTCCTATCGGACTTGCCGGCGGACCTGATGCGGATGCACCTCGAAGAGACGCCTCCTCCGGTATCCGACCTCGTCCCCGATTGCCCGATTCTTCTGGAGAACGCGATCCTGCGGCTGCTGGAGAAGGATCCGGAGAAACGCCCCTCCGGCGCGGACGAGGTCGCGGGCTGGCTGGAACAGGCCGCCCGCGAGCGGGAGGTCAGCGGAGCGTCGGGCGCTCCGGCCGATGCGCAAGCCACGGTCGAAGCGCCGCAGATCCGCGCGCAAGCGGCGAAGTTGCCCAGGCCGGCGCGGGTCCGCCACGTGGTCTCGCCGCACGACGCGGCTCCCGCGGAAGACCGCGCGGCGGGGGGCGTGTGGCGAATCGCCACGGCGGTCTGCGCGGCGGTCATCGTCGCGCTGGTCGTGTGGAACTCGGTGCTCCGCGCACAGGCGGCGCGGGTCGAACACGCGGAGAGGCAATGGATCGCCGCGCTCGCGCCGACGAACCCGGTCGAAGTGCGGCGGATGGCTGCCGAGGCGTTGGGGCGCTTCGACACCGACGCGGGGAAGGTCGTCGAAGCGCTGGCCGCCAGCTTGAAGGACGCCGACCCGATGGTCCGCGTGAGGAGCGTGGAGTCGCTGTCGCGCATCGGCTCGCCGGCCCGCGACCAGATTACCGTGCTGCAAAAGGTGCGTGCCCATGACGAAAACCAGCTCGTGCGGATCGCCGCCGCCGAGGCGATCGCCACGCTGGAACGAACCGACGAACGCGGCGGGTGGACGTGGCCTCTGGTCGGACTGACGATCGCGGGGCTGATCGCCGCGGGGGCGTGGTGGATCCGCCGCGAGATCCGCGTCGAACAAGAGACGCGGCTTTCGCGCTCGCCGCAATTGCGATAGCCCTACTTCTCGCGGAACACGCGCTGCAGCTCTTCGAGCGACGTCACGCCGTCCGCGACGGCGCGCAGGCCGTCGCCGCGGAAGGTCTGCATCTTCTCCTTGTCCGCCTGCTGGCGGATGGCGGTGGAATTCGCGCCCGCCGCGACCACTTGCTTCATGCCGGGCGTCATCTCGATGACCTGGAAGATCGGCGCCCGCCCGAGAAAGCCCACGCCGCCGCAACGCTCGCAGATGACTTCCTCTTCGTTCTCGTCGAGCAGTTCACCCGGTTTGGGCGCTCGATAAAGCACCTTGGTCGTTTTCGGCAGCCCCGTCTTGGCGAGAATCTTCGGGTTGGGACGAAAGGCCTGCCGGCACTCCGTGCATAGCACGCGGACCAGTTTCGGCGAAATCGCCGCCTTCAGGCCGTCGGCGACGAGGGCCGGATCCCCCGCCCATTGCACCAGTTGAACGATGGCGTGGGCCGCGTCCTTGGCCTTTATCTCCGAGATCAGGACGAGCTTCTTCTGCCACTCGAGCACGGTCCGGGCCGCGGCGGGGTCTTCGAGCGGCTCGAGAAACACCACGTCCGCCTCGACGCGCACCAGCCGGCCGAGCACCGTCTCGAAGTCGTCCTTCGGATCGCGCTCGAACTCCGTGACGTTGAGAATCTTCCGCCCCCGCAGGCCGCCCAGATCGAAGACCGTGAACATGAACGCGTCGATCGATCGCATGATTCCCAGGGCCGTCGTCGACACGCCCGAATCGGGCGGCCCACAGGCCATCAGCAGCCCCCGCTTGTCCGCCGTCAGCCCGCGAATCTTCGCCTTCAACTCCGGCGTGATGCCGATCGTCTCGGCCGTGTCGCGCGGCTGCTTGAGGTTCCGGCTGCGAAGAATCAAGCGTTCGAACCCGCCGCCGAGCGGTCGGCTGTCGACGAGAATCTCGTACGGAATATCCTCGAGTTCCGCCTTGATGCCTCCCGACTGCGGGCGGCGGCGCTCCTGCACGTCGAGACCGGCGAGCAGCTTGAGCATCTGCGTGATGATCAGCCCGTGCTGCTTCGAGAGCTTGCCGCCGGAGTAGGGGATCCCGTCGATGAACAGCCGCACGAGCGAGCCTTTCTCCCCCTTCGGCTCGATGACGAGCTTTTCGGCGCGGCGGGAAAGGGCGTTCGTCACCAGCTCCTTGGCGGGGATCAGCCCCATCCGCGCGAGCTTGGCGTTCGCCTTCAGGTCCGCCTGGCGGCCCTCGAGCGAGCCTTTGAACTGGACGAGTTCGATTTCATCCTCGTCCTCATCGTCGTCGTCATCCCGGCGAAAGATCACCGCTGACCTCCACTACGGATTCGAAAGTCGACGCAAAGACACGAAGGGCGCAAAGGATACGATCGAACGCGATGATGCCCGTCGATGGAACGACGCGCAGATCCGAGAACACCGGGATGGTGTCCATACCCGGCAAAGCGTCTTCGTCCGTCGAATTCAAGCGAATGTTTCGATGCTGCATCCCCGGAATTCGCGGACTCCCTCCCATTGCTCCAACGAAGTCGATTCCGGTCTTCTTTGCGATCCTTTGCGATCTTTGCGTCGGAATGGAAAACTCCCTAGATCAACCCATAAGCCGTCAACGTTCCGGCCAGCGACTTGCGGCTTGTCTCGTCCAGCGGGGTCAGCGGCAGGCGGACTTCGCCCGTGTCGCGACCCAGAAGCTGCATCGCCGCCTTCACCGGAATCGGGTTCGACGCCAGCCCCAGCATGTCGCGGCAGAGCGGGAACAGCTTGCGGTGCCACTCCTGGGCTGTCCCAAGTTCGCCCGCCGCGAACGACCTCAGCAAGCCGAGCATATCTTTCGGAACGACGTTCCCCACCACCGAGACCACGCCGCTTCCGCCGATCGACAACAGCGGCAACGTCAGGCTGTCGTCTCCGGAAAGGACTGTCAGATCGCTGCCGCAAAGGATCTGCGAGGCCTGGTCCATCGAGCCGGTCGCCTCCTTGACCGCCACGATGGTGGGGATTTCGGCGAGGCGGCAAATGGTTTCCGGCTCGATGTTCTTGCCGGTGCGGCCGGGGATGTTGTAGAGCACGATCGGAATTTCGACCGCCTTGGCGATTTCCTCGAAGTGGCGGAAGAAGCCGTCCTGCATCGGCTTGTTGTAGTACGGGCCGACGATCAGCGCGCCGTCGGCGCCGGCTTCGCGGGCTGCCTTCGTCAGGCGGATCGCCTCGGTCGTGCTGTTCGAGCCGGTGCCGGCCATCACCTTGATCCGCCCCGCCGCCTGCTTGCAGACGATCCGCACGACGCGCTCGTGCTCGTCGTGCGAGAGCGTGGGGCTTTCGCCGGTGGTGCCGACCGGGGCGAGGCAACCGGTCCCCGCCTCGACGTGGAAATCGACGAGCTTCCGCAGCGCGTCCTCGTCGACCGCGCTGTTTCGAAACGGCGTGACGAGCGCGACCGTGAGGCCGGCGAACTGCTCTCCCTTGCGTGCGGCTTGTGCGCGTGCCATCAGCGCTTCTCCCAATCGATGCCCGAAACGTGCGCGAGCGCCTTCACCAGCGCCTGCGTTCCCGCCCGGCCGCCTCCCTGCGCCTGCAGCGCGAGGTACAACTGGTTGGCCAGCGCCAATCCGGGAAGCGCGATATTCATCCGCCGGGCCTCGGCCAGCGCGATCCCCATGTCTTTGATGAAGTGCTCGACGAAGAAGCCCGGCTCGAAGTTGTTCTGGACCGCCCGCGGCGCGAGCACCGAGAGGACCGTGCTGGCCGCCCCGCCTCCGCTGACCGCCTTCAGCACCGTGTCGAGATCCAGCCCCGCCTTGTAGGCGTAAAGCAGCCCCTCGCTGATCCCGACCATGTTGTTGCAGATGAGAATCTGGTTGACCATCTTCGTGTGCTGGCCGGCGCCGGCGGGGCCTTCGTGCACGATCGTCTTGCCCATCGCCTCCCAGCAGGGCTGCAGCGCCTCGACGACCTCCTTGTCCCCCCCGATCATGATCGCCAGCGTGGCGTTCCTGGCCCCCACGTCGCCGCCGGAGACCGGCGCGTCGACGCTATGCACGCCCTTCTTTTTCGCGGTCTCGTGGATTTCGATGGCGAGCGACGGCTCGCTGGTGGTCATGTCGACGAGCACGCTCCCCGCCTTCGCCCCGGAGAGCGCACCCTGTTCACCCAGCAGCACCTCGCGAACGTCGTGCGGATAGCCGACGATCGAGAAGATCACGTCCGACGCCTCGGCCACTTCCCGCGGCGTGGAGGCCCATTGGGCGCCCTTGGCGAGCAACGGCTCGGCCTTCGATTTCGTGCGGTTCGAGACGGTGGCGGAAAAGCCCTTGTCGACGAGGTGCCCGCACATGCTGGCCCCCATGATCCCCGTGCCGATCCAGCCGATCTTCGTCTTCCCCGGTGCGATGGCGAGCGCTGTCATCGGTCCTGCTGCTCTCCTTCCCGAATCCCTTGTGAACCTGAATTCCCCGCGAGCCGGCGTGCGGAACGGCGAACGCGATGCGACGGCCCGCGACTCCCAGCCGCTCGAACCGCGGCGCGCGACAGCGGCAGTATATCCCACCGCCGCGCGGAAGTCACCGCACCGGCGACCGTTCGATCCGCACCGTGTGACCGCGGTCGATTTCCCAGTCGATTCGCGGCGGCGGGTCCGGCGAATTCCAACCCCATCCGCGAATGCGGCGGCGGCCAGGATGCGCACTTCACGTAGCGAAGTCGAGGCCCGCCAGGTCGATCACAAGCGACCCCCAGCCGGGGACGTTCATCAAGCCGCCGGAGTAGGCCACGATCGAGACAGTGGGCAGCTTCCCGCCCGCCGCCTGGATCTCCACTTCGGCCGCCGGCAGTGGCAATTCGTCGAGGGTCGTCGTCATCGGGACTCCTGGTTGCTGAAGGGATCGAAGCCGGGCCGCCGGCGCGGAACGATTTGGGATACCAGTTCGTTGCGGAATTCCGATTGACTTCCGCGCAGGGACTGATTTAATGGTGAACGCCGACCAGCGGTATCGAAGGCGATTCCCGCGGCGGCCCGCCGCGCGGATATCCGGAAGCGCGTGAAGGCTCACACGTTCCGCCATTCGTTCGCGACGCATCGATCGAAGCGGGCGACGACATCCGCACGGTGCAGGCCTCCTTGGACGCGAGTAACGTGCGCACGTTATTCGGAAGTGTTCTGAATAAACAGTCGTTCGATGCAAGTGCATGAATAAACCTCGCCTGCTTTTTGTATGCGGTAGGCACCAATGGAGGAGTCCTACAGCGGAGGCGATTTATCGAAAGGATCCGAGACTCCTGGTTCGTTCCGCGGGAGTCAGCAGTAAAAGTTCTCATCAGCTTACAGAGAAAGACCTCGAATGGGCCGATTTGGTGCTGGTAATGGATCGGAAATACAAGTCCAGGATTTTGGGAACGTTTCGGGACTATCCGAATCGACCGCGAATCGTTTCGCTGGATATTCCGGATTATTACGAGCGCATGGATCCAGAGTTGATCCATCTAATCAAGAGAGGGACCGAGTTCCATTTGAGACGACAATTCAACATCGAACCAAGCGATGCACCGAATGACGGGCCCGCCACATGAGTTGACGATTCGGGCGTTTCGGGACTCCATGCACCTGAACCCGGTCCGCGCGGGGCTGGTGTCGCGGGCGATCGACTGGCGGTGGAGTTCGGCCCGGTGGTACCTTGAGGGCCGTCCGGTAGGCTTGCCGATCCCCTGGACGCCGGGTTTCGAGTAGGAAGAGGTTCGTTGAAGGAGACCGCAGGGCGCGGCTTCTTGTCGCTGCACGACACGGCCTTCGGCCGTGCCACCCTGCGTTCTGCTACTAACAATGAGCGCCACACTGCAACGCGATCAGGCAATCAAGCTCGCCAAGGTCAATCCGCGCAAAGCGTTGGAGAAGGCTCGGTCGGTCAGCGAGCCATGGTTTCGTGCACAGGCCTTATCATGGGTTGCCCGATTCACTGAAGATGACCCGATACCAATCGCCACTCAGGCAGCGAAAGCTGCATCCGAGTGTGCGGACGACTACAAGAGATCGGCCGTTCGTTCCTGGGAAATTGCTGCGTTGGCCGAACGCAAATGTCTTGAGAGGGCCAAAACGTCACTTAGAGAAGCACTCAAACGAACTCAGCGCGTGCAGCCACTTTCGTCGCGAAGTGAGGCTTTACTGTTGTTGCTTCAAGCGGCGTTTGCGATCCATCGAGATGAGGCGATTGTGGTCAATTCCACGCTGATCGATTCGTGTCCAGTCGCCGAACACTGGAGATGCAAGCGAGCTGTCAAGTATGCAGGCCAAATGATGGAAGGGGAACTTCAGCCTCGAAACTTCTTCTGGTAAATTGAGGAGCAGAACAAAGCGTTGGACACGGAGCGGCGGACAACGCGGATCCCAATGGATAGTTACTGGCCGCCGCCCGGTCAACGCCGTCGCTAGTCCGACCTCCCTGTCGTCCTAGCGCGTGGGCGGTTGAGTCTCTGCCCAGGCGCGAGGGACGGGAACACTCCCGTTCGGGCCGGTCGGCTCGATCGGAATCTGTCCGATGACCGGAACGAGAGAC
>JBBDNT010000312.1:0-10853 GCA_040877445.1 Planctomycetaceae bacterium
TTCACACCACCACCTGAAAGTCGGACGATCTCCAAAGCCGGGAGAGAGGGGACCACGGCCGCTCGCACGGCCTTGAAATCGCGAAGTCTGTCGCAGGCCCGGAATCCCGCAGTCGAAGCGGCGAAGAGCCGGTTGACTCCGCCTGCCCGGCGGGAGTAGATTGAATGTTCGGGCCGCCGCACGCATCGCCGTCTTTCTCTCGCCCACTTCTCGACCTTTCCCATGCTCGCCAAGCGGATCATTCCCTGCCTCGACGTGCATGCCGGGCGCGTCGTCAAAGGGGTGAATTTCCTGAATCTGCGCGATGCCGGGGATCCGGTCGAGATCGCCGCGGGGTACGAGCGGCAGGGGGCGGACGAACTGGTGTTTCTGGACATCACCGCCAGCCACGAAGAGCGGGACATCATTCTCGACGTGGTTCACCGGACTTCGGAAGTGGTCTTCATGCCGCTCACCGTGGGGGGCGGCATCCGCACGCTGGAGGACATCCGCGGGTTGCTTTCCGCGGGGTGCGACAAGGTCTCGATCAACTCGGCGGCAGTGAAGGATCCGGAGTTCGTGCGGAAGGCGGCGGAGCGGTTCGGCAGCCAGTGCATCGTCGTCAACATCGACCCCAAGCGCGTCCAGCGCGACGGCCGCGAGGTATGGGACGTACACATCAACGGCGGCCGCATTCCCACGGGGTTGGAAGCGGTCGCGTGGGCGAAGGAGGTCGAGCGGCTCGGAGCGGGGGAAATCGTGCTGACCTGCATGGACGCCGACGGCACGCAGGACGGCTACGACATCGAAATCACCCGCGCGGTGTCCGACGCTGTGGGCATCCCGGTGGTCGCCAGCGGCGGGGCCGGCTGTCCCGAGCACCTGTTCCGCGCGGTGACCGACGGCGGCGCGAGTGCGGCGCTGGCGGCGAGCATCTTTCATTACGGAACGTATACGATCGAAGAGACGAAACAGTATCTGGCCGACCGCGGCGTCCCGGTGCGGTTCGAGCCGGTATTGGCGTAGGGACGATTCATTCGACGCAAAGGCGCAAAGGGCGCAAAGAAGCGCAAAGGAAGTCGAATGGGCGTTCGCGCTGGCCTGACGGTCATTTCCGCCGAAGCCTTCGATGAAATCGTCGCGGGCAAAGAGCCGGACTGCACGGGCCCCTATTATCCACTCGACAAAGCGTGGCGAGACTTCCGAATCATTCTTGAGGACAGGGATCCTCCGCTGAGGTACGCCATATCCGGAGACGTTCTGCACCCGCAAAGTCCGCACACTCTGGAAGAATTCTGTGAAGGGAATCACGAGTGGTATGCAGGATTCGTGTCCCCGCGACTTGTTCGCGAGATCGCGGCGGAATTGGAGGCGCTCCCACCTTCGGAATGGCAGCGATGGTACGATGAACGATGCGACGGCAGTTATGATCCCGATGGGACATTCTTTCAGGAATTAAAGGCGGCGTATGGGGACGCCGCTCGCAGCGGCCGCGCGTTGATGATTTTCATCGCGTAACTTCGCCTGTCTTCGGTCTTCCTTCTTCCACCTTTGCGTTTCTTTGCGCCCTTCGCGTCTTTGCGTCGAAAAAACTACTCAAGAGTTCGAACTGGAACATGACATGGCCGCCGCCGAAGTGCCGTTGCACGTGCATCGCGAGGAGTTGGAGATCGACAAGCTCTTTCGCCTGCTGATCAAGCATGGCGGGTCGGACATGCATTTGCAGGTGGGGAAGCCGCCCGTGTTCCGCATCAAGGGGGCGCTCCGCGAATTGCAGATGGACCCCATCAGCGAGGTGCGGATGCGGGAGATCTGCTTCGCCATGCTCAACGAGCGGACGCAGCGGATCTTCAACGAGGACGGCGGGGCCGACTTCGCCCACGTCATCCAGTCGGACGGCGAATCGTGGCGGTTCCGCGTGAACCTGCTCACGCAACTCGGCCAGATCGGGCTGGTGGCGCGGAAGATCGAGCGGTTCATCCCCGACTTCGCCGGACTCAACCTCCCGCCGGTCATGGAGCAATTGTGCAAGTGGGACCAGGGGCTGGTGCTGTTGGCCGGCGTCACCGGCAGCGGCAAGAGCACCACCATCGCCTCGATGCTCAACTGGATCAACCAGAACTACCGCAAGCACATCCTGACCATCGAAGACCCGATCGAGTTCGTCTTCACGGGCGACAAGTGCCTCATCAACCAGCGCGAGATCGGGCAGGACGTGAAGGACTTTTCGATCGCCATGAAGCACGCCGTCCGCGAAGACCCGGACGTGATGCTGGTGGGCGAAATGCGCGACCGCGAGACGTTCGAGACCGCCGTCCACGCGGCCGAGACCGGGCACCTGGTGTTCGGGACCATTCACGCCTCGACCGCCCCCAGCACGCTGGGCCGCATCCTCGACCTGTTCCCGCAGGACATGCACAGCGCCCTGCGGAGCAGCATGGCGTTCAACATGCGGGCGATCGTCGCGCAGAAGCTCTTGCCGACGATTCTCGACAACCCCAAGCGCGTGCCGATCGTCGAGATCATGATCTTCACTCCCATCGTTCGGAAGCTGATCCTCGAGAGCCGGGACGAGAAACTGTCGCAGGCGATCCGGATGGGGAAAGAGGACGGCATGCAGCTCTTCAACGACAGCCTGAAGGACTTCATCGACCGGGACTTCATCGACCGCCCGACCGCCTTCGAGGTCTCGCCGAACGTGGAGGAACTGAAGATGATGCTCAAGGGGATCGACGTGAAGGGAGCGGGGATTTTGTAAGCAGTAGGCAGTCGGCAGTCGGTAGTCGGCAGTCGGGAGACGGCAGTCGGCAGACTGGAGTTGGCCGGGCAATCGGCAGGGGAGGACGGCCCGCCCTGACGGCGACCACCCACCCACTGCCCTCCGCCCACTGGCTACCGCCCACTGCTTACTGCTTACTGCCGACTGCTTACTGCCCCTGAACCTCCCGTTCCCTCGCGGTCGATAATCGACTACAGTTCCGCCCGAAAGAACCGGGGAGACGGTGCGCCGTCGCGCGAGGAGCGCGGCACCGAATCTCCTGTGCAGGGAACGGCGGAACGAGGATGCCGCGATGGGCAGGGAAGCCCGCACGATCATCGCACTTCCGGGACGAACGCGCGGCGTCGCGCGGATGGCGCGCGCGGCCGTTCTGCTGTCGGCCTGCTTCTCGGCGCTGGCCGGTTGCCGGTCCTCGTGTCTGTCCGCGATCGCCCCCGGTCCGTTTTCGCGCTTCGATGATGCCGGGCTCGCGCAGGCCGATCTGGAGCGCGCCTGGGACGAGTGGGCCGTCCGCAATCTGGAGACGGGGGACATCGTCTTCCGCATGGGCGTCTCGCGGGTGATGCTGGGGCTGTTCGACGTGTCGAAGTTCTCGTCGGAACTCGCCGACAGCGATTACTCGCACGCCGGCCTGGTCGTGTTCGAGGAGGGCCGCCCCTGGGTGTACGACGCCTGCCGCGGCCACGACGTGCGGCGGATGCCGTTCTCCGAGTTCCTGATGGAGTACGAGCTGGCGTTCGGCGTGAAGAGGTTGAAACCGGAATACCGGGTCCACATTCCCGGCGCGGTCGCGTATTGCCGACACGTTCACGAATTGCGGGTGCCGTTCGACGAGGACTTCCGCCTGGAGAACGGCCGGCTGTACTGCATGGAGTTGATCGAGGGGGCGTATCGCTCGTCGGGCTTGGCGTTGTCGGCGCCGGTGCGGATCGACCAGTTCCCGAACTACCACGAACACCCGACGATGATCCGGCTGTTGACGATGTACTCGTCGTTGACGCCGGACCAGCGGGTGCTCATCCCGGGGAACGAATCGATCGGCATGTGGGCCAGCGAGAAGCTGGAGCTGGTGTACACGGCGGCGGATCCGCTGTCGCGGCCGCCGATCGAGTAGCAGCGCGATTCGGCTTCGCGAAACCGCAAGCGGCGCGGCTGCCGGTTTCCATCACGCTTGCGGTTTCGCGCCGATTCCGGGCAACCATCCATCATACGGAATGACGAACTCCCACACCTGCCTCGGCAATTCGAGCTTTGTCGGATTGTCGTCGACATAGGGAATCGTGCGTCGAATGTCGTCTCGGGTATTCAGGAAGACTCTCCACCCCGGGCCGCCCCAAACAGGATGGTCGACCGCGCGCGCCGCTTGCGGTTTCGCGAGGACCGCCTCGCGACTTGCCTGCTGCAATCGTTAGATCATCTCCTCCGCCTTGTCTCGATGTTTCCGTATCACGAGATGCAAGTGGTCGGGCAGGATGGCGCAGGCATAGCAGGTGTAACGGCGCTGCCGAACCGTGGCGGAAAAGCTCTCCGCGATCGACAGGACTTCATCGGAGGTGAGCGTCAACAGCGGGTGCTTCAGTCGGCCGCGCGCGGCGTCGTAAAACTCGGCGATGACCTTACCGGTCGGTTGAATCCGCTTGCGGTCGCGATGCAGTTCTCCCATCCCTTCGATCGATGCGGATCGGATCTCGCGGGAGTTGCTCCCGCGGGGATCATTCGGCAGCCACCATCCGTAGGCGGTCCAGATGAGGTGGTAGGCGGCGACCATGTTCCCAACCTCTCTCGGCGCGAAACCGCAAGCGTGACGGAGGGCGTCACCGCGCCGCTTGCGGTTTCGCGCCCACTCTCCGTATGACCGACCACCTGCTCACTTGCGCGTAATCACCAGCGTCGTCGCCTCGCCCGGCTCGATCTTCACCTTCTCGATCGTCACCAGGCCCCACTGGTCCGCCGTGACTTCTCCTTCTCCGCCGGCCGAGTTCGTCCAGCGGAACACATCGCCCGGCTTCGCCTTGAACTGTTGACAGCGCCGTGGGGTGACGTCGACGGTCATGTCTTCCGTGCAGAGTTCGTTCGAGAGCTTGATCGACCAGCGGTCCTTCTCGTCGACGACGTCGCTCCAGTCGAAGCCGAGGTTGATCCCGCCGACGAGATCGCCGACGGTCTTGTCGCCGTTCCCCATGTCCCCGTTGATCGAGCTGTTGCCGAGCGCGGGGTAGCTCTGGTTCCGGCGGAACTTGTGCGGCGGGTAGTACTTCACTACCGGTTGCATGGCGGAGGCGCCGACGCTGTCGTGCCCGCCGTTGTTCCAGCCCATCGCGAACCCGTGCTTGTTCTTCGTGAGGGCGTTCACCATGTCGATCTGGTCCTGCCAGGTGGCGACCCAGTCGTTGCGGCCGAAGCAGAAGGCGTAGAACGGCAGATCCTCGTGGTGCTCGCCGACCCACTTCACCGAGTCCATGCGGTCGTGGAAGTAGTCGCTCTTGCCGTCGTACATGGGGGCGGGCTTGTTCCAGCGTCCCTTGTTGAGCGACGGATCGAGATCGAAGCCGACCGCCGGCAGCCAGCTTTGCCGCACCCGCCCCAGTCGCGGATGCACGGCGGCGAAGATTTCCGGATGCCGGAAGCTGAATTGCGTCGAGGCCATCGCCCCCATCGATTGCCCGACCGAATACACGCGGTTGGGATCGGCCTGGTAGCGGTCCTTCACCCACTCGACCATCCAATGCACGCGGTTCTCGGTGAAGGGATAGGCCCGCGGCTCGGTGTGATCGGCCCCGAACGGCACGCAGAAGTAGCCGAACCAGCAGGTCTCGATCGGCCGGTCGCCGCGCGGGTTCTCGATCGCGTCGCGGGCGAACAGAATCAGCTTGCGGCCCTCGGGATCGGGCCCTTCATGCACGGTGAAGATGCCCGGCAAGCCGTCGCGCCAGCCCATGTCGGGCGTGCCGAAGTAGACGTACAGATCGCCCCACGCGGTCGCGGCCCCGCCGGTCGATTGGCTGCCGTGCAGCGACAGGTGCAACGGCAACCCTTCCTTGCCGCTGATGATCGTCGACAGCGAGTTGCCGGCCCGTTCCTTCGAATCGCCGATCTTGATCGGCTGGATCGGCGCGACTTTTTCCTTGACGGGTTCGACGGTGGCGGATTCGCCCGGCACGATGGGTGTGAGCTTCTCCTCCCAACGGTTGTCGGTGGCGACGACGGCGTAATAGCTCTCGCCATCCTTCTGGACGGTCCGCACGGCGACTCCGGACCACATCGGCAGCGGCTCGCCCCCTTCCTTCAGCACGAAACGCGGCTTCGTCTCGTCGAGCCGATCCTTCATCATGAACGAGTAGCCGAACTGCGTCGCCGAGTTGTTCAGCACGCCGTGATAGCACAGCTCGGCCTGGCCGAGATTCTCTTCGGTGATCGGCTTGTCCGAGCGGTACAGCGAATAGCGGTACGCGCCGCCGGCTTCCCCTTCCGCGACGTCCTTGAAGGTCACGAACGTCTGCCCATTGCGATATTCGGACTGAATGCCGGTGACGCGAGGATCGGGCTCCGGTTCCACGGCCGCGCCCAGCACGGTCGCCGTCATGAGGGTGCAGAAATAGAGCATGAGTGAGATCCCGGAATGTGGATTTCGGAGTGCGGAATGCGGGGTGCGGAAGTCGGACGAGACCAATGCCCCACGCCGATCGATCACCGAAAGCTGATCGCTGACAACTGATCGCTGACAACTGATCGCTGACAGCTGATCGCTGACAGCTGATCGCTGACAGCTTCCTCAAAACTGCGCCTCGGTCACGTCCTCGACGATGTACGAGGTCCACTCTTTCGGCTTCACCTCGAAGATCGCCCAGCTACCGTCTTCGAGCCAGTTGTTGAGGTAGAGCCCGCTGTCGAGTTCGAGCACGGCCGTGTATTCGCCCGGAGGCAACGGGAGTTCGATCCGCCCCATGCGGTCCGCCTTCACGATCTTCACGAGCGCGGGATGCTTCGGGTTCGGCTTGTGGAACGGCTCGACGCGCCCGCGGAAGACGTGCACCGGAACCGTGTGCGGCTCGCGCGAACCCATGTCCGGCTCCGCGCCCGGCAGAAAGCTGCCGACCAGCTTGACGACGTCGAGCCGCACGCCTTGCGAAAGTTTCGCGGGCCGCGGTTCGGTCGCTCGCGGCGCGCCGTCGCTGGGAAGCGGCGGCGGGGTCGGCGGTCCGTCGGCGGCGGATGCGCCCGGGGCGAACGCCAGACAGCCGCCCGCCACGACGATCGTCGCCGCCCAATGGATCGATGCTCTGCTGCGATGCACGCGGATGTCCTTCTTCGGAAATGGTTCGCAAGCGACATCCGTTATACGTCGGCGGCGGTTCGCCTGACAACGATTCGCACGGCTTCGTCGCGAGGCGGGAAGGAAGGAACTGGCGCAGCACAGCCACAACGAAGTGCGATTCGACGCGGTGAACTCACTCCCGCGACGACGGTTTCGCCGCGAGGGCCGTCCGCTGGTACTCGGGGAATGGGACGAACTTCGTCTTCGGATCCTCGAGTTGCCGCCGCCATTTATGAATCAGCGTGCGGTCGGTGGCGTGCAGCTTCCAGTGAAAGTCGTGTTCCGCCCGCAGGTGCAGCGGCGCGTCGAAGTCCGCCTGCAGGTCGACGTCGATGGGAATCCGCTGTGTCCGCCGCAGGCTCTCGTCGAGGGCGATGCGCGCCGCCGGAAAGAACGCCTGCGGCTGGAGCGCGTGGTTGAGGCGCGCGGCCCAGTCGAAGTAGTCGAGGATCGCGCGAACCTCGGCGGGACCGGGCGCGGCGGCGCAGCGAACCGTGTAGGTCATGTACCGTCCTTCGAGCACAAGCCGCTCGGCGGCCGCGTCGTATCGTTCCTCGAAGCGCGGATCGAGCTGGAACCGCAAGGCCTCCGCAGAGCTTCCGCCGCGGTCGTCGGCGTAGCGGGCCGTTTCCTGTCGGGAGCGGTCGATGACTTTCTCGAGTTGAACGAAATCGATCGTCGTCGCCAGCCCCCGGGCCGTATTGAGGATGATGAACCGCCGATTGCCGGGGTCGAACACCGTCACCTCGTTGGCCGCGCCGACGAAGTCGTACACCAGCCCGGCATGGTACAGCGTCAGGCTGCGGGACAGGCGCGTCGGTTCCTGGCGGACGTCCCCGCCCGGATAGCCGCGGACTTCCGTGTACACGCGGAACTCCTGCGCCGCCGCCGTCCCGCCGAACGCGAGACACACCGCGAGCGCCGCCGCCAACCTCCAGGGGAACGACCCCATGGCGATTCTCCGGTCGCGACGCTGCCGGCGGCGGACCGCGCGAAGGGCGCGCGGCACGTCCGGACGGGAAAGCGCCCGACGCATCCAGGACGATTCGGATTGGGCAAGGGAGAGAGCGAGAGAGGCAGGGAACATAGCCCCATCGGGCGGACGACGCAAGATCGAATCGGACGGACTGGATCGGTCGCCGCGGCGGGACTACAATGGCATCCATCGGGCCGCGGAATCTCCCCCCAGGATGAAACTCCCTCGCGTCCGCGTTTCGAGAAAGGGGGCGTCATGGCTCGAACATCGCGCGCTCTGTTGGTATTCGCCGCCGTCGCCGGTTTCGCTTCCGCGCTTCAGGCCGACGTGATCAAGCTGAAGAACGGCGGCGAAATCCGCGGCACGATCCCGCGGAAGGCGGGGACGCTGCTCGACGAGACGGTCACCATCGAGACGCTCGGCGGCGGCGTGGTCACCCTCGAGCGGAAGGAGATCCAGTTCATCACCTGGAGATCCCCCGCCGTCGAAGAGTTCGAGTCGAAGGTTCGCGAAGTCCCGCGGGACGACCTCGACGCACTCCGCGAACTCGTCGAGTGGTGCCGCGAAAAGGGCCTCACCGAACAGCGGATGACGGTCCTCGAGCGGATCATCGAACTCGAGCCGGACGACCCCGACGCGCGCGCGGCCCTGGGCCACAGTCGGTACGACGGCCAATGGATGAGCCGCGACGAGCGGATGGAGGCGCAAGGCTACGTCAAGCACAGGGGCAAATACCTCACGCGGCAGGAACTGGACCTGATCCTGAAGACCGAGGCCCAGCGCAAGGCCGAACAGGAGTGGTTCCCGAAAGTGCGCTCGTGGCAGTCGTGGGCCGACGGTCGGAACGCCGCCCGCCAGGAAGAAGGACTGGCCCAACTCGGCGCGATCGACGATCCGGCCGCGTTGCCGGCGCTCGACCGGTTCCTCTCGAACCACGCCGATCGGGGAATGCGAGTTCTGTACGTGAGCATTCTGGATCGCCTGCCGGGGGAGGCCGCGGTCCCCGCGCTCGTCGAGAAATCGCTTCACGACGCCGATCAGGAGATTCGCTGGAGGGCGCTCAACGCGCTCGACCGGGAGCAACACGCCGCGGCGCGGCCGATCTACGTCCGCGGATTGAAAAGCGACATGAACGTCGTCGTGCGGCGCTCGGCGCGGGCGCTCGAGCGGGTGGGGGATCGATCGTCGATTCCGGATCTGATCGCCGCCCTCGTCACCTCGCATCGCTATCGCGTGGAGGTTCCCGCGAACGACGCCGTGTCGTTCAACACGAACGGCACGTTCTCGTTGGGAGGATCGCCGGGAGTCGCGGGGCTGTCTCCGGAATTGCAATCGATGCTCCTTTCGGGGCAGTTTCCGAACGGCGTGATCGTGATGCCGAATCAACCCGCGCCGCAAGTGCGCACCCGCGTCGTCACGGTCCGCGTGAACCAACAGAACCCCGAGACCCTGACCGCGCTGCAGAAGCTGACCGGCGAGAACCACGGCTATGACGCCCGAACCTGGCAGTTGTGGTGGGCCGCACACAAGGCGCAACTCGACGGGCCGACGGTCCAGTGACGATCCCCAATGGCGAACGTTCCGGCGCATCCTCCGCCAGCGACGATCCTTTTCGCCGGCGGCGGGACCGGCGGGCATCTCTTTCCTGGAATCGCCGTCGCCGAGGCGCTGCGTGAACTCGATCCCGCAGTGCGCTGCGTCTTCGTCGGATCGGGTCGGGAGATCGAGCGACGACTCGCGGCGGATCACGGGCTGGAGCATCGCGCCCTCGCGGTCGAGCCGTCCACCGCGTTCCGCCGGAACCCGGTGCGGTTCGCCTGGCGGTACTGGGGCGCGCGGCGCGCGGCGAGGCGCCTGGTCGACGAACTTCGGCCCGCCGCCGTCGTCGGACTGGGAGGCTTCGCCAGCGTGCCGGTCGTCGGCGCGGCGAACGTCCCGGTGGTGCTGCTGGAGCAGAACGCCGTACCCGGCCGAGCCACGCGCTGGCTGGCGAAACGCGCGTCGCTGATTTGTCTGTCGTTCGAGGAGTCGCGCGCGGGGTTGCCGCGAACGATCGCGGCGCATGTCACCGGGAACCCGGTGCGGCGCGAGATCGCGGCGTTGCGCGACGACGGTCGCGCGCGTTCTGCGAACGAATCGCGAATGTTGCTCGTGCTGGGAGGGAGCCAGGGTGCGGCGGCGCTGAATGAGGCCGTCCCGCGGGCGATCGCCGAACTCCGCGCGGCCGAACGCGGTTGGCGGATCGTGCATCAGGCGGGAATGGGAAACGAGGCGGCGGTTCGCGAAGCGTATCGCGCCGCGGGCGTCGAGGCGGAAGTCGCGGAGTTCTTCGCCGATCTCCCGGAACGCGTGGCCGCGGCTTCACTGGCGGTCTCGCGGGCCGGCGGAACGACGCTCGCCGAACTGGCCTGCGCCGCCTGTCCGACGATCCTGGTACCGTATCCCGGCGCGATCGCCGATCACCAGTCGCTCAACGCGCGCGCGTTCGAACGAGCCGGGGGGGCGCGCGTCGTCGAACAGGCGGACACGCCGGCGGAGACCGCCGGGCGATTGTCGGCCGCGCTGCGCGAGCCGCTCGACGACGCGGACCGGCTGGCGCGGATGTCCGCCGCGATGCGCGCGCTGGCCCGCCCCCGCGCGGCCCGGGACATCGCGACGGCGGTGCTGCAACTCGCCCGGCGGTGAGAGGCCGTCCGGAAGGTCGGATTGACCGGAGCAACGGACATCCGCAGGATCGCCCGCACCGCCGCCCATCGCTCTTCCGAAGCGGATAGTTGTGTAGATACCAATGGCCGGGAGACCCT
>JBBDNT010000313.1:0-10844 GCA_040877445.1 Planctomycetaceae bacterium
CACCAACTCCCTTGAAAACGGTGCGATTCTTGTGATAATTGGAAAACAGAACGAGCGGTTTTTCCCGGAAAACTCGCTGTTTTCGGCGTTTCTCAAGTCCGGCGTCGATGACTGGGGGTCAAGAGGTCGCAGGTTCGAATCCTGTCGTCCCGATTTTTACAACTCATTGCCGAGCCGATCTTTACGAGCACCTGCCTGACGGACCGCCCGGTTGTACTAGTCCTCGACTACCATCAGATAGTCTATCAGGCTCTCTGCGCCGTCGCGGGGATTGCGGGCCGGACGGACCACGGCGAAGGAATCCGAGCCGGTTCGTGCCGTCACCGAGGAGGTCGTGGCGGCAACGCTGCCCAACTTGCCCTCGACCGTCGCGGCGATGGTTCAGTTGCAGTTGCTCACGGGGGCGCGTCCGGGAGAAATCTGCGCGCTGCGGCCTTGCGACGTGACGTTCGGTGTGAACGGCACTTGGTGCTACCGACCGGAAAGCCACAAAACCCAACATCACGGCAAGGAGCGCCGCATCTACATCGGCCCGGAGGGGCAGGAGATTCTGCGGCCCTATCTCGACCGCGAGCCGGAAAGCTACTGCTTCCAGCCCGCGGAGTCGGAAGAGCAGCGAATCGCTGAACGTCGCGCCGCACGCCGATCGCCGATGACGCCCTCGCAGGCGGCACGGAAGCCGAAACGGAATCGAGCGAGGCTCCCCAAGGACCACTACGCCAAGGACAGCTACAACCGCGCCATCACCCGAGCTTGCGAGGCCGCCTTCGCGATGCCGGAAGAACTCAGGAAGCCGGAACCGCACGTTCGGCGCACGATTGCGGACGCCAATCGTCGCTTTCGACTCGATGCCTTCGCCGCCACTTCGACAGATAGAGGTCGATCGGCCAATGATGCCGTTCCGACAACCATTCTGGGGCACGGGTGTCGCCGTACAAGAATCGGTCGCCGCGCAGAAGCTCCAAGCCTTCGCGCTTCCGGTCACGGAGTTCGATCCAGACCTCGTGGCGCGCCAGCCGATGGACCTTGAGGTGATCCTCATGTCGGGATTGCCCGCTTCGGGGAAGGACACCTGGATCGCGGCGTATGCCGCCGAGTTTCCGGTCATCTCGCTGGACTCGCTGCGGGAAGAACTCGACGTCGATCCCGGCGCGAATCAGGGAACCGTCGCGAATGAAGCTCGCGACCGAGCCCGAGCATTTTTGCGGCAGTCGCAATCCTTCGTGTGGAATGCGACGAACACCTCGAAGATGCTGCGCCGGCAACTCGTCGATCTCTTCGCCGCCTACAAGGCCCGCGTGCGGATCGTCTACGTCGAGACATCGCCGGCCGAACTCGCCCAGAGGAATCGGCGGCGGCAAGGTCCAGTTCCCGCGGCCGTCCTCGAGCGACTTCGCGAACGGCTCGACGTTCCGGATGGGACCGAGGCGCATCGCGTCGATATCGCCTTGAGGCTCGCGACGAGCTGCTCTTCGTTCCAGCCGGCCAGCTCCGCCGTCCGGTTGTCGGCGATCGCGTACCCCGTCGCCGTCGTCGGATCATCCTCGACGAACACCGCGGCGATGTGCGACCAGCCCTCGGCCTGGGCAGCGAGCGCCGTCCCGTTGCCGGCTTCGATGATCCCATTCAGCCGGTTCACGACGATCGGCTTCCGCTGCCCGTACCGCCGCAGCGAGGCCCGGATCGCCTTGAGGTTCGACTCGTCGTGCGTCCGGCAGTTCTCCGGATCGGCCAGGAGCGGGGCCAGCTCTCGCGCCAGCGGCCAGAGATCCCGTGCGATGTACGGGAACTCGGCCGCCTCGACCTGCTGGGTCTCGGCCGGCTTGCGTCTCGTCGCTCGCTTCGCCACGTTCGATCGCTCCTTTAATCGCGGGTTCGCGCCCGCAGGAATTCCGGCTGGTCGGGATCATCGCGGAAGTGCGTCTGGCCGCACGCCGTGCAGAGCACCAGCCACCGCGTGGTCACCGTGCACTTGGCGTTGCCGACCGTGAAGTCCGCGCTCGCCGATTCGTAGGCGACGAACTCGTGCTCGTGGTCGTCGCCGTCCGCTTCCAGAGGCGCTTCCGGCTCGGCCACTCCCGTGCCCAGATCGCTATCGTCGAGCATCGTCGCCCTCACTCCCGCGCTGGAGGATCGTTTCCCACCGGCCGTAGCCGCGCTCCATGAAGGCCCGGCACTCCGGGCAGGTGATGCCCGCGGCCTCGACCGGCTCCGCGCTCTTCTGCCGCGGCTGGAAAGCGGAGAAGCCGATCGCGAAACCGAGCAGCAGCCCCATCGCCGTCGATACGAGGAATTCCGACTTCACGGCCACTCCCCCTCATCACATTCGACGCCGGCCCTGACGAGCGCGGCCGCGTACTGAGACGCCGGCGGATGCCCCGCGAGGCAATCGGGGCACAGCAGATCCCCGCCCGTCAGCCGCCGCGTCTGGTCCTCGCCCACCGGCCCGCGGCACCGATCGCACCGGCCGACGATCAGCCCGTTCGTCGCCGTGAAGATGACCAGCCGCCGCAGCGTGTGTCCGTGGCAGCTCTTCGGAGTGCACCAACACCCCAGTCGCTTCCCGGCCAAGTCCGGCAACCGTTCCAACAGGTGCGGCTGGTCGAGCAGCCAATCCTCGTGCCGGATGATCGCCAGCTCCCGCGTCGGCACGATCACTTCGGCATGGCTCCGTGGGTCATGACTGAACTTGTTCCCCCAGATCATCGGCCGCCCGATGTAGACGTCGTAGCTCTCCTGACGGCTCCGGTTTACCACGCGGGTCGCCCTCGGCCACCCGCAACGTCGCTGCCCTGCGCATTTCGCGTCTCCCTCCCTGGCGGATTCCTTCGGGGTAGGCACGGCCGTGAAAAGTCGTTAATCGGCTATGCCATTCCCCCACCCGAAACGACGGAAGGCCGCCGTTTTTCGGCGACCTTCAGCACCGCGAGCTCCGCCGGCGGTGTTCCGCTCCCCCTATTCCCCCGGAACGCTCTCCATCGCGGGTTCGACAGCCTCGACCGGCAGCGGCTCATTCGACGATTCGCCGAGCGCGACCGGCTCGTCATCGTCGACCGGCTTCAGCCGGCTGTACTTCTCCGGTTCCTGCAGGTCGATCGCGAGTTGCACCTCGGGCGTGACGACCTCGACGCGCGGCAGTTGCTCCGACGTTCGCGTGAAGGCCGACTTGATGGCGTCGATCAGCCAGCAGCCGGTGAGCGAGGCGTAGCCGATTTGCATGGCCGACCGGCCCGGCACGTAGAAGGCCGGAATCGAGTCGGGGTACGATGTCCCCGTCGCCTTGAGCAGCACGCTTCGGACGTCGCGGAACTTCGCGCGACCGAAGGGAGTATCGACGTCATAGAACGTGACGACGAGCTGCTCGGTCTCGACCTTCAACCCGTCCTCCGACCGCTGCAGCACGCGGCCCCACTTGCCGCGGTCGAGATCCTTGCGGAACGCCTTGCACGGGGCGCACCATGCCGCGGTGAACACCCACAGGCGCGTCTTCTGCGGCTCCTCGACCGCCGCCTGTTGTTGCGACGAGCGGGGCGGCGCTCGCGGCTCGCCTGACGACGCGGCGACCTCCTCCGCCGGCTTCGCCGCGGCGTGCATCGGGCACCCGCAATCGGCGCACGCGGACGGCCGCGCGAGCGTCCACCGCTTGCAGTCGGCGACCGCGGCGTCCCACGACTGGCCATAGTGGTCGTCGAACTTCGCCGACACGGGCCGCGGATCCTTGGCGAACGCGAAGAAGGAGTCCTTGCCCTTTTGGGCGATCAGATACTCAACCATGCCGAACCCCGAGGCGTACAGCAGCGCGGTCTGCCGGCCGTCGTCGTGGTATTCAATGCGGTCCGGCTCGAGGTTGTAGGACGACCTCGCCGCTTCCTTCGTGAGTTCGCGTAGCCGCCGATGATCTTGCTCGTCGACGAACAGATCGGCCGCCCCTTCGTCGAGCCAGCGGGGCAGGGGCCTCCGGAACAGCGAGGCGAACACCGTATGCTGCACCTCGTGCGGCAGCACGGCATACTTGATTCGCTCGGGGCGGCCCTCGATCGTCATCGCCCAGCCATGCACTTGGACCTCGCCACGTTTGTCGGGTTCGAAGGCGAACTGGGTATAGCCGCTGCCGTCGTGGTCCTTGTGCCGCAGCGTGATGTCGCACGGCGAGGCCCAGCGCGGCAACGGCGCGCCGGTCCAGAACACCGCCGATCGCAATCGCGCGGCCTCCGCGTCCTGCACGATCACATCGCGCGGCCACTCGTCCGGCGCGGCGACGACGCGGAAGTTTCCGACCGCCCGAGCCACCGCCTTCCAGTCCGCGTTCGGCTCGTCGGCAATCAGGGCCGATCCAACCAGCACCGCGACCGCGATCGCCGCCGTCGCCAACAACGTCCATGTTCCGCGCATCATTCCTCCTCCGCGTAATGACGGGCCAGCAAGGTGACGTAGGCTCGCACCACGTGGTCGGACAGCCCGTCGCTCCCCCACGCGAGCAGGCCGCGCCGGCGGCCCGCCCAGCGATCCCAAAGCACGCTCCACCAATGGGGCTTCAACCACCGCTCCCCGTCGCGGGAGAAGTGGAAGACGTGGCGCCCGCAGTGCCGGTATCGGAAAGGCGGAGGCACGCGAGGCACCACGTCGTTGTTGTTCTGGTAGCGGAAGCTGTTCGGCACCGCGTAATGGAACAGCGCCGCGAACTCGCGATTGCCGACGCGGGGCGCGCCGAACGTGTAGACGCCGGCCGGCTCGATGCCCAGCCGGGCCTTGCACGTCGCCGCCGCGATGACGGCCTGAGCGCCGCCGCGGCTGTGGCCGGTGAAGTAAATCGCCCGGTCGCACTCGCGGGCCTGCAGCACCGCGTCTCGGACCGCGTCCCAGGTCAAGGCGGTCCATTCGCCGAAGCCGCAATGCACGCGGTCCCGCAGCCCAAACGGCCCCGGCTGCCACCAAGTGGTCGTGTTCCGGTAGTGCTCGACCAGGCTGCGCGGGTCCGTGCCGCGGTAGGCGACGATCGTCGCGTCGTCGTCGGAGGCGACCAGCACTTCCGCGCCGGGGCACTGGCCGATGAACCGCGAGCGGTGGAAGCCGAGCTTCGCCGCGGCTTCGCGGGCGCCGTGTTCGCCGGAATACGCGGCCGCCGAGAGCGCGCCGCAGAAGTACGCGATTCGCGCGTCGTGCGTCACGGCCCGCCCTCCTTGAGCTTGATGGCGGGCGCGGGCGCCGACGCGTCGAGTTCGCCGAACCGCGCGCGGTAAACCGCCAGTTCGTCGCGGATGGCGCCCTCGCGGTCGACCGCCTCGATCCGCTCATTCACCGGATCGAGCGCCATCCGCACGTAGCCGACGCCGCCGGCCACCACGATGCCGGTCCACACGCCCAGCACGCCGAGGGCGGTGAGCGCGAAGCCGAGATCGTACTTCCCCGCGCCGCCCAGCTTGGACCGCACGTCGTCGATCGCCGGCCAGAGTTTGTCGCCGAGCGCCTTCAGGTCGCCCGAGATCGTCTTGACCGACGAGTGGAGGTGCGAGACCTCCGTCTCGAGCGCGGAGACGCGGTGCGGGAGACGGTCAGGCTCGGCGGGAGAACCGCCGCGCTGCTGCGTGCCGCTCATCGGCGGGGGATCCCTGGTCGGCGCGTCTCCCCCAGGGGCCGGCCACTAGAGCGGATCAGCGGGCGCGCGTCAAGACGGCTCTTCCCAATCCCAGAGCTGATGCCAACCGCGCGCGGGAATCGGCGTGTCGAGCATCCGCACGTTGGCGAATTCCCAGGCGAACCGACCCTCGGAAAAGTCGCCCACCGCGCGCTCCAGCTTGCTCAATTTCAGCGTCTCGACGGGATGGCACGCGACGAGCTCGCCCACCGCGATCACCGCCCCATACGGCAGCTCGGCCGGGCCAGCGAAGCCGTGCTCCGCGAGGATCGAGCAGAAGGGTTCGATACCGCAGACGGCGTGAACGACCCCATCGCGCTTCGCGCCCGCATGAATCGCGAGCGGTCCGCGGTAGCTCGTCAACCAGCCGCGCGTCTCGTAGCGCTTCATGCCGAGCGCGAGCAGCGACGCCCACGGTTGCCACACGGTGAGGGCCTTCATGCTCCCCAGCTCTATCACCGGGGAAGGCCCTACACAAGAGCCGATCAACCCGCGCGTAATTCACCCGCGGCGGTAATCGGGGCGTCGCCCTCTTCGCCGGCCGGCAGCTCGGCAAGCGCCGTTACGGCCGCCTCGCGCAGGTTATCGGCGTGCCGCACGAATCGCTCCAGGTCGCCCTTCAGCGCCGCCAGCGGATCGCCCCCATCGACGATCAGCTGCACCGCTTTCGCGATCTCGCGGACGCAAAGACGGTTCTCCCACGATCGCAGATCGATTCCGCTGGCCGCCTTGAACGTCTCGATCGTCTCGCGCAGTTCCCGCGCGTCGCGCTCCGCGCGTTCGACTTGCGACTTGGCGGTCCACGCGCGATGTTCCTTCGCCGCCCTCTCCCCGTCCTCACGCGCCTTGCGGATCTCCTGGGCGGACGCGCCACGGTTGATGTCGCGGACCATCACGCGGAACAGCGCGGCGAGAAAGTGATCGTCCGGCGATTGCCGATCGGTGCGAATGCCGGCCGGCTTCCTCACGCGAAGGCCGCTTCCGGTCGGCACCATCCAGCCCCACAGCGGCGGGATCTCTTCGAGCTTCGCCACGTGCTCGGGCGCGACGAGCCACCAGAAATGGCAGAAGTGAGCGATCGCCTCGGCTTTCGCGACGTCCTGCATTTCCTTCTGCCAGTCGGACCGCGAGACCTTGATCTCGTGGCCGTGCAGGTGCAACCCCTGCGAAGGCCAGAGGCCCATCGCCAGCGCGTCGGCGGTGCGCGACTTCCCGCCGGCCGTGCCGTTGGGCACCTGGAATAGGACCGCCCAGGCACCGCCGGCATAGCGCGATTCCAACAGCCCCTCGATCTCGTCCGTGCTCCACTGCCGCGCCTTCTTCGCCACGTCAGACCTCCCCAGGTGCCGGCAGCCCCGGCAACCGAATTTGCCCGCCGATGCCGGCGTAGCGCTGAGCGAGTTGCGGGCGGATCGTCTCGCCCATCGTCTGGCCGGTCTGCGGGTCGACGATGTGACTCAGGAACTCTTCTTCGAACTCGCTGATGCCCACCTCGACGGCTTCGAGCTTCGCCTTGATGCACAGAGCCAGCGCCCGCCAGCGCTGCCGGCAAGCTTGCTCCCAGGCTTCGTAGCGGGCCTTGTCGGTGCGGCGATGCCGGCGGTGCGGTGTCACCGCGAACTCCGCGGCGTCCTTCGACGGCATCGGCAGAATGAATCGCACGACGCGATCGCTCGCGGCGAATTCGATCTGCTCGATCCGCTCGCCGCCCCGATCGGTCCAGCCGTAGCGGAAGCCCTCGGCGCCATACCGGCGGAGAATCCCCTCGACCTCGGCCCGCGACTGCTCGACGCGGACGCTCGTGTTCGCTGCGTATCGTGCCACCGGTCACCTCGGTTTCAAGCAAAGGGTTTCTCACGTACTGAGTCCGCGCGCTGTCACGCGGGGCCAGCCTCTTGCGTCAGTCTGAGCGGGGCGGCCGGGGACTGGCCGCTGAGCCGCAGCATGTCCGCCTGCCGTGCCATGAAGCCCGCGACCGAGTCCGGCATGGAACGCTGCGAGTTCGTTCCGATGCGGAGCTGGCAACAGGCCTGCATCTCCATCAGGCAGAGCAGCAGGTAGCGCGACGCGATCTCATTGCTGCGCGGCCAGCGTGCTCGACGGCGCTTCCCGAATTGGAACAGCAGCGAATCCTCCGCCTCTTTCGCCGCCCATTCCCAGGTCAGCCGCCAGTGGCGGTCATGCAGCTGCGGTCGGCAGCGACAATAGTCCCACAGAACGCGGCGCACGCCTCGCACCAGCGTCTTTGTCGGTCGACCGGGCAAATCGTTGATGTTGGCCACTCGATACTTCTCCCCTGATGCCGCCTCACGAGAACAACCCCGCCTGCTGCGGCCGCGTGCGACGCATGGCCTCGACCGGGATCTCGCGCACGCGGATCGACTCCGGCCAGTCGGCCGGGTCGCCCCCCTTCTTCGGTTCACGTTGCAGCTTCCACGGCATGCAGACCGTCGTCTCCTTGCCGCGATGCATGTAGGTCTCGCTGCGGTAGGGAATCGTCCCGAGTTGCTTCTGGAAGACCGGGACGAGGCCGCGCAGCTCGCCGCCCATCCGCTGGAACCAGCGGATGTCGCTGGCTCGGCAGGCCCGCCCCTTCTGCTGCGACTCGCCGCCGAGGATCACCCAGCCGAGGCCGTCCGCGATCCACGGCCGGAAGTCGATGTAATCGAGCAGCGGCTCGGCCGACACGAACCGCAGCGCCGCCGGCGTCGCGCACAACGCGTCGAGCCGATGCGTCCATTCCGGGTGCCCGACCGTCGTGCCGAGCCACAGCCGCGGGTCGCCGAGCAGGTCCGGCGGGATCAGCTCCGCGTACCGCTCCGGACGCTTCGAGAGGCACAGGAAGATCAGGTTCGTCGTCGGGCGGATGCAGCCCCACATCTCGGCACGCCAGGCGTCGAGCTGCGGGTGATCCTCCATGATGTCGGCCAGGCTCGCGAGGAAGACACGCTTCAGCACGCCCTCGGCCTTCGCCTTCGAATCCCACTTGCGGACCGCGTCCCAGGTCGACTCGGCCGTCCGCTTCCGCGGAGCGTGCGGCCCCCAGACGGAGAGCTGCATCGGCCCCGAGGCCAACGCCTCCGCGTAGCAGTTCGCGCATTCGGGCGAGACCTTGGAACATCCAATCCACGGATTCCAAGTCGCGTCGCACCATTCGATCTTCGTCGACTCGCCCATGATCGTCGCTCCGTTCTACGCCGCCACGTGGGCGTCCATGATGGCCCCGACGAGCGCCTTCGCCATCGGAGGGCTGACCGAATTGCCGATCAGCCGGTTCATTTCCTCCTTCGTGCCGAACAGCTCGTAGCCCGCGGGGAAGCCCTGGGCGATCAGCAGCTCGTCGATGTCGAGCATGCGAAAGCCGATGTCGACCACGCCGTACTTCCACATCGTGACCAGCAGACGCCGCATGGCGTCGGAGTGCTGCCGGTGCCGGCCGAGCAGCTTCACCATCGCCGCGCCGTTCCCCTCGGCGAGAGCCGCGGCGACGAGTGCGTGCCGCCCCTTGGCGGTGATGGTGTAGACCGGCTCGTGCAGGCCGTGCATGTTGTTGGTGCCGTAGTACGAGCTGATCCACGGAATGACGACGTGCGCACCTCCGCGGCAGGTAATGGTCGCCACGGGATCCGCGGCGCTCCGCGGCACGCCCCCACCGTGCGTGCTCATCGTGAAGGGGACAGCAAGGCAGCCGGCCCCGTGGCTGGTGACGGTCGGGACCGGATCGAACAGCGACCGCGCCCTCGGGGCTTGCCCCTCTCGCTCACCGAAGTTCGGCACGAGGAACGGGTACGCCATCCCGAATCGCGGCTGCGTGTCGATGACCGGGAACGGTCCGGACGGATCGACGAAGCGGGCGAATTTCCCTTCCGAGTCGCCGCCGTGGTATTTCACCATGAATGGAGTCACGAGCGCCCGCCCGTTGTGCGCGGTGATGGTGCCGAGCGGATCCGCAAGCGAAGCGGTGCGCCCGCCGCGGTGCCTTGCGTCACCGTGGTTGACGTTCACGAGAAACGGCACGCACAGGTGCCCCGGCGCGTGGCTGGCTGTGATGGTCGGCAGCGGCTCCATCAGCGACCGCGGCCGCTTCAACGTGCGGCTGTCGTAGAATCCTTGCCGCGGCAGCAGGAACGGCACGGCGAGGCCATTGTGGTGCCCACCGGCCGTCAGCGTCGGCATCGGTGCCGAGAGGCCGGAGACGGTCGACGTGCCGCGAAACTTGACCAGGTGCGCCGCGCCGGCGAATTTCCGCACGCCGATCTCGATCCGTCGCAGCGTCTTGTCGGCGAGCGGCCGCCGGCCGATCTCCTCGCGGAAGAAGATGCTCGGGCATGGCCGGCTCCAGTCGATGACTTCGGCCGCGGCCCGCCACGGCAGCGGCTTTCCGTCCTTGCCGTGCGTCGGCACCGGCCACTTGATCGGTCCACCGGCGTTCCGCGCGAGCACGAACAGGCGGACGCGCGACGTGGGCGCGCCGAAGTCCGCGGCGTTCAGGTGGCGCCATTCGACGCGGTAGCCCCAGGAGCGCAGCCGCTGCACCCACGCGCGGAACTCCTCCCCCTTCCGGCTCTTGATGGGCCGGTCGTCCGCACCGAGCGGCCCCCAATCCTCCCACTCGGAAACGTTCTCGACGAGCAACCATTCCGGCTCGAGCACGCGCACCCACTCGGCGACCTCCCAGCCGCCGGACCGCTTCTGATCGTTCACCGGACGCCCGCCCCGTGCCCGCGAGTGATGCGTGCATTCCGGCGAGGCCATGATGAAGTTGATGCCGCGGCCGACGAACTCCTGCGGATCGACCGCATCGATCGTCGCGCAGATGTGCTCGGTGTCGCGGTGGTTGCTGCGGTGAGTGTAGATCGCCGGCACCCAGTGGTTCACCGCCAGATGCACGCGCACGCCGAGCTGCTCGGCTCCCTCCGTCGTGCCGCCGGCACCACAGTACAAGTCGATCGCTTTCAGCATCAGAACTCCTTCGCAGTTGGTGTCACGGCAGAAGAGATCTCTGCGTCGCTTCCCAGACGTCCCGCATCTTCTTGGGAAACGTGAACAGCTCGATCAGCACGCCCTCGCGCCGCCCCCAGACCTTCCGCGTCCGCTGCTCGACGACGCGCGAGTCGTTCGTCAGCAGCACGCTCTGCAGCGCGTCTTCCACGCCGCGGATCAACTTCGTCAGATCCGGCGTCGTGTCCGGGAAGGCCGGCGCGGGCGG
>JBBDNT010000314.1:0-10733 GCA_040877445.1 Planctomycetaceae bacterium
CTCTGCGGTTTCGAAGAGGCCGGGTTGCAGTCGTCGAAGATTTCGAACCGCCGAGGGCGCCGAGGGCGCAGAGAACAGGAGCGCGAAGCCATCGAGGGACCGGCTCTGCCGCGACTTCCGACCATCGGGTTTCGCTCGTCGGCGAGGGTCGAACAACGGATATCCGTGTCGATCCGTGCGATCCGTGGTGAAAACCGCTTCGGTTGCGGCTGTGCCGCGCTGGGTGATCAGTGGTCGAAATTTCGCGCAGGAAGAGCCGAATTGAACACGTTTGCCCCGCGAGGTCTTGACCGGAAGTCCGCGCGCGGCTATTTTGATGGTTCAAAAACTATTTCCCGGATTCCGAAAACCGCTGGCTTCGCCTTTCCAATGAAAATCCGAACGGGGTCGATCTTCCTGTGCTCCATCGCGGCGATCATCGGTTGCGGCGGGAACGACCCGGAGAACGCCGGGCCGCAGCCGGCCGTGTTCGACGGCCCGCGCCCCATGCGGATCGTCGCGACCACCGGGATGGTCGCCGACATCGTGCGGCAGGTCGCGGGGGACGCCGCCGCCGTGACCGCTTTGATGGGGCCGACGGTCGATCCGCATCGGCACAAGCCGAACCGCGAAGACAACCAGGCCATCGAGAACGCCGACATCGTCTTCTACTCCGGGCTGAACCTCGAAGGCCGGATGGCCGACACGTTCGCCCGTTACGGCCGCAACGGCAAGCCGGTGTACGCGGTCACCGAGAAGCTCGACGAATCGCAGCTCCGCGAGCCGCCGGAGTTCGACGGTCACTACGATCCGCACGTGTGGATGGACGTGACGCTGTGGAGCGAGTGCGTCGGCTTCGTCGCGGACGCGCTCGCCGAGTTCGATCCCCCCAACGCCGAGCCGTATCGCGCGAACGCCGCCGCCTATCGCGCGGAGCTCGAGCGGCTCGACGCCTATGCGAAGGAAACGATCGCCTCGATCCCGGCGGAGCATCGCACCCTGGTCACGTCGCACGACGCGTTCGGCTACTTCGGCCGGGCTTACGGCATCGAGGTGAGCGCGGTGCAGGGCATCACGACCGAGGCGGAGGCGGCGATCGCCGACGTGAACGCGCTCGTCGAGCTGATCATCCAGCGCAAGATCCCCGCGATCTTCGTCGAGAGCAGCGTGCCTCCGAAGAACATTCAGCACGTGATGGAGGCCTGCCGCGCCGGCGGATGGGACGTGCGGCTGGGAGGCGAACTGTTCTCCGACGCGATGGGAGAGGAGGGGGCTTACGAGGGAACCTACATCGGCATGATCGACCACAACGCGACGATGATCGCCCGCGCGCTGGGAGGGAACGCGCCGGAGCGGGGGATGAACGGTCAACTCGCGGTGCGGCCAGGCCGCAATCAAACATTGTCGAAGGAGTGACAGAAAAATGTGGGGCAGAAAAATGAATCGACACAGCGATCGTGCGAAATCATCCCCGCTTGTCCCACTTTTCTGCCCTTCATATTTCTGTCCGTAGAGGCCGGCGCGGGGAGAAATTCGCGCAGAAAACACGGAAGTGAAACGTTTGCAGCGCGGAGGATTGAACGATCGTTCGAATGCGCGAAATCGCAAGCGTCGGGCCGGCCCTTTCGATGACTCCTCCCGCTCCCTTCCCCGCTCCCGAGCATCCGCGCACCGCGCCGCTGTCGATCCACGACATGACGGTCGCGTACGCCCGGCGGCCGGTGCTGTGGGACATCGATTACGATGCGCCGCCGGGAAAACTGATCGCGCTGATCGGTCCCAACGGCTCCGGCAAGACGACGCTGTTGAAGGCGGTGCTCGATCTCGTGGCGACCGTTTCCGGCACGGTGCGGTTCTTCGGCGAAGCGTACAAGACGGCGCGGGGCCGCGTCGGTTACGTCCCGCAGCGGGGAAGTGTCGATTGGGACTTCCCGGTGAGCGCCCTCGACGTGGTGGCGATGGGGCTGTATCGGAAGATCGGCTGGTGCCGGCCGGTCGCGCGCAGGCACAAGGAACAGGCCCGCGAGGCGCTCGCGCGGGTCGGCATGCGGGATTACGCCAGACGGCAGATCAGCCAGCTTTCCGGAGGACAGCAGCAGCGCGTGTTCCTCGCGCGGGCGCTGGCGCAAGAGGCGGACCTGTATCTCATGGACGAGCCGTTCGCCGGCGTCGACGCCTCCACCGAGCGGGCCATCGTCGCGCTGCTGCAAGACCTGCGCGCCGCGGGGAAGACGGCGATCGTGGTGCATCACGATTTGCAAACGGTGACCGAATACTTCGACGAAGTGATCCTCCTCAACATGCGGCTCATCGCGGCCGGGCCGGTCGATGAGGCGTTCACCACCGAGAACCTGCGGAAGACGTACGGCGGAAAACTCGCGCTGCTCGACGAAGTCGGCCACAAGATGACGCTCTCCGAGGGGGAGCCGCGATGAGCGACCGCCTCGTCGATTTCCTTCTCCTTCGCGACTACACCACCCGCTGGGCGCTGCTCGGCACGGTCTCGCTGGGCATCGCGGCGGGCGTGGTCGGCGCCTTCATGCTGTTGCGAAAACGGTCGCTGGTGGGAGACGTGGTGAGCCACGCCGCGCTGCCCGGCGTGGCGATCGCGTTTCTGGTGATGGAAGTTCGCGCGGCCGGCGGCGGACGCTGGCTGCCCGGGTTGTTGGTCGGCGCGGCGGCGGCGGGGTTCGCCGGCGTGCTGTCCGCGACGTTCATCCGCCGCTTCACGCGATTGAAGGAAGACGCGACGCTCGCCGTGGTTCTGGGCGTGTTTTACGGCGTGGGCGTGTCGCTGTTCTCGATCGCCGAGCGAATCACTTCGGGAATGGGGGCGATCGAGGATTTCACGCTGGGGGCGGTGCACAGCATCGTCGCCGGAGACGTGGCGCTCATCGCGGGGGCGGCCCTCCTCGTGCTGTTGACCTGCGGGGCGCTGTTCAAGGAGTTCACGCTGTTGTGCTTCGACCCGGAATTCGCCGCGACGCGCGGCTGGCCGGTGGGAATGCTCGACGTCGGCCTGATGGGCCTGGTCGTGGCGGTGGCGGTGATCGGCCTGCAGAGCGTGGGGCTGCTGTTGATGGTGGCGATGCTCATCACGCCGGCCGCGGCCGCCCGCTTCTGGACCGACGACATCCGCCGGATGGCGCTGATCGCCGCGCTGCTCGGCGGACTGGGGGCGTTTTGCGGCGTCTTCGCGAGCCACCTCGTGCCGAAACTCTCCGCCGGAGCCACGATCGTGCTCGCCGGCTCGTCGCTGTTCGCCGTCAGCCTGCTGTTCGGAACGCGGCGGGGCGTCGCGTGGCGGATGCTCGAACATCGCCGGCTCGCCCGCCGCATCGCCCGCGAGCACTTGTTGCGCGCGTGTTACGAGGCGCTCGAGGCGGAACGGGGCGGGGCGTTCGCGAACAAGCCGGCCGCGTTCGCCGATCACCCCTTGCCGATCGAGCGGATCGTCGAATTGCGGGAATGGACGCGGAGGCAGTTGGAACGCAAGCTGTTCGCCGCCGAGCGCGAGGAGCTTTCACGTCGCGATGCGCAGCGCCGCTGGATGCTGACGAAAGCGGGCGCCGTCGCCGCCGCCCAAGCGGTCCGCAACCACCGGTTGTGGGAACTGTATCTGATTCATTACGCCGACATCGCCCCCAGCCACGTGGATCGCGACGCGGACCGCATCGAGCACGTCCTCGGCCCGGAGATCGTCGCGGAACTGGAACGCCAACTCGTCGAACGCGAACCGCGGCTCGCGGCGATCCCGGCCAGTCCGCACGAGATCGAAGCGGCCGCGGCCGACCGTTGATTCGTTTTGCGATCGCAAAGGCCGCGCCAGCGGCGCAAGTCCCCTCTCCCCCGGCTTTGCGGGGGAGAAGGGGTAGGGTGAGGGGGGTTTCGGCCGGCCAGCGCATCGCGCCGAAGGTACTTCAAGCCGAGGCGGGCCCGAAATCCTCTTCCCCTGGACCTCGTTTTCGCCTACAACACGCACCCGAACAGCGAGAACGATGCGGCGGTCCGCGCGAGGAGACCGCCGTTGAATCAACGGGACTTTCAAGGACGATCTCCCGATGAAGACGACTCATGCCCGGCGATGCGGACTGGCTGCGACGGCGTTGTTGACGGCCGTCACGCTCGGAGGATGCGGCGGAAGCGACGCGCCCGACGCCTCCGCCGACGCGGGCCGGCCGCTGCCGACCGCTTCCATTCCGCGAGATTCGACCGCCTCGACCGGGGAGCCGAAGGCGATCGCCGCGGGAGATGCGCGTCCCGTTCCCGAACAGGGAAGCCCGGAGTGGCTGCTCGAGGAGATCGTGCGGATCCGGATCGAGCCGTTTCCCAAGGAGACCGACCTGAAGAAGATCACCGAGGTCCAGGCGCAGCGCAACCGCCGGATCGTCGGGCTGGCGAGCGAAGCGGTCCAGCAGACGCACGGCGATCCGGACCGGAAGGCCTCGTTCGCGACCGCGGTGCGGCACCTGTTGGAGGCCCGGTTGCAACTCGCGCTGCACGGCGATCGCGACCATATCGACGCGCTGTATGAAGACGCGGAATCGCTCTTCAAGCGGTCTCCGAAATCGGAAGAGGCCGCCGCCGCCGCGTTCACCGTGGCCCGTTTCGCCCACGCCAACGCCCGCCGCTTCGCCCAGAAAGAGCCGCGGTGGATCGAGGAGTTCGCCCGGCAGGCGAAGCATTTCGCCGAGCACTTCCCCCAGGACGAGCCGCAGGCCGCCCCGTTGCTGTTCGCCGCCGCCCAAAGCTGCGAATTGAACGGACTGAACGACGAGGCGAAGGTCTGCTACGCGCTGCTGCAAGAGCGGTTCCCCGAAAACGCGCAAGGCCAGGCGGCGGTCGCCGTCCTGAGACGGCTCGAACTGCCCGGCAATCCGCTGGAACTCTCGGGACCGACGATCGACGGCGGCCAGGTCGACATGGAGGACTACCGCGGCCGCGCGGTGCTGGTCGTCTTCTGGTCGACCACCGCCAGCGGTTTCACCGAGAAGATCGAAACGGTGCGGCAGGCGATCGCCGGGCATCCTCCCGAGTCGCTCGTCGTCGTGGGGGTGAACCTCGACGAGGACGAATCCGCGATCGACGCGTTTCTCGAACAGCACTTCGTCGATCGCGCGGAGCGAGCGGACGCGAGCGGGGCGGCCCCCGAGGCGTCCCGCGAACGCCGCCGTCTCCCGTGGAAGCACATCTTCTACGCGCAGCCCGATCAGCGCGGTTGGGAGAATCCCATCGTCCAGCGGTTCGGCGTACACGAGATTCCGCAGTTCTGGCTCGTCGATCGACAGGGGAACGTGATCTCCATCGACCTCGAGCCGGAAAACCTGGCAGAGGCGATCGCGCAAGCCGTCGGCGTGCCGCGCTGAATCGCCTTCGCCATCGGCCGCCCTTCGAGCGCCTCCGGCAGTTCGAACACGATCGCCACCGGCAGCACGTGAAATCGTTTCGCGAGCGCCGGATGCTCTCGCGAAGATCGCTGAATGGCGCGCTGATGGCGTCGCTGGGGTGAGTTGCTTCGCCGGACTCGGTTCCGGCGGCGCGTTCGACCTATCGCGGAACCATCCACGAAGGGCGTGGTCGGATGGATCGGCAATCCGTCGTGGGGCAGACATCCTTGTCTGCCCGTACGTCGGACGCACCGGCGAAAACGGCAGGCTGGAAAGCCTGCCCCACGTCATCGGTCGGATTGCCAATCCTTCCTACGTCACCCCGCGCGGTTCCCGTCATTCCCGCGCAGGCGGGAATCCAGGTTCCTTCGCACCACGGCATCAGCCTTCACATTGCGGGGTCGACGCTCCCTCGGACGGAATACGATTCCGTCCCACAACGCCGCGCGCGATGCGACCCGGACGCTGCGAGCGCCCGGGTCGCGGGATCACGCACTGATTGCGTCGGCGCGAACTACACCGTCTCCGGCACGACGAACGGCGCCCGGTACTCGCGGCGGAAGAGTTCGTTCGCCTCCTTGTCGTTCTCGACCATCTCGGTCTCGGGGTCGAGAACGAGCTTGCGGCCGAGGCGGTAGGTCGTCTCCGACAGTTCCACGCCGTTGTCCTTCAAGTGCTCCTTCAGCTTGCCGAACGTCTCGCCCGCCTCCTTGTCGTCGCCGAACGCGTTCTTCTTCGCGTCGAAGGGAACTTCCTGGCCCAGGCGGTACGAGATGTTCGCGAGGTGGCAGTGGATCGTCGAGTAGTGCCCCTCGTGGATGTGGGCGTCGAGCATCTTCGGGTCGCGGGCGCGGACGGCCGCGATCCAGTTCTCGAAGATGTTCCCCGGCCCGCGATCGGCGAGCGGGTTCTTCACGTCGTCGGGCGAGGTCACTTCGATCGGCGAGACCGACGCGTTCTCGTCGAACACCTGTTCGGGCCCCTGAGGGCTTTTCGTCGGCAAGCCCCGCATCTCGCAGGTCAACAGCGTGCCGTCGGCGTATTCGAAGACCACGTACTGCGTGTTCGGCGTCTCCGCCTGGTCCTTGTAGCCGAAGCGACCGCCCACGCACAGCACCGAGCGGGGCAGCTTGCCGTTGGGGACCATCCAGCGGGCGGCGTCGATGGAATGGATGCCGTTGTTGGCCATGTCTCCGCCGCCGAAGTCCCAGAACCAGTGCCAGTTGTAATGCACGATGTTCTCGTGGTAGGGCTGCTGCGGCGCCGGGCCGAGAAACACGTCCCAGTTCAGATGCGAGGGAGGCGTCGCCGGGTTCTTGAAGCCGATGCTGCCGCGACCGCGAAAGACGAACGCCCGCGAGACGAGCAGCTTGCCGTGCTTGCCCTCGGCGATCTCCTGCGCCCGCCGCAGTTTCCGCGCTTCGCTCCGCTGCTGCGTGCCGTGCGAGACGATCTTCCCGTACTTGCGGGCCGCCTCGACGAGCTTCGCCCCTTCCCACACGCTATGGCTGCACGGCTTCTCGCAGTACACGTCCTTCCCGGCCTGGCAGCCCCAGATGCCCAGCAGCGAGTGCCAGTGGTTCGGGGCGGCGATGGTAATCGCGTCGATGTTCTGGTCTTCGATGAGCGGTCGCGGATCCTGCGCCGTCTTGGGATCGCTGCCCAGATGCTCCTTCACCTTCCCGCTGCGGGCGTCGATTCGCTTCTGGTCGGGATCGCAGACGGCGACGATCTTCACGCCCTTCTGCCGCGTGAACATGTCGATGTGCTGCGGGCCGCGAACCCCCATGCCGAGCACGGCCAGCCGGATCGCGTCGTTCGCTCCCAGCACCTGTCCGGAGGCCTTGGTGCCGGCGATCGTGAACAGGGGGAACACGCTCGACGCGGCGGCGGTCGCGGCGGCGGACTTCAGGAACGATCGGCGAGTCTGGCGGGACATCGGCAGCTCCTTGGGCGCGGGTGGCGAATGCGTCTCTGAACGGAATCAGCATAACCGCGTTGAAAGCGGAATCTCAAGCCCACGGCCGGTTGGGACGATTGGGCGGGTAGGACGGAATTGTATTCCGTCGTGCCCGCCCGCCGGGACACTCGCGGCCGGGGAAACAACGTCAGTGACGATCAGCATCGGTGACGATCAGCGAAATATCGAGCCACGAGACGACCGCCCGAGAAGCGAAGGGGGGACGCTGATCGACGCTGATTTCGACGATCGGGCGGGCAGGACGGCTTGGCAATCCGGCGTGCCCGCCGACCGGGATGCAGCGCGTACCTCTGGCGAGCGTTCGGTGAAGTGGTCGGCCGAATGATGGCCTGCACCCGTGCTCTGGCGGACGGAATGCAATTCCGTCCTACGGCGCCTGCCGTTCCCTGGGAACGATTTCAGCATCACGGACTCCTTTCCTGCTTCGTGGTTCCTTGCGTCATGCGAACATCAAGCGGCCCTTCGGCTCGGGAATCGTCCGGCCGAGTTCGCGGGCGGTTTCGATCCACTCCGCGATCACCGTCTGCGCGTTGGCGACGGCCTCCTCGTAGGTCTCGCCGTCCGCCATGCAGCCCGGAAGTTCGGGGACGTCCACGACGAAACAGCGATCCGAGTCGCTCCAGTAGATGATGAGTTCGTACCTAATCGTCGACATCCTGCCCTCCCAACTGATATTTCACCAGAATCCCACGAACTTGCTTCACTTGATATGGCTTGGCCTTGTTCTTCTTCGGCTGCACATTGATGATTTCCGCGACATCGTCCCGGCTGAAAATGTGATGATCTCCTTTGATCCTTTCGTCGAATCCCAGTCGCTTCAGTAGCTCGCACAGGGCGCGGAAGTCGACATTGGCATCTGAATTCCTCCCATGATCTTATCACGAACTTTGGAATGTTTCCCCATCGAATTCCTCCATGTCGGCGAAAGTCGTCCGTTACCCTCTTTCTCCCGAAGGGCGTGATTGTCCGGCGAGTTCCTTCCACAAGCACGCGCTCGCGTGCGTGCCGCGGTGGAAGTCTTCCAGGCGGAAGTGTTCGTTGGGGCTGTGGAGGTTGTCGGTGTTCTGGCCCCAGCCGAGCAAGAGCGTGTCGACGCCGAGGATCTCGCGGAACGTCGTCGCGACGGGGATCGACCCGCCTTCGCGGATCATCAGCGGCGCGCGGCCGAAGGCCCGTTCGATCGCCGCGCTGGCTGCCGTCATCCACGGGCTGTCGGTGTCGAACAGCACGCCGCGGCAACCGTGATATTCGCGAAACGTCATCCGCGCTCCCGGCGGCAGCCGACTCTGCAAGTACGCTTCGAGCGAAGCGGCGATCTTCTGCGGGTTCTGATTCGGAACCAGCCGGCAACTGATTTTCGCGGACGCGCGAGACGGGACGATGGTCTTCGGGCCGGGACCGGTGTAGCCGCCGATGATTCCGTTCACGTCGCACGTCGGTCGCGCCCAGCGGCGTTCGTTCGTCGCGTAACCCGCTTCTCCGAAGGGAGCGTCGACGTCGAGCGAACGGAGATACTCCGCATCGTCGAACGGCAGATCGACGATCCGACGATGCTCGGCCTCGTCGATGGGGATCACGTCGTCGTAGAAGCCGGGGATGAGCACTCGGCCTTCGTCGTCGTGCAGCGCCGCGATCAAACGGGCGAGGGCGTTGACCGGGTTGACGACCGACCCGCCGAACACGCCGCTGTGCAAGTCTTTCATCGGGCCGACGAGTTCGACTTCGCAGGCGGTGATGCCCCGCAGGCCGTAGGTGATCGCGGGCATGCCGGGGGCGAACTGCGACGTGTCGCTGATGACGGCGACGTCGCAGGCGAGGCGGTCGCGGTTGGCTTCGAGATAGTCGTCGAGGTTGCGGCTGCCGACTTCTTCCTCGCCTTCGATGACGAACTTCACGTTCACCGGCAGCGCGGCGACGGTGTGCAGCCAGGCCTCGACCGACTTGACGTGCGTGTAAAGCTGCCCCTTGTCGTCGGTCGCGCCGCGGGCGTACAGGCAGCCGTCGCGAACGCTCGGCTCGAAGGGGGGCGTCTCCCACAGGTCGAGCGGATCGGCGGGCTGCACGTCGTAATGGCCATAGACGAGCACGGTCGGCGCGCCTTCGGCACGCGTCCAACTTCCGTAGACGATCGGATGCCCCGCTGTGGGAATGATCTCCGCGTCGAGACCGGCGTGCGCGAGCCGGTCGCGAATGAACTCCGCCCCGCGGCGCATGCCGTCGGCATACGCCGGGTCGGCGCTGACGCTGGGGATCCGCAGAAAGTCCTGGAGTTCCGCGACGAAACGGTCGCCATGGTCGGCGAGGTAACGTTCGACTTCCGGCAAAGAATCGGGCATGGCGGAGGCGATCGGGTGATGGGGGTGATGCGGGTGGTTCGCCGACGGCGGCGCCGACGATGGAGACAGAAAAATTGAAGACAGAAAAATGGAAAGCCCTTACTGGAATGAAGCGGGTCGCCGGGTGTCGCGGAGTTCGCAAGAATTCCGATGAATCGAGGCTCGATGGTGAATCTTGGAATTCTTGCGAATTCCGCTACGAAACGGCCATCGTTTGCCCTCCCGCCGACGAAGCATCATTCAGCGAGGATCAGCGTTCGATTTCTCCTTCGTTTCGATCATTTTCATCCGCTCATCCTTCCGTGGCGATTTTTCTGTCTTCAATTTTTCTGTCTATTCGGTTTCGACCGGGCTTCCCCGCGCCGGGAGGCGGCGCTCAATCGACGATCGGCCGGTTCCAGTCGCTGGCGTCTTCGGCGGCGTCGGGGAGCGGGTTGGGGGCGTCTTCGTCCATGTTGGATGAGCCGTGCGGATCGCCCGGTTCGTCGTCCAGCCCGCTGTCGACGAAGGGGAAGACCTGCCCGCTGTCCGAGGCGATCGGAACGACGTCGTCCTCGGCGTCGACGAGATGCGGCCCGGGATAGGCGGATTCCTCGGCGATCGGGACCGGATATTCGAGGCTGAGGTCGCTGAGATCGGGACGCGACGGCGCGTCGGCGGTGCGCTTCGCGCTGGGATCGACGGAAGGCGGGGCATCGGCCGCGGGCGCCGCGACGGCGGGGCGGGGGACCGCTTTCGACGCGGACTCGGCCCGGTCGCGCATCTGGTAGTGCACGTCGGCGATGGCGAGTTCGTCGCCGAAGTTCAGCGGGGCCTCGGTCTTCACGCGGCGGCCGTTGATCCGCACGCCGTTCATGCTGCCCAGGTCGCGGACGAGGTAGTGGTCGTCGACCTGCACGACGCAGCAATGCTTGCGGGAGATCTTGCGGCTGCGGGTGAGGACGACGTCGCACTCGGGATGCCGGCCGATGAACACGACCGCCTTCTCGATGGGAATCGTCCGCCCCTCGCGCAGAGGGACCAGATAGGCTGGCATCCGTCGAAGCTCCG
>JBBDNT010000315.1:0-10730 GCA_040877445.1 Planctomycetaceae bacterium
CTCAACCCTCGACCCTCAACCCTCGACCCTCAACCCTCGACCCTCAACCCTCGACCATCGACGCCCTCCGCCATGCCCGCCATTCACCATCATCGCCACGTCGTCCGCCCGGACGAGATCGACGACCAGGGGCACGCCAGCAATGTAGCGTTCGTGCAATGGATGCAGGACGCGGCGGTCGCGCATTCCGCCGCGCAGGGATGGCCGGGGGAGCGCTATCGCCGGGAACGCTGCGCGTGGGTCGTGCGCACGCACGCCATCGAGTATCGCGGTCAGGCGTTCGCCGGCGACGAGATCGTCGTGAAGACGTGGGTGGCGAACTTCCGCAAGGTGACTTCGCTGCGGAAATACCGCATCGAGCGCGTCGCGGATGGCGCGCTGCTCGCGCTCGCCGAAACCGACTGGGCCTTCCTCGGCACGGAACGCGGATTGCCGCAACGCATTCCGGCGGAATTGGCGGCGTCGTTCGAGATGGTTCCGCCGGAGAACGAAGGCATTGGCGGTTGAAGGGTTTCGCGACAAGGTCCTCTCCGAATGCCAAGAGGACTGCCAACAGCTCGAGTCTCGCGATATACTGGACGCCCGGAAGCGCGATGTCCGGTTTCGTCGCCGCTCGTTTCTCGCCGCTCGCTCTCCGCACCGCGCCCCCGGAGCTGCGCCAGACACAGGAGACCGTTCCATGCGTGCCGTCCCGTTCGCCCTTCCGGTGATGTTCGCGGCGGTGTTCGCCGCCGCGCTTCCCGCTCGCGCGCAGCAACCGCCGCGCGACGCCTACGCGGCGCTCCGCGAGCGGATGGTCGAGGAGTTCATCGTCAAGGAGGGAATCAACAACGTGCGGGTCGTCGCCGCGATGAAGAGCGTTCCCCGGCACGAGTTCGTCCCCGGCAACATCCGGAACCAGGCGTATCTCGACGGCGCGCTCGCCATCGGCCATCAGCAGACGATCTCGCCGCCGTACATCGTCGCCTACATGACCGCCACCATCGATCCGCAGCCGGAAGACAAGGTGCTCGAGATCGGCACCGGCAGCGGTTACCAGGCGGCCGTTCTCTCGCCGCTCGCGAAGGAAGTCTACACCATCGAGATCGTCCCCCAACTGGGCCAGACGGCAGCCGCCAAGCTGAAGCGGCTCGGCTACGACAACGTGCAGGTGAAGGTGGGGGACGGCTACCAGGGGTGGGCCGAGCACGCCCCGTTCGACAAGATCATCGTCACCTGTTCGCCGGAGAACGTCCCCGAGCCGCTCGTCGAGCAACTCAAGGAGGGAGGGAAGATGATCATCCCTCTCGGCGAACGCTATCAGCAGGTGTTCCACCTGCTGGAGAAGAAGGACGGCAAGCTCGTCGAAAAGCAACTCGTCCCCACGCTGTTCGTCCCGATGACCGGCGTTTCGGAAGAGCGGCGGACCGTCCTTCCCGACGGGGCCAATCCCAAGATCGTCAACGGCAGCTTCGAGATCGACGCCAACGAAGACGGCCGGGCCGACAACTGGCACTATCAACGGCAGGTCGAAATGGTCTCCGAGGGAGCGCCCGCCGGCCAGCGGTTCCTGCGGTTCCATTCCATGGAAGCCGGCCGGCTGTCGCAGGCCCTGCAAGGATTGGGGGTCGACGGCCGCCGCATCCGTTCGCTCGCGGTGAGCATGCACGTCAAGCACGCCGACACCGCCCGGGGAACGCGGTCCCACGAGCAGCCGGCCGTGATGATTCATTTCTACGACGCCCGCCGCGGCGACGCGGGGAGCCGCGCCCTCGGTCCGTTTCTCGGCACGCAGGATTGGCATCGCGTGCAAAAGGAGATTCCGGTCCCGGCTTCCGCGCGCGAAGCGATCATCCGCATCGGCCTGAACGGCGCGACGGGCACGCTGGAACTCGACGACATCGCGATCACGCCGAACGCGCGGTAGGCTGACCCGGGATCATGTCGCGATTCAGTGCGAGCCGCGCACTTCAGCAGTCGAGCCGCGCACGTCAGTAAGCGGAATGGGCGACGCCCGCTCCGTAACTCGAAATCACGCCGTTCGAAAGCGAAGCCGCGATGAAAGTCGAATCGCTGAACTGCGCCCATTGCGGCGCGCCGCTGGACGTGCCGAAGGCGGTGAACGAGTTCCGTAACACTTGACCGAAGTGGCGAGGCGCACGGGCGGTAGCGGAATTCGCAAGAATTCCGGCGATGTCCCAGTTACTGGCCCATGTCGAAATTCTTGCGAATTCCGCTACGACGACTGCTCCGCCATTCGAGTAAAGTGTTGCCGAATTCCTATCGACGTGCGAAAGGGCGATACCAAGCGCGACGCAACGCGGTCGGCAAAATGAACTACCGGTAGAGTGAACCACAGGTGGGGTGGCTGGGGTCGATCTGCCGGGGGACGACGTCCACGCTCGTCGACCCGCATCGGCAGATCGCCCCCAGTGGGTGGTGAGCGTGTCGGCGCATCGCTGGGGGCTGCGCTGCGCTTCGACCCCAGCCACCCCTCGACGATTCGCACCACGGTCGATCAAGTTCCCGCCGTTGCCTTACGGCCCGGCGGACACGACGGAATACGATTCCGTCCGACCCGCCCGCATTTCACTTCGTCGGGCGTTCGAAGCGATAGGCCCACATGCGGCCGACGGCGTCGCTGTCGCGGGCGCGGAAGACGATGTGGGCGTTGACCTCCGGCGAATAGAACCCGTTCCCGCAGCCGCGGTCGACCGCGAACGCGGGAGGGGGCGGCATGGGGGCTTCGCTCCACGCGGCCGTCTCCGGGTCGTAAACGTGAACCCCCAGCGCGTTCCGTTCGGCCATGAAGACCAGCACGACCACCTTGTCGGCGACCGCGTCGTAATGCACGCATGAGCGATTGGCCGAGAAGAGTCCCGCCGGCGGATTTCCCTTCCTCGGCGGCCGTGACCAGGAGTTCTTCGCGACGTCGTAAATGAAGACGGCGCCCTCGTCCGGGTTTCCGCGGCCATCGCGCGTCGAGTTGGCGGTGATGTAGATCACGTCGCGCTTCGAGTCGTGGCAGATCCCCACGTCGTCACCAGGTGGAGGCGAGCCGACCGCCTTGGCGTTCTTCCAGGAGTGCGTCGCCGCGTCGGCGAACCGGACGATTCCGCGGCTGTGCTGCCAGTACAGTTTCTTCGTCGGCAGGTACATCAGATCGACCTGGAAGGATCCGCCGGCCCCGCCGTGCGCCCGGCCGACGGCGCCCGCCGGAGGACGCTCGAACAATCCGGTGAGCGTATCGAAGTGGAACGGCGCGCCGGCGGCCTTGTCGGTCTTGCCCTGCGCCAGCAGCAGTTCGCGACCCGTCTTGCACCACTCCTGGTCGCGGACGTGCTGTTCGCTGCCGATGCCGTCGGTGTGCCCGCCGAAGACGTACCGGCCGAGATCGGGATCGTAGACGTGGTCCTGATAGCTGTGTCCGGCGATCGACGAGAAGGGAACCACGCGGCCTTCCTGGTCGACGAGTTGGCCGTCGTCGTTCGTCTTCAGTTCGCCGCTCTTGATGTTCGCGACGAAGTTCCGGGTGTCGGTCCCCGGGTAAAGGCAAATCCAGCGGTGCGCGTGCAGGTCGTAGAGCCAGATGTCGTCCATGAAATAGCCGTCCGGCTTGATGTAGCCGTGGACCCCCTGCCCGTTCAGGAACGCTCCGGCGAGGTCCGGGGCGAAGGCCATGCGGGAACTCCACGAGCGGCCGCGGGCCTTGCCCCATTGGGGATCCGCCTCGGGCGATCCGAGTTCGACCCAGGCGTCGCCCCCCAGGGCCTTGATCTTTGCGAGATGCGGCCCCGGCGCCGAGGGAAGCCCCGCGAGCGCGCCTTGGCGTTCGACGGGTTCGGCGCCTTGAGCAGCGGTCGACCAGACGGCGGGGAGCGACAGGGCCAGGGACAGCATCATCGCGGCGGGCTTGTGCATGGAAGCCTCCTCTGGCCGACGACCGCCCGCATCGGCGATTGCCAGGGCGGACGACGATCGAACCTGGTTCTTACCGGTCGTCAGGTTGTGCAACCCTTTCAGGGTAGATCGCTCTTCGGAGCCCGACCCAGGGTGGGCTCGCGTTCGCTCGCGACCCTGGGCTTCGTTGTGGAACCCCTTCGGGGTCGGTGATTGCGTCGACGAACGCCGCGAACGCGTTGGATCTACTGGTCCTCCTTCGGTGGTTTCTTCTTCGGTTTCTTCGAGGCTTTCTTCTTCGCGGTCTTGCGCGGGGAGGATTTCTTCGTGGTCCCGGACCTCTTCGTCGTCTTCTTCTTCGCGCCGCGGCCGCCTCCTCGCGCGGCACGAGCGGCGAGCAGGTCGAGCGCTTCTTCCAAGGTGACGGTGTCGATCTCGCGTCCCTTCGGAATCGTCGCGTTGATCTTGCCGTGCTTCACGTATGGTCCGTAGCGGCCCTCGAACACGCCGATCGGCTCGCCGTCCTCGGGGTGCTTGCCGATCTCGCGGATCGGCTCCGGGGCGGCGCGGCGTTTGGCCGTCTTGAGCATCTCGACCGCGGTCTCGAGATCGACGTTCAAGACGTCGTAGGTCTTCCCGTCGCGCTGGAACGTCCCTCCCTTGTCGAAGGACTTGTAGACCTTGTCGTGCAGCACGTAGGGGCCGAAGCGGCCGATCCCCGCGCTCACCTGCTTGCCGGTCTCCGGGTGCTCGCCCAGCTTGCGGGGCAGCTTCAACAACTCGATGGCGCGGTCGAGATCGACGTCCTCGGGACGGATGTTCGGCGGGATCGACACCCGTTTCGGCTTCGGGCCGTCCTCGCTGACGGCCCCGAGCTGCAGATACGGGCCGAAGGGACCGTTCATGCGATAGATCGGCAGGCCCTCCTCGGGATGCATGCCGAGTTCTTCCGGCCCCTTCTTCTTCTCGTGCAGCAGCTTCTCGGCGATCTCGTTGCTGATGTCGCCGGGGGCCACGTCGTCGGGAATCGAGGCGGTGACTCTCTCGCCGTTCACCTGCCGCTCGAAAAACGGGCCGAACCGGCCGACGCGGATCGGCGTGTCGAACCCTTCCAGTTGCAGCGTGCAGGCGGCGCGGGGGTCGATCTTCTCCTCTTTCTCCTTCACCTGCGACTCGAGCCCGTCGCTGCCCGCGTAGAAGCGATTGAGATACGGCAGCCGTTCCGCGTGTCCCTCGGCGATGTCGTCGAGCTGCTGCTCCATCTTCGCGGTGAAGCCGAGATCGACGAGGTTCGGAAAATAGTCCTCCAGCAGCCGCGTGACGGCGAGCGCCGTGAACGTGGGGACGAGTTGATTGCCCACCTTGCGGACGTAGCCCCGGTCCTGGATCGTGCCGATGATGCTGGCGTAGGTGCTCGGCCGGCCGATTCCCTCCGCTTCCAGCGTGCGGACGAGCGTCGCTTCGGTGTATCGGGCGGGGGGCTTGGTCTCGTGGCCGAGCGCTTCGAGTTCCCGGCAGCCGAGCGATTGCTTCTCGGAAAGCGGCGGCAGGGCCGATTCCTGATCGTCCAACGCCGCCTCGGGATCGTCCACCCCTTCGACATAGGCGCGGAAGAAGCCGGGGAACTCGACGTGCCGGCCGGTGGCGCGGAACTCGGCGTCGTCGACGGCGATCGTCACGGTCTGAAAGATGAGGCGGGCCTCGGCCATCTGCGTGGCGATCGTCCGCTTCCAGATCATGGAATACAGCTTGGATTCGCGACCGGAGAGGCCGAGCTCGTCCGCGGTCTTCATCTGGTTGCCGGCGGGGCGAATCGCCTCGTGGGCTTCCTGCGCGTGCTGCGACTTGCTGGTGAACTGGCGGACTTCGGGGCTGAGATAGTCCTTGCCGTACAGGTCATCGACGCGGCGGCGCGACGCGTCGATGGCCTCCTTCGACAGATGCACGCTGTCGGTTCGCATGTAGGTGATGAAGCCCGCTTCGTACAGCCGCTGGGCGACGCTCATCGTGTCGCGGGCGGACAGCCCGAGTTTGCGGTTCGCTTCCTGTTGCAGCGTGCTGGTGGTGAAAGGCGGATACGGCCGGCGGACCTGGCGGCGCTCTTCGACCTGCGAGACCGTCCATGGCTGATCGCGGAGCCGCTCGACGAGCTTCCGGGCTTCATCCTCCGCGAGCAGCAGCACGTCGGCGTCGGACTTCAGTTTTCCCGTGTGCTCGTCGAAGTCGCGTCCCGCGGCGATCCGCTTTCCACCGAGCGTGGCGAGTTGCGCCTCGAAGGTGGGGGCGGCGGCCTCTTTCGACGGGTCGGTGGCGAGGTTCGCCTTGAGATCCCAATACGTTCCGCTGCGGAACGCGAGGCGTTCCAACTCGCGCTGCACCAGCACGCGGACGGCGACCGACTGCACCCGCCCGGCCGACAGCCCGCGGGCGATCTTCTTCCACAACAGCGGCGAAAGCGTGTAGCCGTACAGGCGATCGAGAACGCGGCGGGTTTCCTGCGCTTCGACGAGGTGCTCGTCGAGTTCGCGGGGGTTGTCGATCGCCTCCTGAATGGCCTCTTTCGTGATCTCGGAAAAGACCATCCGCTTGACGGGAACCTTGGGGTTCAGAAGCTGCGCGAGGTGCCAGCCGATGCTTTCCCCCTCGCGGTCTTCGTCGGTCGCGAGAATGAGTTCGTCGGCGTCTTTGAGGGCCGCTTTGAGTTCGCGGATGAGTTTCTTCTTTTCGGGGGGGACGACGTACAACGGCTCGAAATCGCGCTCGACATTGACCCCCAGCGAGGACCATTTCTCCTTCTTGACCTCCTCCGGGACTTCGCTGGCGTTCGCGGGCAGATCGCGGACGTGCCCCATGCTGGCCATGACCTTGAAGTCGCGGCCGAGGTATTCACCGATCTTCCGCGCCTTGGCGGGAGACTCGACGATGACCAGTCCTTTGCGTTTGCGTTCCGCCACGGATGCGTTTCCAGTCGCTGAGGCCGATGAATGAGCGAGAAGTCGTCTTCGATCCGATTCGTCGCGGAAGTCGCCGAACTTCCGATCATACCCGGGAAGGCTGGGAACTCTCACGAATCCCGTCACCATCCTTGCCGGAAAATCGTGGACGGATACAATAGCGCGACGCCCGAGTCCACCGGGCGTCGCGGTCGAAAACCCGCGGCTGGGCGATTCCGGCGGCGCGTCGCGGCGCGATCGCCGGAACATCGCGGCGGGATGGGCGTCGCGGTCCGCGGAACGGTCCGCGCCCCGGCCAATCCATATCCGTCGTGCCCACGGCTGTCAAGGGGTGCCATTTCGGCGGCTCGCCGCGCGGCGAACGGAATCAAGGACAGGAACCACATGCGACGCTCCCCGTTTTCGATCTTTCGCGACAACGCGAAGTTCCTGATGGTGATCCTCATCGCCCTGGCGATGTTCGCGTTCATCATCATGGACCAGCTCAACCCCGACAACTTCCCGTACGTGCTCGGGTTCCTGGCGGGCGCGGGGTTGTTTTGGCTGATCGGCCAGAAACTGGGGAAGCCCTTGTTGTGGGCCGCCGCCGGCGCGGTGCTGGGTCTGGCCGCCACGATGATCTTCGTCACCGGGACGTCTTCCCGGGACACGGTCGTGAGCACCACCGCGGGGGATCTGACCTTCCGCGACCTGCAGCGGCTGGGGGACGAGCGCCGGCTGGTGAACGGCTTCCTGTCCCAAGCGTACTATATCTCCGCCATGAAGCCGGGGCCGCAGGACGAGTTCCTCGAGCAAATGCTCGAGCCGGAGCAGTTTCGGCGCTACAAGCACGAGATGGCGAGCCAGAACGCCGCCTCAGTGATGATCGCCTACACCGCCCATCCGTTTGAGATGACCGACGCGCAGATGCGGCAGGATCTCGTCTTCGGCTGGTTGCTGCGTCATGAGGCGGAGCAGATGGGCATCCGGATTTCGGACGCCGCGATCAACGCGCACGTCAGCCGCATCACGAACGACCGCCTCACCGAGGAGGACTTCCGCGGGATCGTCAGCCGGCTGGGGGCCGATCAGAATGCGTTGTACGACGCGCTCCGCGACGAACTGGCGGCCCAGCGGGCGTGGGAATTGACCCTTCCCGCCGCGGTCGCCACCCCCCGCGATTATTGGGAGAACTACCAGAAGCTGAACACGCTGGCGACGCTCGAAGTCGCGGCGGTGCCGGTGGAATCGTTCACCGACGAGATCCCGATGCCGACGGACGAGAAGCTCGCGGAGTTCTTCGAGCAGCACAAGCTTCTCGTGCCGAATCAGGCCGGCCCGGGAGAGCCGGGGTTCTTCCAGCATCGGAACATTCGGCTCGCGTACCTTCAGGCGGACCTGTCGGATTTCGAGAAGTCGATCGACGAGCCGACCGATGCCGAGGCCGACCAATATTACCACGACGACATCGACCGATACCGCATCCGGCCGCTGCTCGACGACTTCGGCTTCGGCGACGTCTTCGACCGCGAATTCGGGGACCGGCCGGACGACGACCGGCCGCTCGACCCGTCGTTCACTCCCGAGGCGGAGGACGAACGCGGGACGCCCGCAACGGCGCCGCGAACCGCCCCGCCGACGCCCCCCGCGCTGGACGAGCCGCCCGCAAGCGAGACGAGCCCGGCGCCGCGGCCCGAGCGGGACCGACCGACGGCGCCGGAAACACCGGCCGCGCCGCTGCCGGCCCCCGTCGACGAGGCGCCAAGCGACGAGGCCCCCGGCTCCGACGAGGGCGCCGAACCCGACGACGCTGCGAGCGACGAAACGCCGGACGGCAGTTCCGCCCGGTTCGACGGGAATCCGCTACGAGACGCCGCGGCCTTGCAGTTCGTCGCGCAACAGGAACCGGTCGATGCCGACGATGCTGACGATGAACCGGACGCCCCCGCCGATGACGCCACCGACGCCGCTCCGCCGCTGGGCGACGCCGCTCCGGCGACCCCTGCTCCGGCGACGCCCGCTCCGGCGGCTACCGAACCGGCGACGCCCGCTTCCGCGGCCGAACCGTCCGACGCGGCGCCCGCCGCGACCGAGCCGAAGACCGAGCCGCCGACGAGCGCGGACGAGCCTCCGTTGACTCCGGAGACCGCGTTTCCCGATGGTCCGGAGTTGCCCGCGCCGGCCCCGCGCGGCCCGCCCGAGCCGCCTCCCCTACCCCGGTATCGTCAGCTCGACGACAAGCTGCGTGCCGAGATTCGCGACCAGATCCGCCAGGATCGGGCCGCCGAAGAGATGCGGCGGCGAATCGAAGAAGCCGCGAATCGATTGGAGGAATTGTCGGGGAACTATCTCAACACGCTCGATCCCGAGAGCCGACCCACGCGCGGGCAACTCGACGCGCGGCTCAAGGAGATCGGCGAGTCGCTGGGCCTGACCCACGTCGAGACGCCGTTGCTCGACGAACGGGAGTTCTCCGAGTCGGAGGAGTACGCCATCGCCCGCGAGACGGTCGCCGACCCCGATGTTCCCCGCGCCCCCGATGCTCGAGTGAGCGCGGCGCTGGCGTCGGCATTCGACCCGGGAATGCTGATCTATCAGCCGAAGGAGGCGGTCGATGCGGCCAACGGAAGGTGGTTCGTGTACTGGAAGACGGCCCACGCCGAGGCGCACGTTCCGCTCTGGGCGCCGTACACACCGGCGCCGGAGATGAAGCTCGGGGAATTGAATCAGCAACTGGGTGAGGGCGCGTTCCCCACGCTTTATGAAACGAGTTCGATCGCCGAGTTCATCATCCGCGAGAACGGCGGAACCGTCCCCTCGACCGGCGCGACGATCGAATGGAACCAGTACCGACTCGTCGTCGAAGAGGCGAACGGCGACGAAATCCGCCGGGTGCGGATCGAAGAGCCGGGCATTCGCGAACAAGTCGAACGCGGCTGGAAGATGCAGCAGGCGCGGCCGAAAGCCGAAGCCCGCGCTCGCGAACTCGCCGACGCCGCCCGCGACGCCGTCCGTTCCGCCGACGGCCCGCTGGCGGAATCGCTCGCCGCGCAGACCGTCACCGGCAAGGCGGACGGCCCGCCCCTGTCGATCGAGGAGACCAACAGCTTCAGTTGGTATCGCCTGTCGTCGGTCCCGTCGCAATCGATGGGAACGACGGAATATCCCGTCCGCTCCGAGATTCCTTCCGTTCCCGACGCGGGGGACGAATTCATGCGGACGGTGTTCGACGATCTCGCGGCGGGAGACGTCGGCGTCGCCCCCGACGCCGACCACGGCGTGTACTACGTCGTCCGCGTGGTGCGGAAGATTCCGGAAGCGCCGCTGGGCGACGAGAAGTTCCGCGAGCGGTTCTTGAACGAGGACGAGTTGTCCCCGCTCCGGATTCTGGCCCGCGAGCGCAGGCAAGCGCTCGTCAACGACTGGCACCAGCAACTTCAGGAACGATATCGGGTCACCTGGAGCGACCGCGACCGCCGCTGACCCGCGCAATGCGGGTTCACCGTAGTGTGTCTTCGATCTCGTTCGTATTGGATCTCGGAATCGAGGGCGACGCCGCGGCTTCGTACCTGTCCAAGAACGAATCCGTGTTTTTCGGGCTGGGGCGGATGGTGTGGTCGAGTTTGGGGTGGACTTCGTGTCGAGTCGATCGGATCGTCCGGAATTCGAACGGGGGACTTACACGCCGGTGACGCAGTTCTTCTCGAATCGCAACGCTTGACCCGATTGGCGGAAGTCGAGTTCGACGCGGCGGCTTCGTAGGGTGAACTTCAGTTCGCCGAGAAGCCCGCGCCCCGTCCGCTCCGCAAAGCTCCGCGGATTCTCGTCGATGTCGATCGATGGTGTTCTCGACGTCGAAAAGGTCGGTGTGCGATGGCGGGCACGACGAACTGAAGTTCGTCCTACCCGCCCGATCGT
>JBBDNT010000316.1:0-10709 GCA_040877445.1 Planctomycetaceae bacterium
CCAACAACGGCATCGACATGCAGGAGTTCATGATCATGCCCAACGGCTTCGACCAGTTCGGCGAAGCCCTGCGGTGCGGCGTCGAGGTGTTCCACCATCTCAAGAAGGTGCTCGCCGACAAGGGATTGAGCACGGCGGTCGGCGACGAGGGAGGCTTCGCCCCCGATCTGAAGAACGGCAAAGAGGCGCTCGACGTCATCCTCGCGGCGATCGAAAAGGCCGGCTATCAACCGGGCGAACAGGTGCAGATCGCCCTCGACTGCGCCGCCAGCGAGTTTTACGACGCCAAGACCAAGACCTACACCCTCGAAGGAAACAAACTCGACGGCGCCGGCATGGTCGACCTGCTCGCCGACTGGGTCGAGAAGTATCCCATCTGCTCGATCGAGGACGGCTGCGACGAAAACGACTGGGCTGGTTGGAAGCTGCTCACCGACCGCCTCGGCGACCGCTGCCAACTCGTCGGCGACGACCTGTTCGTCACCAACACCAAGCGGCTTCAGGAAGGAATCGACAAGGGAGTCGCCAACAGCATCCTCATCAAGGTCAATCAGATCGGCACGCTGACCGAGACGATCGAGGCGGTGCAGCTCGCGTACCTCAACGGCTACACCGCCGTGATGAGCCACCGCTCCGGCGAAACGGAGGACACGACCATCGCCGACCTCGCGGTGGCGCTCGGCACCGGCCAGATCAAAACCGGCTCGGCCAGCCGCACCGACCGGACTGCGAAATACAATCAACTGCTGCGGATCGAGGAGATTCTGGGGGAGACGGCGGTGTATGGGGGGACTTTGCGGTGACGCAGAGCTGCGATCGAAGGGATCGCGTATGCGCGCGCATGTCGGCCGACCGAGATGCGGGCCGCAATCATAAACACTTGACATGAAACATGTTGCGTGTGTTGCAAAGAATTCAGCCAAGAAATGTTTTGAATTTGTCGCGAAATCATTTGCAAGTAGGAGGCTGCGAGTGTAGGATGGGTTCGGCTCGATTCCCGTCGGGAGCAGACAGATGGCAGCCAGACAGCGAACGGTTCTGATTCGACAGTTCATAATTCAGCATGTCGAGACGCATCCCGACGACATCACGAGTTTCACCGCCAAGCAGTTCGGGGTGACGTTGCAGGCTGTTCGGAACCATCTGAATGCGCTGCGAACCGCTGGCGTTCTTGTGCCCTTTGGACGAACATCGGATAGAAAATGGTCGCTCGTGATTTTGAACCGATTTGCACGAAACTACCAAATTGCCGGACTTCAGGAAGACGTTCCTTGGTCGAACGAGATCAAGCCTCTCCTGGCTGGTGTGCCAGCCAACGTGGTCGATATCTGCGGCACCGGTTTTACAGAGATGCTCAATAATGCCATCGACCATTCGGAAAGTGCGGAAGTGGAAGTCCAGATGCTGCATACCGCGGCCAGCATCCAATTTCGCATCGCTGATCGCGGCATCGGCGTATTTCGCAAGGTGAAAGAAGCCTGTGGGCTGGCAGACGAAAGAGAAGCAATTCTCGAATTGGCCAAAGGGAAGCTGACAACAAGCCCAGCGCGCCACTCCGGATACGGTATTTTCTTCACATCGCGAATGGTTGATATATTCACATTGGCGTCCGGCAAACTGCTGTTCACTCATGTCCAACCGGATGACGACTGGCTCTACGAATTGGACCGCACACCGATTGAAGGCACTTTCGTGGACTTCACGATCTCGACCGCAAATGTCCGCACTCCAGCGGAAGTGTATGACCAGTTCTGTCCGCTCGACGAAAATGACGAGTTTGCATTTTCCAAAACACATGTTCCAATTCAAATTGCCCAATACGACAATGAACAGCTGGTGTCGCGATCTCAAGCCAAGCGAGTCTTATCGCGATTCGACAAATTCCGAGAAGTCATGCTGGATTTTCAGGGTGTCGAGATGATCGGCCAGTCCTTCGCTGACGAGATTTTTCGGGTGTTCCCCCTCGCCCATCCAAACGTCAAGATCCTGTTTCGTAACGCCAGTCCCAACGTTGCAAAGATGATTCGTCTCGCAACGTCTCGGTACGCGAGAGAACAAGGCCAAGCGGACTCGCACCAGCGCACGCTGTTCGATCCGTGATCCTGTGTGCCATCCGTAGCTGACCAACACACTGCTAGGACAGTTATCCGAAATCGAAGTCGCTCCGGCATCTTCTCGGAAGGATCGTCCTGTGAACCCTCCATCCCGGTATTCGTCCCGCGTCCGCCTTCGGCTCTCCATTGACGGAAACGAGTACGAATTGGCCGAAGTCGGCTACGGCTACGTAACCTTCCGCACCCGTCGAACTGCCGCCGTGCGAAGGAGTGCTGTCGATCGTGGTCGACGGCGATGACCGCCGCAGCCGCATTCGGTTGCTCCGCGCAGCGCCGCCGAAGCCGCGACCAGGGCGGGATTTTCACCACGGATGGGCACGGATCAGCACGGATCGTCATCGCATCCGTGTCCATCGGTGTGATCCGTGGTCGCGAATTCGCGCAGAAAGTGCGGAAGTGAAAGTGACTTGGTGGTTCGATCGCCTCCCCCCGCTGACGCGGGAGGCTCGCTCTGCTTGTTCGTCTTCATTGCGCACCTTGGCGGCCTTTGGCGTCTTTGCGTCGAAACTCGCCTTTGGTTGCGGCTTCGCCGCGCCGCGATTTGCGGTGGCGATCGTGCCGAAACTCGCGATCCGAGCGGCGATGACGATTCTGCCGCCTCTCGAACGAGCGAAATCGCCGGTTCGCCCCCCCGCGGACCCCCCGCGGGCTATGCTTGACTCACGTTCCGCCCGCGATTTCCCGGCGCGTCCGGCGAGATTCGAGGCGGCGCGGCCATCGTGAATCACCGTGCGGCGCTTCCGGCGCAATCAAGCAACCGCGGGAGCACCCCCTCTTGGTCCCGCCGATCCGAGGAGGCCCCTCATGTCGTCCGCCGTGGATACTCGCGAAGCCCTTCACGAGTTCCTGCTGGAACAGTTCCCCCTCGCCACCGAAGAGGTGCTCGCCGCCGATCTGTCGCTGGTCGAGCACGGCGTCGTCGATTCGCTCGGCGTGTTGGGGATCGTGTCGTTTCTGGAAGAGGCGTTCGGAATTCTCGTCTCGGACGAAGAAATCGTCGGCGAGAACTTCGAAACGCTGTCCGCCCTCACGCGCTTCGTCGAATCCAAGCGCGAGGCGCCGGCATGACGGATCTCGCGCAGCGCGTCGCGGCCCGCATCGCCCCGCCGCGGCCGAGTTTCGACCACGTCGCGGAGATCGTCCGCGACTGGTACCACGCCATCGACGGCGAACTCCACATCGGCGGCGTGCCGGTCGGGAAGATCGCCGAGGAATTCGGCACCCCCGCGTACATCTACTCCGAAGACGTGCTCGACCGCAAATGGGCGGCGTTCCAGAGCGCGCTGCCGGCGGAGTTCGAGGTCCACTACTCGATCAAAGCCAATCCGCACCAGGCGTTTCTGCGGTACTTCCTCGAGCGGGGCTGCGGACTGGAGATCGCCTCGGGAGGCGAGTTGTTCCAGGCGCTCGCGGCCGGAAGTCCGGGCGAACGGATCATCTTCGCCGGACCCGCGAAGACCGACGACGACCTGGCGGCGGCGCTCGACGCGGGCGTGGGGGAGATTCACGTCGAATCGCTCCGCGAACTCGCGCGTCTGAACGCCTTGGCGGCGAACCGGCAGGGGGAACATTCCGTGCGGCGCGTTGCCGTCGCCTTGCGAATCAACGCCGACTCCGAGGCCGAAGGGGGCGCGATGCGGATGGGAGGCCGGGCCACCCCGTTCGGCATCGACGAGAGTCTGCTTCCGGAAGCGGTCGGATTGCTCCGCGACCTGCCGCATCTCGTGCTGCACGGCGTGCATCTCTTCACGGGGACGCAGATTCTCGACGCGACGGTGTTCGAGCGGCAGTATCGCACGGCGTTGCGGATCGCGCGGAAAGTCGCCGATCTCGCGGGCGAGCCGTTGCGAACGATCGACTTCGGCGGCGGACTGGGCGTGCCGTACTTCCCGCACGAACAGCCGCTCGACCTCCGCCGGTTCGGCGAAGTTCTGGCCGGTATCGCCGACGAAGCGCGCCGCGATCCGCGGCTGTCGGAGGCGCGGCTGGTGCTCGAGCCGGGTCGATTTCTGGTGGCCGAGGCAGGCATTTATCTGGCGCGGGTGCTCGACGTGAAGCGATCCCGAGAGACGACATTCGCCATTCTCGACGGCGGAATGCATCACCATCTGGCGGCTTCGGGGAATTTGGGGCAATCGGTCAAGCGGAACTATCCGATCGCGTTGGCCGGACGACTCGGCGAATCGCCGCATGGCCCGGTCGAACTGGCGGGTCCGCTGTGCGCGCCGTTGGACGTGCTGGGCCGCGGTGTGCATCTGCCGGCGGTCGCAGCGGGGGATCTGGTCGCGGTGTTCCAATCGGGCGCGTACGGGCGGAGCGCGAGTCCGCTGGGGTTCCTGAGCCATCCTGTTCCGCCGGAAGACTGGGTGGCGAACGGCGCCTGCCGGCTGATCCGCCGCCGGGGGGAACACGGCGACCTGCTCGCCGGGACGATGAACGCTGGCAATGTCCCGGTGAGCGATGTAGAATCCGGAACGCCCGGGGAATAGCGGGCGAAACAAGGCTAGGAGAAACCAGAGTGCAAGTCGCCATCGCCTGCCGGCACGGAAACATCAAGCCCGACGCCGAGGACCACATCCGCCGGAAGGCCGAAAAACTACTGACGTATTTCGAGCGGGTCACGGCGATTCAGGTCACGGTCGCGTTCGAGAAAGACCGGGTTTCGGTGGAAATCGTGGTCGACGCCGAGCACCGCAACAATTTCGTGGCCGAGGTCACGGGGGAGGACGTGCCCTCGACGTTCGACCGCGCGCTGGCGAAAATGGAACAGCAGATCCGCCGTTACAAAGACCGGCTGCAAGAGCATCGCCGGGACCGAGGCCGCGGGGAGGACGACGTGGCGGCCAGTGCCGCGGACGACGCGGCGACGGATGACGATTTGGAAGAAGAAGAGTGAATTCAGCGCCGGCCGCCGCACTTCGTTCGAAGTCGGCGAGCCTGGAGCATCGATCGATCATGCCTGGAGGCGGCCGCACCCCCTCCGCCGGTGAAGGAGCAGCGAATGAAGTTGTGCGATTTCGTGGTGCCCGAGGCGATCGTCCCGGAACTCGCGGCCAACTCGAAAGAGGACGCCGTCCGGGCCATGGTCGCCAGTCTGAAGGACAGCGGCAGCATCCCCGCCGACCAGGAGGAGAGCATCGTCGCGGCGATCCTCAAGCGGGAAGAGCTGGGATCGACGGGGATCGGCAACGGCGTGGCGGTCCCGCACACCAAGCACGCCTCGGTGGATCGCCTGGTCGCCGCCGTCGCCTTGGCCAAGGAAGGGATCGACTTCGCCAGTCTCGATGGCGAGTCGGTGTACATTCTGTTTCTGCTCATCTCCCCTCCCGATCGGCCCGGCGACCATCTCCGCGGGCTCGAGAACATCTCGCGTCATCTCCGCAATCAGAATTTCTGCAACTTCCTTCGGCAGGCCAACAGCCGGCAGGACGTGGTGGATCTGCTCCACGAAGCGGATGACAATCAACTGGATTGATCGTCTGCCGCGCTCCGTGCGATTTCCGTCGTCCCGTCCCATCCCGAATCGGCGATTCCGGCCATGCAGGAATCGGTTTGCCGCGCCACAGTGAGCGTGACTCAGGCGGACGGGCTGCACCTGCGGCCACTCTCCCTGATCGCGGAGTCCGTGCGCCGTCACGACGCCGAAGTCCACCTGCGCAACGGCGAGCGATCGGCCGATGCGAAGAACGTGCTCGACCTGATGACATTGGACGCTCAGCAGGGGACGGAGATCGAAATCGAAACCCGCGGGCCGGACGCCCAGGCGGTGCTCGACGAACTCCTCGAACTCTTCGAATCCGACTTCCCGGAGTGACGGGGACGGAAGAAGGAAGCGCGACCGCCCTTGCTTCTTTTCGACTCCCAAGGGCCGACACTGATCTCTGATCGCACCGCCCTCCCCCCGCTTACGCGGGAGGCTCGCTGACCACTCTCCACTCTCCACTCTCCACTCTCCACTGACCACTGACGAAATGCAGGTTCGCCGTGGAATCGCCGTTTCTCCCGGACTCGCCGTGGGCCCCGCCCTCGTGCTGGGGACGGAGAGTTTCCGCATTCCGCAGCGGTTCGTGAGCGTGGATGCGGTCGAGGCGGAAATCGCCCGGTTCCAGGGAGCCGTCGACGCCGTCTGCGTCGAGATCGCCGAGAACGCGACGGAAGCCGCCGAACGCCTCGGCCCGCAATACGGCGACATTTTCGCGGCGCACCTTCGGCTCGTTCGCGATCCGCGTCTGGCGGCGGACGTCGAAGGCCTGATTCGCGAGAAATGCTACTCGCCCGAGTTCGCCGCCAGCCGGGTGCTCCGCCAGCACGCCAAGATTTTCCAATCGCTGGGGAACCCGTATCTCGCGGAGCGGGCGGCCGACATCTACGACCTCGAAAAGCGGCTGTTGAAGCACCTGCTGGGGGAAAAACGCGAGGAACTGTCGCATCTCACCGAGCCGGTCGTCGTGCTGGCCCACAATCTCACGCCCAGTGAGACCGCCAGTCTCGACAAGCGCTTCGTGCAGGGCTTCGCGACGGAGGTCGGCGGGCACACCAGCCACACCGCCATCCTCGCCGGGGCGCTCGAACTCCCCGCCGTGGTCGGCATCGGCTCGTTCCTGTCCGACGTCGCCGGCGGCGAGATGATCGTCATCGACGGCACGCACGGGGAAGTCATCATCGATCCCGACGAGCAGACGCTGCAGCGCTGCCGCGATTCCGTCGCCCGCTTCAAGGACGTCTCGGATCGGCTCGATCTGCTGCGGCAAGTCGAGTCGGTGACGAAGGACGGCGTGCGGATCCACATCATGGGGAACATCGAGTTCCCGGACGAAGTCGAACACTGCACGCAGCGCGGGGCCGACGGCATCGGCCTGTACCGCACCGAGTTCCTGTTCCTCGAAAAGGACCAGGAGCCGACCGAGGAAGACCATTACGAGGCGTATCGCCGCGTCGCCGCCGCGTTTCCCGGCAAGCCGGTGGTGATCCGCACGCTCGATCTGGGGGCCGACAAGGTTCCGGCCTCGTTCAGCCGGTTGTATCCGCAAAGCACGAATCCGGTGCTCGGGCTGCGCAGCATCCGGCTGAGTTTGCAGAACCTGCCGCTGTTCAAGACCCAGTTGCGGGCGATTTTGCGGGCGGCGGTCGACGGGGACGTGCGAATCATGTTTCCGTTGATCGCGTCGCTGTTGGAACTGCGGCAAGCGAAGATGATTCTGGGAGACGTGGCCGAGGATCTCGAGGAGCAGGGCGTGCCGTTTCAGCGGGGCGTGCAAGTCGGTATGATGGTCGAAGTTCCATCGGCGGCCCTGTTGGCCGAGGAATTCGCGGGGGAAGTGGATTTCTTTTCGATAGGAACGAACGACCTGATCCAGTACACTCTGGCGGTCGATCGGGCCGACCCCTCGGTCGCCAAACTGTACAGTTCGGGGGATCCCTCGATTCTGCGGCTGGTGCGGATGGTCATCGACGCCGGCAGGAAGCACGACGTGCCGGTGACCGTCTGCGGGCAGATGAGTTCGGATCCCAAATTCGTCCCCTTGTTGTTGGGCATGGGGCTTCGTCAATTGAGCGTCACGCCCCACGCCATTCCGGAATTGAAGGAAGTCATCCGCAGCATCACGATTCCGCAGGCCGAGGAGATCGCGGCCCACGCCGCCACGCTCGACGTGGCCCGCGACGTGGAAAGCTACCTTCGCGGCGAGTTGGGCCGGCTGTGTCCGGACCTGCTGATGTGACGCGACCAAGACACGAAGACGCCTGCGACACGGAGACAGAGCGGAAAACAGAAGGCTTTCAAGTTCCCGTCGCGCGGGCGCGGCCCGCGCACAACGAATCACCCAGGTTCGAACAGAGTGCAGACACGTTTTCAGACCGATTGCGAGACGTGGCCGATCGGCGACGATCTTCCCAGCGGCGCGCGCCGGCTCGATTCGCCCCGCGCGCTCGCGGAGGATTTCGTCCCGCCGGTCGGCCATGCGTTCGCGGCGCGGCGCCCCCGCCGGTCGAGCCGCCCTGTCGCGGCCGACGCCGGCGCGGACCAAGCGCCGCGGCGCCGCGCTTCGGGCATGGCTTTTCCGCCCGCCATCCGCGACCCGGACTCGACGGAGACGCTCCCTTCCGGAGCCTTCTCCGCCGGTCGCCCGGTCGCCGTCGCGCCCGCGGAACAGGCCCGCATCGGTCTTCGTTCGGATCCCGCCGCGCCCCGTGCCGACGCATCATGGCGAATTCCCGCCACGACCGCGCCCCCCGGCCGCGCGACGACATCCGCCGACGACGAGCCGCACCCTGTTCGTCTCTCCAGACGAAGGGTAGTCCATGAAGAAGGAAATGCTCGTCAACGTCCTCCAGCCGGAGGAAAGCCGGATCGCCATCGTGGAGGACGGCGTGCTCGAAGAGCTGTACGTCGAACGCAACAGCCTCGATAACTTCGTCGGCAACATCTACAAGGGCAAGGTGGTCAACATCGAGCCCAGCATTCAGGCCGCCTTCGTCGATTTCGGCGTCGGACGCAACGGCTTCCTCCACGTCAGCGACGTCGAGTACCAGTACTACAAGCACCTCGCCCCTGAAAACGGCGGAGACGAAGGGGGCGACGACGAGGACGACGACGGCGACGGCGATTTCGGCGAAGACCTGGAGAACGGCGGCGGCGGAAACGGCGGAAACGGCCCGCGCGCCCCGCGGCCCCGACGACGCGTCAACGAACGCAGCGTCCGCAACAAGCCCCCCATCCAGGAAATCCTCCAGCGCGGCAGCGAAGTGCTGGTGCAGGTCATCAAGGAAGGACTGGGAACGAAAGGCCCCACCCTCTCCACCTACATCAGCATTCCCGGCCGCTACCTCGTGCTGATGCCGGCGCTGCACCGCGTCGGCGTGAGCCGCAAGATCGCCGACGACACCACCCGCCGCCAATTGCGCTCGATGATGCGCGAGTTGAGCCCGCCCGAGGGGCTGGGGTTCATCGTCCGCACCGCCGGCGTCGATCGCACCAAGGACGATTTGCAGCGCGACCTCGACTATCTCGCCCGGCTGTGGCGGACCATCGTCCGCCGGTTGAAGAAGTCCGAGGGGCCGTTCGGGATCTACGAAGAAAGCGACATGATCATCCGCACGATCCGCGACATCTACACCGCGGAGATCGACGCCGTCTGGATCGATCAGCCCGAAATGTACGAAAAGGCCCGCGAGTTCATGAAGGCCGTGCTCCCCCGGCACGTCAACCGCATCCAGCTTTACGAAGGCCGCGAGCCGCTGTTCCACAAGTACGACATCGAGAACGAGATCACCCGCATCCAGAACCGGCACGTTCCGCTGAAGGGGGGCGGGTCGATCGTCATCGACCAAACCGAGGCCCTCGTGGCGATCGACGTCAACAGCGGGAACTTCCGCGCCGACGACAACGCCGAGGAAACCGCCTACCAGGTCAACCTGCGGGCCGCGGAGGAAATCGCCCGGCAAATCCGCCTCCGCGACCTGGGCGGAGTGATCGTCAACGACTTCATCGACATGCGCGAAGACCGGCATCGCCGCGCCGTCGAAAGGCGGTTGCGCGAAGCCGTCGAGCGCGACCGGGCCCGCACCAAGGTGCTCCGCATCAGCCCCTTCGGCCTGATCGAAATGACCCGCCAGCGAATCCGCCCGTCGCTCCGGCGCAGCGTCTACGAAGACTGCCCCGCCTGCGGAGGCGTCGGACAGGTCAAGACCGCCGAGAGCCTGGCGATCGAAGTCATGCGGCTGCTGATGACCGCGGCGAGCAACGACCAGGTGAAGCGGATCGATCTCGAAGTCCACGACCGCGTCGCCAGTTATCTGAACAACCGTAAACGCAAAGACATCACCGAGCTGGAGGATCGTTGCGCGGTGACGGTGGTCATCACCGCCCGCATGGACGTGCCGCCCGAGCACCTGTCGCTGCGGGGCCGGAACGACATCGGGGCGGAGATCCCGAATCTGCTCCCCGCGGACTCGAAATCCCGTCGCTGATCGGATAATCTACGTCTTTGATGGCGAGCGGGGAGCGTTAGCTCCCCGGTACGCACCGGCCGGCTCACGCCGGCCGCTCGCCGGGAATCCTCGACCCTCAACTTTCGACCCTCGATCCATGTTCGCAGTCATTTCCGACGGCAACCGTCAATACCGCGTCCGCGAGGGAGAAACCCTCACCGTCGATTTCCGCGGCGACGCGCAGAAGGGGGACAAGCTCACGTTCGAGCGAGTGCTGCTCGCCAACGGCGGGGGCGCGAGCAAGCTCGGCGCGCCGCTGGTCGACGGGGCGACCGTCGAGGCGGAAGTGGTGATTCCCTTGGAGAAGGGGCCGAAGCTCGAGGTCCAGAAGTTCCGCAAGCGCAAGAACTCCCGCCGCCACACCGGCCACCGCCAGAAGCACACGGCGGTGAAGATCATGGCGATCACCGTGCCGGGGCTGGAGATCGTCGAGCGCGAGACGGCGGAGGCATAGCGCCCCAAGCCCGCCGCCGGCGGGGGGAGGATTATTGCCTCCGAAGCGGCGCTTTCCAAAGAGTCGGGTGGCGGGGGCGCTTCGCGCAGCGAAAGCCCCCGTCGCGCCCCACGGGGGCTTCCGCGTTGCGGAGCGCCCCCGCCACCCGTCGC
>JBBDNT010000317.1:0-10706 GCA_040877445.1 Planctomycetaceae bacterium
TCCGTGTCGATCCGTGTGATCCGTGGTGAAAACCGCTTCGGTTGCGGCTGTGCCGTGCTGGGGCCTTCGCGACTTTTCGTTGCGTCCAGGCGAGCAGGTCGAAGCGGCCGGCGATGCTTTGCGCCTTCGCGCCTTTGCGTGAGGCTTTCCCGATCTTCAACGATCTTCGCGTCGAAAATTCTCGCAGCGCGAACGATACCGGAACGTTCGCGGTGCGAAGTTGAATATGGACAGGTTCTAAGTCTCCTCGCTCACCTGGGCGAAGCGCCGGTTAGACCGTGAAGATGCCACCGGAGCACATCATCCATGGCCATCGCCAGACGGGAACACGAACTCCTCCACCGCCGCACTTCAGCCAGCCGCAGGTTCATTCTCCCGCCCAGCCGCGGTGAAGTAAAGTCCTGATGAACGACGGCGTTTTCGCCATTCATTGAGGGTTTCGAGATCGTCTTTCCAACCCGCCGAAGAAGGTGCTGACAGCTCCAGCCTGTCCCACAATCTGATCCCGAGGCGACTGAAGTCGGCTCCGAGACTGGCGGGTTGTGCATTTCCGCGATCCAGTTGCCGGCCCCGGGTCAATTCCCGTTTCCAACAAGCTCCGGAGCGCCGGGGGCGGAGAGAGCACGTCGAGGATATGATCCACGCACTCGGAATGCAGGTCGCGGCAGAATCCCTGAAAGTGGGACGCGAGCACTATCGCGTAAGCTCGGTTCAACTGTTGGGTTGTCGCCCGCAGACGCAGTCCGCTCCCGCCGAGGGCAATGTGAGCTCGCCTGATCCCGTCCATTTCGCCTGCGCGGGCAATCGACCAATGTTGATGCGAAATCGATGGAATCGTGCTTCTTCAAATATCGTAATACATCGCGAACTCGTACGGGTGCGGGCGCTCTCGGAGGGCGTTCACTTCGTGGGCGGTCTTGTACCAGATCCATGTGTCGATCACGTCTTCGGTGAAGGCGTCGCCGCGCAGCAGGAAGTCGTGGTCGTTCCGCAGGGCCGCGAGCGATTCTTCGAGCGAACCTGGCGTGCGCGGGACGTCGCTCAGTTCATCCGGTGAAAGGTCATAGATGTCCTTGTCGAGCGGGTCGCCCGGCGACGTGCGGTTCTGAATGCCGTCGAGCGCCGCCAACAGCACCGCCGCGAGCGCGAGATAGCCGTTCGAGGATGAATCCGGGAACCGCAGCTCGAACCGCTTGCTCTCGGGGCCGGGGCTGTGGACCGGAATGCGGATCGCCGCCGAGCGGTTCCGCGAGCTGTAGGTGAGATTGATCGGCGCCTCGAAGCCGGGAACGAGCCGCTTGTAGCTGTTCGTCGTCGGGCAGCAGAAGGCGTGCAGCGCGGGCGCGTGTTCGAGGATTCCTCCCAGCGCGTGCATCGCCGTGTCGCTCAGGCCGCCGTAGCCCGACCCGGCGAACAGCGGCTTTCCCTCGTTCCACAGCGAGAAGTGGAGATGCAGTCCCGAGCCGTTGTCGTTCCACAGCGGCTTGGGCATGAACGTGGCCGTTTTTCCATGGTGGGCGGCGACGTTCTTCACGACGTACTTGTAGCGGAGGAGATTGTCGGCGGTGCGAAGGAGCGGACTGAACCGCATGTCGATTTCGCACTGCCCGGCGGTGGCGACCTCGTGATGCTGCGACTCGATTTCGACGCCGGTCTCCATCAACGCGAGCATCATCTCGGTGCGCAGACCTTGCAGCGTGTCGGCCGGCGGGACCGGGAAGTAGCCTTCCTTGTGGCGGATCGCATAACCGGCATTCGGGCGATTGCCCGCCCGACCGCGGTTCCACTGTCCTTCGACGCTGTCGATGTGGTAATAGCTTTCGTGCTCGTTCTGGTCGAAGCGGACGTCGTCGAACACGAAGAACTCGGCCTTCGTCCCGAAATTCGCGACGTCGGCGATGCCGGTCGAGCGCATGTACTCGGTCGCTTTGCGGGCGACGTTGCGCGGATCGCGGGCATAATCCTCGCGGGTGATCGGATCCTGAATGTTGCAGGTGATGCTGAGCGTGTGCTGCATGAACGGGTCGACGAAGGCGGTCGCCGCGTCCGGCACGACGAGCATGTCGCTTTCGTTGATCGCCTGCCAGCCGCGGATCGACGAGGCGTCGAATCCGAAACCCTCTTCGAAGGATTTCTCCGAGAGAATCTTCGCCGGAACGGTGAAGTGCTTCTGCGTGCCGGGAAAATCCATGAACCGCAGATCGACGGCCCGGATCTCCCGTTCGCGGATCAGGGCGAGAACTTCTTTGGGGGTCATGGGCGATGGTCCGCTGTCGGTCGTCGGTTGTCAGTCGCAGTGGGTGGACATGATAATCGAGCGAAAGGCAAATGTCGTACCAAGCCCACGATGGAACGATGCCATGCCCCGCTTCGCGATTCTGACGCACGATCATCCGTTTCTCCACTGGGATCTTCTCTTGGAGCAGGGAGACGTGCTGCGCGCGTGGCGGTTGCTCGCGGAACCGCTGTCCGTCGAGACCATCGAAGCCGAGCCGCTGCCCGATCACCGCCCGCTGTACCTCGATTACGAAGGCCCGATCGGCGGCGATCGCGGGAGCGTCACCCGATGGGACGCGGGGACGTACGACATTCGCGCCGAAACGCCGGCCGCCGAGAGACATGCCGAACCAGTGGCGTCGGCGGAGCGAATCGAGATCGACTTCGCGGGCACGCGGCTGCGCGGGACGTTCGTGCTCGAGTGCCGTGGCGACGAAGACTGGCAGCTTCACTCACCGCCGGCCTCTCCATGCGCCTGAAACAGCGACGAAATACGGAACGGCTGCGGCGTCCCGCTGGAGCCGCCGGCCTTCCGCGTGCCGGAAATCCGCACCGAGCCGGCCGCGAGATCGATTCGCTCGAGCACCGGCTGCTCGCTGGCGCCGCGGTCGAGATGCACCAGCAACACGTCGTTCCCGCCGACTTCCTTCCACTCGACGCGCCAGCCGCTGGATTGAATCCGCCGCGTCACCTCCTCGATCACTTGGTCCAGCGGAATGGGGATCAGCCCGGCTTTCACCGAGCGAACCTCGATCGCGAGCAGGTTCGCTTCGGGAACCCACGGCCGCACTTCGAGGCTGATGATTCCCTGGAACTGCGAATCCTCGTAGCGAAAGCCGATCTGCACGTCCCCCTCGCGCAACATGACGCGCGGCTGCTCGATCCCCGGCGGAACCAGCTCGGGATATTTCGAATGCAGCTCTTCCGCGAGCCAGTTGTTGACGTCGTCCTGAAGAAACTCTTCGGACCACTCCCGCGCGTGTTGCAGCTCGGCGACCAATCGCCAGGCGCGTTGATCGAACTCCTTGGCCGATTCCTGCCGCATTTCCGGATCCGGATGCCGGGCGAGCGCCCGCTGATAGAAATCGGGAACCTGGCGCAGCCCCCACCAGAAGGAACCGGCGGCAATCCCGGCGACGACCAGGCACGCGATCACGAATTGAATGAGCCGCCTGCGCAGCATGAGTTCGCTCCTTCGGCGATTCGAGCGGGGAATCCTATGCCGGAAGGGGCAAACGGGTCAAGACGAATGAACGCGCGGCCATATCGAAATCATCCCTCCCCGCCCGCGCCCCGCAACTGGCGGCAAGATCGGCCTTTCCCTCGGCGAGAGCATCTAACGAAGCGATGCTTGTCGAACTGGTGGATCGCGATCCGAATCGGCTTTCCGGCAGCCCCAGGTCGTGGTACGATCGTTTCATGGACACGGTCATTCGCGATGTCGCGGAAATCGCTCCCGAAGATCGCCCGGTGGTGGAACATGTTCTCGGCCGGGCGCTGCGCGGGGACGAGCAACTGGTGAATCGCATCACTCGGCCCGGAGCGGAACCGAAAACGGCACTGGCTTCCGTCGGCGAGGTTCTGGGCGGAGAGGCGGCGCTTCCGGACTGGTGCGACGTTTACGCGGGGTTGACCGACGAGGAAATCGCCGATTGGGAGCGCATCATCCTGACCCGCGCGGACCTCAGCCGGCCTGTCGAGTGACGCATGGACGAGTCGCTGCTCGATACCGACAGCGCAACTCCTGCAATTCGACGCGTTCTGTCGGAACACGCTGATCCTGCCCGTGAGCGATGAGATTCTCGATCGCGCGTCGGACCTGTGGGTATCCGGTCGCCGGCAGGAATCGACGCCGAAGGACGCCGACCTCATCATCGGCGCGACGGCGCTGCATCACGGCCGCACGCTCGTCACCGTCAACACCGCCCACTTCGCGTGGATCCCTGGGCTGAAGCTCGACAACTGGCGCAACGCGTGAAAGGGTGCATCTCCCAGCTCAGCGGAACGTGATGTGGCCGAAGTGAGCGGCCCTGATCGGTTGCGATCACCGCCAGATGCCGTGCTCGGAAGTAACGCCCATCAGCGTCTGCGGTGATCGATTCCGAGAGCACCATCGCGATGACGCTTCAGCCGGGCAGGCCGTGCGGAGGGCAGATCATAGGTGAATGTCACGCCAAACCCCACTCTTCCCAAGGAAGTTCGAGGTCGGACCACTTGGTCCAGTTCGCCGCTGACGAGCACTTCTGTGACCGGCAGAATTCTTGGACGATCTCCCATGCGACTTGGCGGGGGACGCAACATGCAACGGGGATCGGCTCCGGATCGCCCCCATAGTAGTGCTTCACCAGATGCTCGCACCCGGAACCGTCATAGGTTACCACGGGCGATCCGATTCTCGTGAAGCACCGGAAGAAGAAGCCGTGCGGCTCGATGAAGAAGAACTCCAGCGAGGGTTGATCGTGCAGCGCAACAACGCTGTATGGAGTGTGCCGCATCACTTTGAGCGCCCCGCCACCCCAGCCACAGTCGTAGTAGTCCTGCCCGCGATCGAAGATCAAACCACGGAGAAGCGATTCGGATGGATCGGGAATGTGATCGCCATCCGGCGAATAGTAACGTCAGCGCGTCCTCGCCCGGAGGAACAGGCACACCTTCCGCGAACAGCGTGATCGATCCCATTGCTCCCTCGATGGTTCAGCATCCCAAGCAATCTACCACCCACCTCGCGCGGCGAAACCGTCAACGGACGACTGACAACGGACCACTGACAATCTCACGACGCCGCCTGTTTTCCCGGATGGCTGCGTTCGATGTGCTCCATTCCGCACGCCCCCGCCGTGGGGAGCATCTTGCCGGGGCTGAGGCGGTTTTCGGGGTTGAAGGTGCGGCGGAGGGTTTCCATCACCGCGAGATCCGCCTCGCCGAACAGGCGGTGCATCAGCTCGATCTTCTCGACGCCGATGCCGTGCTCGCCGGTCACGCTCCCCCCAAGTTCGATGCACTTTTCGAGGATCTCTTCCCCCGCCGCGATGACCCGCTTCACCTGCTCCGCGTCGCGCTCGTCGAACAGTAGGATCGGGTGGATGTTGCCGTCGCCGGCGTGGAACACGTTCACGATTCGCACGCCGTACTTCGCGCTCGTCGCGGTGATGAACTCGAGGATCTCCGGCAGTTTCGTCCGTGGGACGACGCCGTCCTGCGTGCAGTAGCTCGGGCTCAGCCGGCCGATCGCCCCGAACGCCTGCTTGCGGCACTTCCACAACAGGCGTCGCTCTTCCTCGGTTTCGGCCCGGCGGACTTCACGCGCCCCGTTCGCGGTGCAGAGTTCGACGATCCGCCGGGCCTCGTCATCGACCGCGATCTCCAATCCATCCACTTCGATCAACAGCACCGCGCCGGCATCGAGCGGAAACCCGAAGTGAAACGCCTGCTCCAACGCCTCGACGATTCCCTGATCCATCATCTCCAGCGCGGCCGGGACGATTCCCGCGCCGATGATCTCGCTGATCGCCTTCGTCGCGTCGGCGACCGTCTCGAAGATCCCGAGCAGCGTGCGATACGCGGCGGGATCGCGCGAGAGGCGGACGATCGCCTTCGTGCAGATGCCGAGCGTCCCCTCGCTGCCGACGAACAGGCCGGTGAGATCGTAGCCGGGCTGATCTTCCGCCGGTCCGCCGAGCTGCACGATCTCGCCGTCGGGAAGGACCACTTCCAGGCCGAGGACGTGATTGACGGTGACGCCGTACTTCAGCGTGTGCGGCCCGCCGGAGTTCGTCGCGACGTTCCCGCCGATGGTGCAGGCCCCCTGGCTCGAGGGATCGGGAGCGTAGTGATAGCCGGTCCCCTTGAGATGCTGCGTGAGGTGTACATTGACCAGCCCCGGCTCGACGATCGCGTAGCGGTCGCGAAGCGAGACTTCGAGGATCCGCCACATCCGCGTGAGCGCGATCATCACCCCCCCGCCGACGGGCAGGCAACCGCCGGCGAGACTCGTCCCCGCCCCGCGCGGCAGAAACGGCACGCCGTGCGCATTGCAGCGCTTCACGACGGCCGAGACTTCGGCGGCGGTGCTCGGAAAGACGACGACGTCGGGCGTCTTCTTCTCGACGACGTATCCGTCGCACTCATAGACGACCAGTTCCTCGCTGGCGGCGAGGACGTGCTCGGCCCCGACGATCGCGCGGAGCTCGCGCAGCAGATCGGGCTGCGCATCGCGCTCGGCGCGCTTGCGGCCGAAGGGCCACCAGCGGCGGCGTTTCCGCGGCCGTTCCTGTAACTGCGGGGCGACGTTCATTCTTCCGACCGATCGGGTCTTTCCAATTCCTCGACGTCCGCCAGATCCTTCGCCCGGCCCGACGCACGTTTGTTCGCCAGGAGGGAGTCGAGATCGGGAAAACGAACGGGGACACCATCCAACGTCGCCGGTACGGACCGTGTCCATAGCGCGTCGAACGTCACGCCGCTGATCGACGCGAGCAAGTCGATTCGATTCGGCGGCCGACCGAGTTGCACGATCGTCGCCGGGTCCGTGAGACTCTCCTCGAGTTTACCGGCGTCGGGGAACCCGAAAGTCCGCAGCACCTGCACGATGCGGGCCGCGTTCTCGGGCGTGGGCCTCACCACGAAGTCGATGTCCCCGGTATACCGCGGATGGCCATGAAACCCGACCGCGTGCCCGCCCACGACGACGAACTCAACTCCGTGGGCGTTCAACAACTCGATAAACTCTCTCAAGTCGCTGTGCAGCTTCACCCAGGGACTCCCGGTGGCGGCGGATCAGCTCGAGCATCACGTCGAGCCGCTCCTGCGGGGTGAGCGAGGCGTAATACGCCCGATCGGCCTCGTCGGCCTTCTCGAACGAATCGAACACCCGCAACGGCTCGCGCTCCATGTACTTATTCTACGGTTGGGAGCGACGGTTCCGCAACGGGATTCGTCCGTGCCGATGCGGTGGACTTCAGCGTCGTTCAACGCGGACAACATGTCTCTGAAGTCGGGGTTGAACTCCATGCGGCTCCTTGAATGACCAGGCGGTTTGCGTCAGCGACCAGACCATGAGCATCCGCTCCGCGGGGGTCGCATGAGGCAGGCCGTCGTCACGCCCCTGCATTTCGAGCGTGGATCTGCGGACGACGCCTCGGTTCGTTGGAGTTCGATGTTCGCTTTCCGGAATCATGTCGCCATAATAACACGGATCCTCGATCTTGGGAGCACGACATGAAACTGCCGATCCGTTTTCCGAACGACGCCGACGTCTTCGCCGAGGAGGCCGCGCGCTTTCGGCGGCTGTCGCCGGAGGAGCGGCTGCGCACGATTCGCGGCATCCTGCGGGCGGGAGCACTCATGATCCGGAGATCGCCGAAGTCGGCGTTCCTGCGGCAGTACACGCTGGAGCAGGAGGAACTCGCCCACAAAGCCGTCAAGGAGTTCATCGCGCGCCATGCCGACCGAGAATGAGCCGCTGGCGGAAGATTTGGAATCGGCCGTGGAACGACTCGCGGAGGTGTTCGCGGCGCGCTCGGTCCGCTACGCGCTCATCGGAGGCCTGGCGACGTTGCTCCGCGGGCGGCCGCGGTTCACGCAGGACGTGGACGTGCTGCTCGACGTTCCGCAGCTTGCCCTCCCCGGATTGCTGGAGGAACTCGCCCGACAAGGCTTCACGTTCGATCGAGACACGGTGATTCGCGAGTACGTACAGGAGCACATGACGTCGCTGGCATTCGGCAGCGTACGGATCGACTGGCTGAAGCCGGTATTGCCGCTCTATGCCCGAGCCTTGATGAACGCGACGGCGTTGCCTTGGACGGAGGGCCATTCGCTGTATGTCGCTTCGCCCGAGGGGCTGATCCTCATGAAGTTGGTGTCGTTTCGGCCGCAGGATCAGGAGGACATTCGCGTGCTGTTGACCGCGAACCGGGACGAGATCGACCTCGATCTGATCCGCCGCGAGTGGTCCGCAGCCGCGGATGCCGAAGAGCACCGCACGATCTGGCTAGAGGACGCCATTGCGGCGTTCGGCGCCTCCCCCCACTGACGCGGGAGGCTCGCTGGAATTTCTTTGCGTTTCTTCGCGCCTTGGCGTCTTTGCGTCGAAAGCCGGCGGCCGCGAACGCTCAATAGCCGAAACCGCTCCGCCGAATATGCACCATCGGCTGCTTCTCGGTGATCGCCTCGCCGGCGTGGGCCTCTTCGATCTCGACGAGATACACCACGTGGTCCCCCGCATCCATCCGCTCGACGATGCGGCCCGCGAGATGGCCGAGCGCGTCGTCGAGCACTGGCAGGCCGTGGGCCGTCCGCGAGATCGCGATCCCCTCGAAGGCCGGTTCGTCCGGCTCGAACCCCTTGCCGAAGTGTCGCAGGAACTCGCGCTGCTTCTCGCCGACGATGGACAGGGCCAAGCGCGGCGACTTCTCGAGCCAGTCGTGCAGATAGCGTTTGCGATTGACGGCGACGGTGATCATCGGCGGCTCGAATGCCGCCTGCTGCACCCAACTCGCGAGCATCGCGGTCTCGCGGCCGCTGCCGTCGCTCGCGGTGAGAATGAACACCCCGCTGGGCGTGCGGCCGAGCACGCGGCCGATCTCGTCGCGGGGGGAATCTTCCGGAAGTGGGGCGTTCGTCATGGCGGATTCTGTTGGGTTCGAATTCGAGGAGAGATGATCACGATGTCGTCGCCGGCCGGTTTCGAGGCATAGCTGCGGCCTTCCTCGTCGATGCCGTTCGGGCCGACGCTGTAGAGCAGGTAACGGTCGCCCGCGCGACGATAGGCCGGGGACCGCTCGTTGAAGATGTCGCCGGGGATCGCGCCGATGTGCCGCGGCGCGAGTTGATCGAGTTCCGCGGGGTACTCGCCGCGCTCCGCGCGATAGGCCGCCAGGGCGAACGCGAGTTGCGCGAGTTCCCGCTCCATGCTCGCACGATCGGCGACGGAGTTCACCGCACCGAGGGACGATCCGAACCCGTGCATAAATCGGCGGGCGACGAGTTCGCTGTTCGTGGCCCGCGGATCGAGCGACAAAATGACGCGCGAGGCGAGCCACAGCGGATCGTCGAGGCGGCGGCCCTCGGCCTGAAGTTCCGAGTTGATTTCCGCGATACGTCGCCGACGTTCGGCGCGATCGGTGCGTCGGGCCGCTTCCACGAACCGGTCGTAGTGCTCGTTTCCATAAATCAGGGGAACGTCCCATTCGACCGTTTTCGACATCAACGGCCAGTGCACATTGACGATGCTCGCGCGCAGCCCGCTGCCGGTGCCGAAAATGAAGACCGAACCGGGATTCCCTTCAGCGGCATACGTGACGAAATCGAGGAACATGTATCGCTCGCCCCGATCGAAGTAGTCGGCGATCGACAGCAGTGGAGGCAGTTCGACCAACCGGGTTCGATAGCGCGTCGCCTGCTCGGCGGTGAGGCCGCCGTGATGCGCGAGCGCCAAGTCTCCCTCGAACGTGATCCGCTCGATCGCATAGCCGACCAGTCCTTCGATCAGCGTCGGTCCCGATGCGATATGGCGGGCGAAACGGTGGCACGCGAGCAGATCCTCCTCGGCCTCCGCGATCCGGCCCTCGCCGAGGCGCAGCATGGCGCGGGCTACGAGCAGCCGACAACTGGTGCGTGACGCTTGGACGTCGGGCAGCAATTGCGCGACGAGGGGGAATTCACCCTCAGCGCCGGCGGCGCCGATCACCGGCCGGTAGTAATTCGGCCGGCCCGTCCCTTCCACGACCAGATCGAGAAGTGTTTCGTGCTCGCGGATCCATTCGGCGACGACCGGCTCGTCGTCCGCGGTCCACGGAACAGTCAGAACTCGCGTGCCGATCAGCTGGCTCACCCGCTGCGACGGTCGCAGATACTGGCCGTCGTCTGGCGGAACCTCCATTCCGAGCTTCGCGAAGTAAGCCTCACGTGCGGCGACGTCGATATCGCGGGTGCCGATCGCCCGCCAGTACAGGACCGCGGCGTTGTTCTCCGGGGTGACTCCTTCCCGGCCGATCGCGTCGAGCGCGGCGACGTAGTCCGGCGAACCGTCCGGACGGAGCGGTTCGGTGATGCGCGTCGTCTCCTTCGAGACGGTGTAGGGAAGGCGTGCCGTCTTCACGGCCGGCGCGGACATCGCCTCGTCGGCGAACGCCGGGGCAATAATCGCCGCGAAGACGACAAGCGCGAACCAGGCACGTTCCGCCTGCCGGCCGGGACGTGGGGCGGGCATCGTGGTCTCGTCGCCGTCGATGGCGGTGGGAAGGAACACCCCGCTCGGCGTGCGGCCGAGGACGCGGCCGATTTCGTCGCGGGAAGTCGACGACCCGAAAGCGATGGGCTCGGTCATCGGATTTTCCGAATGTAAGGAGGACGAGAAAAGTCAACACTTTATCGGCCAAGTGTCAGTCAAAAGAGGTCACTTGAGTGTCAGTCAAAAGAGGTCATCC
>JBBDNT010000318.1:0-10683 GCA_040877445.1 Planctomycetaceae bacterium
CACCGGCATCTACGACCGCATGACCGCCGCCGAAATGGTCGAATACTTCGGCCGCCTGTACGGTCTCGACGAAGACCGCTTGAAGGAGCGGGTGGACGTGATCTTCACGATGCTGCAGATGAACGAGATTCGCGACCTGCTGGGGTCGAAGATGTCCACCGGCATGAAGCAGAAGGTGTCGATCGCCCGCACGATCGTCCACGATCCGCCGGTGCTCATCTTCGACGAGCCGACCTCGGGGCTGGACGTACTGGTGGCCCGAGCCGTGCAGCAGGCGATCGCCGCCCTCCGCGACCAAGGGAAGTGCATCATCTTCTCGACGCACATCATGCGCGAAGTCGAGAAGCTGTGCGACCGGGTGGGAATCATCCATCGCGGGCGGATCCTCGCCGAGGGGACGCTCCCCGAACTCGCGGATCGCTACGCCGAGCGGGACATGGAGGAGTTGTTCTTCGAGCTGATCTCGCGGCACGACCGGCAACTCGCCGAACGGCTCGGCGTCGACGGAACGCTTGTGGAGGATGGTCTGTTGGCGGAGGACAGGACGTGACCTGGAGAAACACCCGCTTGATCCTGCTCCGCGAGGTCCGCGACCAGTTGCGCGACCGCCGCACGCTGTTCATGATCGCCATTCTGCCTTTGTTGCTGTACCCGGGACTCGGGATCGGCATGGTGCAGATGACGGTCCTGTTTTCCGAGCAGCCGCGAACGGTGGTCGTGCTGGGGGCGGAACACCTGCCGGCCGATCCGGCGTTCCTGCAAGGGGACGGCATCAATCCCGTCTGGTTCGACGACGAGAGCGACGCCCGCACGCTCGCCGTCATCACCGATCTGCCGAGAACGTCTGCCGAACGCGGCGAGCCGGACGACGAAGCGTCACGCGATGAAGCCGACGAGCGCGCGGCGCGGCTGATCGCCGACGCCCAGAAACTCGAGAAGCCGATCCGCGCGCGGCACGAAGTGCGCCGCAAGATCACGCAGGCGTCGGAAGCGCCGGGGCCGGAGTTGGAGCGCTGGAAGAAGGATCTCGAAGCGATCGACCGCGAGATCAGCCTTCTGTTCGAGCAGACACACATCCAGGTGCTGATCGTGGTGCCGGACGGCTACAAGGAGCAGATCGCCGCGATCAACGAGAAGCTCAAGAACCGCACGCTCGACACGGCGGACGAAGAGAGCTACACGTCGCTGACGTCGATCGCCAACCGGGCGGATGAGAAATCGGTGATCGCGGATTCCCGCGTGAGGAAGGCGATCGAGAAGTGGGAACGCAGCATCCTCGAGAAGCGGCTGGATTACGTCGATCTGCCGCGGGCCGTCGCCATGCCGGTCAACACCGACCGGATCGACGTGGCCCGTCAGGAGCAACTGTCCGCCAACGTGTGGAGCAAGCTGTTCCCCGCGCTGCTGGTGATCATGGCGGTCACGGGGGCGTTCTATCCGGCGGTCGATCTGGCGGCCGGCGAGAAGGAGCGCGGGACGATGGAGACGCTGCTCATCTGCCCCGCCTCGCGGACCGAGATCGTGGTCGGCAAGTTCCTCACCGTGTTGCTGTTCAGCATGTCCACGGCGTTGTTGAACCTGCTGAGCATGGGGCTCACGGGGAAGTACATGGCCTCGATGGCGGGCGGGGGGACGTTGTCGCGCATCGGCGATTTGACGTTTCCCGGGTTCGGCTCGCTGGTGTGGGTGTTCGTGCTGCTGATTCCGCTGGCCGCGCTGTTCAGCGCGCTGTGCCTGGCGCTCGCCACGTTCGCCCGCAGCAGCAAAGAGGGGCAGTATTACCTGACGCCGCTGTTGATGGTCACGCTGGGGCTGACGGTGTTCTGCCTGTCGCCCGGGGTCGAGATCACGCCGTTCTTCAGCATCATGCCGATCGTGGGGCCGGCGCTGTTGCTGCGGGAATTGCTCGCCTCGTCGGGATCGGCGCAGCCGCTGGTCTACGCGATTCCCGTGCTGGCGACGAGCGTCATCTACAGCCTGCTCGCGCTGTGGTGGGCGATCGACCAGTTCTCGCGCGAGGACGTGCTGTTCCGCGAGGCCGAGCGGTTCGAGCTGGGGCTGTGGGTGCGGCACGTGCTGCGCGACAAGGGACCGGTCCCCAGCTTCACCGAGGCCGGGTTCTGCTTCGTGCTCATCATGCTGCTGCAGTTCGCGGCGTTCAAGGCGTTCAACGCCGCGACCGTGGCGGGCTACGACATGCCGCGGCTGTTGATGATCCAGCAGATCGTGATCGTCGCCACGCCGGCGCTGTTAATGGGCATCATGCTCACGACCAGCGTGCGGCGGACGTTCAAGCTGCGAATGCCCTCGCTGGGAATTCTGGCGATCGCAGGGGCGCTGCCGTTCGTGCTGCACCCGCTTTCATTCGAGTTGCAGCACAGCTTGAGCTGGTTCTTCCCGCCGTTGCCGGAAGGCGCGAAGCGCGCGATGGAGGCGATGTCGGCCGGCGATCACGCCTGGTGGGTGGTGTTGCTGGCGTTCGCGGTCGCGCCGGCGGTCTGCGAAGAGATCGCCTTCCGCGGGTTCATCCTCAGCGGGTTCCACAGCACCGGCCGCACCTGGTTGGCGATCGTGCTGTCGAGCCTCACGTTCGGCATCATGCACATGATTCCCCAGCAGGTCTTCAACGCCTCGCTGCTGGGACTGGTGCTGGGACTGATCGCGATCCGCGGCGGCAGCCTGTTCCCGGCGATCCTGTTCCACTTCCTGTTCAACGCGCTCGCCATCGGTCATGGAAAACTCGGGGCCGATCCGCCCGCATGGCTTCGCGACGCGCCCTTCGAGTGGTTCGCGAAATCCGTCGAGGGTGTGATCCGGTATCCTTGGCCCACGCTCGTGCTCGCGGCGCTCGCGTCGATCGTGCTGCTGCGAATGCTGGTGAAGCCCGACGCCCGAGCCAATGCGGAACCGTATGCACCGCGTGGCCTCGCCGAAAAGAGCGCCTCCCGCCCGGTCGGCAAACCCCCCGTCCCCGTCGGTTAGCCGCAACGCCGCCCGGTTAGCCGCGACGGCGCCCGGTTAGCCGCGACGCGAAGGCTCTGCGAAGCGGAGCGCTCTCCCGCCCGCCCCCGCCCCGAACCCATCAACCATCGCCCACGCGTGCCTCCCGCCGCGCTCCGTGTTAGACTGCCGGTCGTCGTTGAACCGTGCCATCGAACGACCGGAGGTGTCGCCGTGAGAAAGCATCGGGCCGTTCTTCGTCTCTCGTGCCTGTTCGTCGTGACGACGTTCGCGACCAGCGTTCACGCGGCCGACTTGCCCGCCGCTTACTACAAGCTGCTGGCCGCCGAGTTGGAGCGGGTCGAGCCGGCCGAGGATCTGCGCTATAGCCCCAGTTGGACGTTCATCGCCGCGGTGCTGTCCACGCGAGAGCATTCCGCGAATCCGTCGTTCGGCGACGAGAAGATTCTCGAAAAGGCAATCGCCCTGGGGGACGTCGCGGCCCTGCAAAGCGAGCGCGACCAGTCGCGCAACCGGCAGGATTACGAGTGGGAAATCCACCTCTGGCTCGACGCATACCGACTGCTCGAGTCGAGACTCCCGGAAGAACGTCGCGAGCGGTGGAAGAAGGCGCTCGCGACGAACATCGAGTGGTTCGCGGCGAACGTCGCCCCCCGCGTCGACTTTCCTCGTTATCAAAGCCCGTTCCTCCGCACGTCTCCCAATCATTACGCGCTGTGGGCCTCGGCGGTGCATCTCGCCGGTTGCATCTTCGAGAACGAGGACTGGAAACGGCTCGGCGGCCGCGTGATGCACCGCTTCGCCGCCGAAGAGCAAACGCCCGACGGCTACTGGGGCGAGTTCACCGACAACGGCCCGACCGTGGGATACAACTACATCACGATGAACTGCGTGGCGATCTACGACGAACACTCGCAGGATCCGGCCGCCCGCGAGGCGCTCCGCCGCGCGACCGATTTCCACAAGCACTTCACGTGGCCCGACGGCCGGCCGGTCGTCACCATCGACGGCCGCAACCGCAACTGGGGCGTGAGCGTGTGGGGCCACTTCGGCTTCACGCACTGGCCGGACGGCCGCGGGCACGCCGAGTTCCTGTCGCGATTCTTCGAGCCGGGCAAACTGCGCGGCCGCGATCTCGGCCGCCTCGCTCAGACGGCGTTGTACTATCACGAAGGCCCGGTCGAGCCGGCGCCGCAGACGCGCGACGCGTTCCATTACCGGATGAAAGTCGAAGCCGGCATCCGCCGCGCCGCCCCTTGGAACTACTGCCTCTCCGGTCTGTTCGATCCTCCCCGCGACAACCGCTTCCACCTGTTGCGGCAGGGGAACCTCGGCGTCTACCACGATACGGTCGGGCAGATCATCACCGGGGCGAACTCCCGCGATCAGCCCGAACTCGCGACGATCAGCGAGAAGCAGTACGACGTCGTGACCACCGTGCCGCGCATCGCCAAACTGCGGATGACCGACGACGGCGACCGACTCGGCCTGTCGCACCGCTCGTTCTTCGTCGAGTTGCACGTTCCCCCGCCGACCCCCGAGAAGCTGAAGTTCCATTTCGACGCGCTCGCCGGCGGCGACGGACGGATGCAGGAAGGTTATCTCAACCTGCAACTCGTCCTGCACGCGGGCGAGGAACTCGAAACCGCGAACAGGAAGGTGACGCTCGGCGAGGAACGCATCGAGCTCGGCCCGGAAGAGATCGGCGGTTGGATCCGCCACCGCGGTTGGAAGATCGAAGTCGATCCGCGGGCGAGCCTGTCGTGGCCGGTGTATCCCTTCAGCCCATACCTCGACGGTCCCGAGACCGACGTCCGCCGCGCGGTCGGCCGGTTGTGGGTGCCGCTCGACGTCCGGCCTCCCACATATCGCGGCGGCGAGGACTGGCCGCGCCAGCGAATCGAGTTCGCGATCGAAATGCCCGACGCGAAACCGAAGAATGAAAGACGCGGATGATCGTTGATCCAACGCTTGCGGTTTCGCGACTTCTCGACTCTCTCGCGGATCGACTTCCGACTCACTTCGAACAAGGCCCCGACAATGCACGCCACACGACGACGGCGCCGAATCCCCGCCCTCATCATCGCGGCCGCGCCGACCTTGTTCGCGCTCCCGGCGCTCGCCGAGGACGCGCCGGAAACCGAACTCGGCAAGCTCGCCGCCTCGATGAAGCCCGGCGAGTGGGCCGAACTGAAGACCCAAGGTCTCGTCGAAGCGCATCGCGCCCGCGGCGCCAGCGGCGCGATCTTCGGCTACAACGAAGGTGCCGCGTGGGATCCGAATTCCCGCCAATGGCTGTACTGCGGCGGCGATCACAACGACCGGCTGCGCTTCGTCACCTATTCGGCCGACACGAACGCCTGGACGGTGATGGAGAACCCGCCCTGGTCGCGCGGCGGCACCTCGCACGGCTACGACCACAACACCATCGACGAGAAGCGCGGCATCTTCTACTACCGCCCTTTCAGCCGCAAGGAGATTCACCGCTACGACATCGCCGAGAAGAAATGGTCGTCGCTTCCGCCGATGGACACGCGGGAGTACATCGCCTGCTGCACCGGGGTCACCTGGTTCCCCGAACTCGAAGGGATCGTGGTGGCGAACAGCGCCGGCGGCGGGCCGAAGGGGCACGTGCTGCTCTACACCGTCGAGGACGAGAAATGGACGCAACTCGGCAAGGACTTGCCGATGGGCGTCTACCACACCTTTTCCGAATACAGCCCGGTTCACAAGGTGGTGATCTTCGGCGGAGGGAACGGATCGAGCGATCTGCACAAGCTCGACGCCGAGCGCAACGTCACCACGCTGAAAAAGTCCCCGCTGAACGTGGGGACCATGCAGACGATCATCACGGCCGATCCCGTCAGCGGCGATTACCTCGTGTTCGGCAAGGACGGCTCGTTCCACGTTTACGACGTGACGAAGGACGAATGGACGAAGCAGGACACGACCGACGTGCCGATCTTCAAGCCCACTCGCCAGCCGACGATCCTCGTCTGGCACGTCACCGCGTCCCCGGTGAGCAATTACGGCGTGACGATGTTCGTGAAGTACGTCGCGACCGACGAGCCGCGAGGGTGGGTGTACCTTTACAAGCACGCGGACAAGTAGCCGCGTGATGAGGACGACCGATGAGCGAATTCGTGGTGCGGGCGGCGCGTCTCGATGATCGCGAGGCGATCGTCGAGTTCAATTGCCGGCTCGCGGAAGAGACCGAAGACTTGCGGCTCGATCGCGACACCGTTTCCGCGGGGGTCGCGGCGGTGCTCGCCGACGCGAGCCGCGGCCGGTACTTCGTCGCCTGCCGGAACGATCGGCCGGTCGGGCAGCTGATGCACACTCGCGAGTGGAGCGACTGGCGGAACGGCGACCTGTGGTGGCTGCAAAGCGTGTACGTGGCGACGGAGTTCCGGCGGCGGGGCGTGTTCCGCCTGCTCTATGAGCATGCGCTCGCCGAGGCGCGGCGCGAGCCGGGCGTCGTCGGCGTGCGGCTGTACGTCGAACGGCACAACGCCCGCGCGCACGACGCCTACCGCCGTCTGGGAATGCGCGAGACGGGTTACTTCGTGATGGAGGACTTGTTTGAATAGCGCGGTGCCACTGTTTGGCGGAAGCGGAGTGGACCCGTCGTCGCTCCCGCGTCTCCGCGACCGCTCCCGACAAGCAGTGCCCCCGCGGGGAGGCGCTGCTTCGGCCGAGCGGGAGGTCTGCCCGCGGGCGCACGTTTTTCCGGCTCGGCCGAAGCAGTGGCACGCCGGAAAACTTGCCGCACCCGGGCGAGCCTGGGGGATCGCCCGCCGTCGCCGATCGTGATCCGCCCGGAGTCCGCCGCGGAATCGCGCGGATGGTTCCCCGGGGCACGCCGCGGTAGGGTGATGGCCGCACGCTGGCGGTTTCGCGGAACCCCGGAGGGAGCCACCCATGGAACGACCGACGGAACAAGAGCCGGGCCACCGCCCGGTGATTCTCATCACCGGCGTCAGCGGCCTCATCGGCTCGCGGGCCGCCGAGGCGCTCGCGGAGAAGTGCCGCGTGGTCGGTCTGGACATCAAGCCTCCCGTCGATCTCCCGGAGTCGGCCCACTTCATCGAGGCCGATCTCACCGACGACGCAAGCATGCGGCGTGCGATCGCCGAAGTCCGCGATCGCGCGGGCGAGCGGATCGCCAGCGTGCTGCACCTCGCCGCCTATTACGATTTCTCCGGCGAGCCCAGCCCGCTGTACGACGAACTGACGGTGCGGGGCACGTCGCGGCTGCTGCGGGAACTGCGGCCGCTCGAAGTCGAGCAGTTCGTGTTCGCGAGCAGTTTGCTGGTGATGCGGCCGACCGAGGGGGAGTGGATCGACGAGAATTCCCCCACGCTCGCCAAGTGGGAGTACCCGCGATCGAAGCTCGACGCGGAGGAGGTGATTCGGAACGAGCGGGGCGACATTCCGGCGGTCGTGCTGCGCATCGCCGGGGTCTACGACGAGGAGTGCCGCGCGCTCCCCATCGCGCAGCAGATCAGCCGGGTGTACGAACGGAAGCTCGAGAGCCACATGTTTCCCGGCGATTCGAACCGGGGGCAGGCGTTCGTCCACCTCGACGATCTCATCGACTGCTTCGCGCGGGTGATCGAACGGCGGGCCGAACTCGGCGACCACGAACTGTTCCTGATCGCCGAGCCGGACGTGATGAGCTACGGCGAGCTTCAGGACGTCATCGGCGAGTTCCTGCACGGAACGGAATGGACGACGATCCGCATTCCCAAGACGGTCGCCAAGGCGGGGGCCTGGGTGCGGGAACAACTGGCGTCGGAAGGCGAAGAGACGTTCATCAAACCGTGGATGGTCGATCTCGCCGACGACCACTACGCGGCGGACGTCACCAAAGCCCGCACGCTGCTCGACTGGAAGCCGCGCCATCGCTTGCGCGAGACGCTGCCGGAAATGCTCCGCCGACTGCGGCGCGATCCGAAGCGCTGGTACGAGACGAACGGCCTGCCGTGGCCGGAGGAATAGAGCCATGGACGACATCCTCCGGCACCCGTCGATGCACGTCGCGGTCGAGCCGTGGGACTACAATCCGTCGGCTTGGCGGCAGCGGATTCCGATCTGCCTGCTGGCGATGGCCGCCTGCCTGATCGCGGTCTACATGGGACTGTTCCAGTGGGGATTGATCGGCAGCGTGTGGGATCCGGTGTTCGGCGAGCAATCGGCGAAAGTCCTGAAGTCGGACGTCTCGCATCGGATGCACCGCTGGTTCCTGCTGCCGGACGCGATCTTCGGCGCGTTCGCCTATCTCGGGGACGCGATCTTCGGATTGGCCGGCTCCACGCGGCGGTGGCAATACCGGCCGTGGATGGTGATCCTGTTCGGCCTCGACGTGATTCCGCTGGGGATCGTCAGCGCGATCCTGGTCGCGTTGCAGGGATTGGTGGTCGGTTCCTGGTGCTTCCTGTGCCTGGTGACGGCGGCGATCTCGCTGGTGCTGGTGTGGCTCGCCTACGACGAGGTGTGGAGTTGCCTGGTGTTCCTGCACCGCGTGCGAAAGCGCTCCGGAAGCTGGCGCACGTTGTGGCACACCGTCTGGGGCCGGCCGTCCGACGTGGCCGATGAAGTCGCCCGCGAACTCGTGCGGGAGGCGCGCTGACATGTGGCCCCGCGTCGTCGAGGTGATGTTCGGCTGCTGGCTGGCGATCAGCCCGTTCATCTTCACCCATCCGCCGGACCAGCCGCTGCTGTGGTGGAACGACCTCGGCTGCGCCGCGGTGGTGGTCGCGCTGGCGCTGGCGTCGTTTCACCCCCGCTGGCGGCGCGCCCACCTGCTCGAGGTCGCGGTCGGGGCGTGGCTGATCGGCGCCGGCTATTTCGCGGCCGAACAGCCGCCGCCGGCGGCGACGCAAAACGACGTGCTCGTCGGCTGGCTGCTGCTGATGTTCGCGGTCATCCCCAGCGAGACGAACCGCCCCCCCGCCGGGTGGGAGCGACGGCTGCGCTCCGAGACCCGCGACTGATGGCAGGGTGAAAATCATCTACCGGTGGTCTCCGCCGACACGCGCATCGAGCCGCGCCCGTAAGGAAGCGGTTTTTAGGACGCGGCCCGATTCGTCCGCTCCCACACCGTCGCGGCTCGATTTGCGGGCGTCGGCTGCCGGTCGAATCAATCCCCGCCGCTGCCTGATGTCATCCCGTCCGCGCATCGACTGGATTCCCGCCTGCGCGGGAATGACGCGCATGCTCACTTGTCGTCGAGCAAGTCGACCGCTTCGAAGCGTTTGCCTTCGAGCATCGCCAGGCTCGCGCCGCCGCCGGTGCTGACGTGGGTGACGCGGTCGGCGAAGCCGAGGTGCTCGATCGCCGCCGCGCTGTCGCCGCCGCCGATGACGCTGGTGCAGTCGGTCTCGGCGATGGCCTGCGCGACCGCCTTCGTCCCCTCGTCGAAGGGAGGCATCTCGAACACGCCCATCGGGCCGTTCCAGACGATGGTCTTCGCCTCGCGGATCTCGGCGGCGAACAGTTCGGCCGTCTGCGGACCGATGTCGAGACCCTCGTAGCCGTCGGGAATCTCGCCCGCGAGGACGACGAGCTTGTTGCAGTTCGAGGAGAAGGCGTCGCCGCAGTGCGTGTCGACCGGGAGCATCAACTTGTCGCCTCCGGCTTCGAGCAGCTCGCGGGCGAGAGCGACCTTGTCCGGTTCGACGAGGCTTTTGCCGACCTTCCCTCCGCGGGCAAGCGCGAAGGTATAGGCCATCGCCCCGCCGATGAGGATGCGGTCGCACAGCGTGAGCAGATTGCGGATGACCTCGATCTTGTCGGAGACCTTCGCCCCGCCGAGGATCGCCACGAACGGCCGCTCGGGGTCGGCGAGGACTTCCGAAAGATAACGGATTTCCCGCTCGACGAGGAAGCCGACGACCTTGGGCTTGCCGCCCATCGCCCGGGGAACGGCGACCATCGAGGCGTCGCCGCGATGGCAGGTGCCGAAGGCGTCGTTGCAGTAGATGTCGGCCGGCGCGGCGAGCTGCCGGGCGAACTCGGGATCGCCCTTCTGTTCGCGGGGGTCGAACCGCAAGTTCTCGAGGACGACGATGTCGCCGTTTTCCAGAGCCTGAATCTTCGCGCGGGCGTCGTCGCCGACGATGTCGGTCGCGAAGGCGACTTCGCGGGCGAGCAGCTCGCCCAATCGGTGGGCGGCGGGAGCGAGCGTGAATCTCGCATCATCCCCCTGCCCTTTCGGGCGGCCGAGATGGCTCATCAGGATCAGTTTCCCGCCGCGGTCGATGACCGAGCTGATCGAGGGGAGGGCCATCACGATGCGGCGATCGTCGGTGATGTTCCCGGCGTCGTCGAGGGGGACGTTGAAGTCGACGCGCATGAGCACGGCGCGGTTCGCGACGTCGACGTCGGCGATGGTTTTCTTGGGCATGATCGATCGAGGAGTGATTGGAGGTTGGGAGTTCGAGGGCGGTCGCCGGAGCGACCACGGATCGCACGGATTCTCACGGATTCTGCTTATGGCACATCATAACGACGAAGCCGCAACCAAAGGCGAGTTTCGACGCAAAGACGCCAAGGTGCGCAAAGAAAACAAGCATAGCGAGCCTCCCGCGTCAGCGGGGGGAGGCGATCGAACCGCCAAATCACGAAGAAAGAAGGACGAAGAACGAGTCCGCGAAGTCATTTTTCTTCGCGGCGCCATCGTTTCACGTCCGCACTTTCTGCGCGAATTCCCGACCACGG
>JBBDNT010000319.1:0-522 GCA_040877445.1 Planctomycetaceae bacterium
CTTCGACCCCAGCCACCCCTCGACGATTCGCACCACGGTAGTTCGAATTCCCGCCATTGCCTTGGGTCTTCAGTACGACGAAAAGCGGCCCTGCCGTGTCGAGATGCGAACGACCATCGTCACCACGTTGAACCACGAAAGCGACACGATCGGCATCGGAGGTTTGCAGCCGATCGCGGACGAGAACCTGATGGAGCAGCCGCCCACATGGCGGCGGGTGCCGGCCGGATCTCGTGTTTTTGTCCAGTTGTCCTCAGCGGAGATTCGCCCCGAGGTCGGCATTGATATCGAAGTGGGCGGAATGCGGAGCGTCATTTCGCTGCGTGGCACGCGAACATTGGGTATCGCGCACGATTCGTCGCCGAGTTGGTCCGGTTCGCAGTTGCCCTTATTGGGTATTTGGATGCAGGATGGAAGGACGGTCTACCGGCATCAGGTCGTCTGCCGAGTGAGCGTCGGGTGGCGGGGGCGTTTCGCGCAGCGAAAGCCCCCGTCGCGCGCCACGGGGGCTTCCGCGTTGCG
>JBBDNT010000319.1:532-10652 GCA_040877445.1 Planctomycetaceae bacterium
CCCCCCCCCCCCCCCCGCCGCACCCGTCACCAGGAAGAATTGCCACACCCCCGCATCCCCGCGGTCGCGAACCTTTTTGACGATTTCCGCGTCGGCCGGGTATGATGAACGTGTGGGCCGAGTCTTCGAAACTCATCCTCATCGACGCGGGGAGGGGCCGCCGACCATGATCGTGACGCATTGGCTGGGCCTGTTTCGCCGGAGATTCGAGATTCCCGCCGATCGTTCCCGACACGCCTTCGCGTGCCGGGGGAGGTCGGCCTTGTTCGGCCGCGGCATCGACCGCCACGGCGCGGCGGCCCCGCTGAGGCACGCGATGGCGCGCGCGGCGGCCCGCCAACAACAACTGCGCCCCCGACAACGGCGAGCATGAGTCGCAGCGGCACACGGCGACCGTCGCGCGCGGCGTGCCGACTGCGGACTGCCCGTTCGCGACCGTTTCCATGAAGCGGCGGAGGAAATCGTCCGATAATTTGGCAAAACCGGTCCGTAGGGTCTTGATTCCGCGGGACCAACTTTCTCTAATTACTCGGTTTTCCCAGGCAGCACCGGCGTCCGTGCCCGGCTGCCCGCCCCCGTTCGGCCTTCCGTTGCGTATCGGGAGGAATCGAGCGGCAAGGGCGTCGTCCTGAATGCTCCGCGCGTGGGAGGGTTTATGAATTGGAAAGAGGCACCCATCTCCTGATCGACTGCCGGAACGTCCCGCGGGACGTTTGTCTCGACGACGGGCAAATGCTCGAGGCCATGGCCAACGCGGCGCGCCGCGCCGGGGCCAACGTGATCTCGCAGGTCCGTTATCATTTCGGTCATAACTCCCCCCCGGGGTTCACGGCGGTGGCGGTGCTCGACGAGAGCCACGTCTCCGCCCACACCTACGCCGACCTCGGGTTGATCGCGCTCGACGTGTTCACCTGCGGAAGCACCGACCCCAACGACGTCCTCGCCTACATCCGCGAGGAAATCGACCTGGGCGAAGTCTCCATTCGGCAGGTGCCCCGGTTCCCGGTCGACGACGATGCGGCGGAATACTGGCGCCAGTTACCGGCCACCGCCGCGGTTTGAAACTCCGCGAGCACGTCGTCACCTCGCGAAAACGCCGCCGTGCCGCGCTCCCCGTCCACCCGGATCGGGACGCGGCCCGGCTCGTTTCGCGCGCCGCCGAGCGGCGAATGCTTCGCCGGTTCTCCGATGCGGGACACGTTGGTAGAATCCGGAAATGCCCAACCCCATCCCCGAAGGCTCCACGCCCCCGAATCCCCAAGTCTATCTGGCGGTCGAACGCACGCTGCTGGCGTGGGTCCGCACCGGACTGGCGATGATGGGCTTCGGCTTCGTCGTCGCGCGGTTCGGCTTGTTCATGAGAACGCTGGAAGGAACCGAGGGGGTTCTGCATCGCGAGCACGGCGGCCCTTCGGTCTGGTTCGGCTCCGCCCTGATCCTCTTCGGCGTGCTCGCCAACCTGCTGGCGGGCTGGCAATACGTCGCCGCGATCGCGCGGCTGCAGCGCGGCGAAGAGCTGCGGATCGTCCGATCCTCCACGGGAATCCTCCTCGTCGCCCTGCTCGTCCTGCTCGGCATCGGGATGACGGTGTATCTCTTCGTCGTCATCTGACGGAACGCGATTTCGTCCCGTCGTCGGTCGGTTCCTTCAGCGATTGCCTCCGCCGCTCGCGGCCGCTTCCGATGCCCTCGAACGATCGAGGTGTGCGCGAGCGGCGTCCAGCAACCGCTCGTCGTCGATGTCCCAGAGTTCCGTGTCGGCCCAGTCGGCGACATTCGCGACAAGCTGGCCGAACCGCCAATCGGGATACCGCTCGCCAAGTTCGGCAATCGCGTTCAACAAAGCCGCATGTCGGCTGGTCATGGCAGCGCCTCGTTCACGGTCGGAGTCTTCGTCACATCAAGTTGCGGTGATTCGTGAATGATTTCCGCCGGAAGGAGCGTCCCCGGCAGCAATCTCGCCGCCCCGCGTCGCGCGGGTCACTCCGTCGTTGATTCGCAGATGGCCGTTCCGTCCGCGAGTGAGTTGCAGTGGCGGCATCCCTTGGACCGAGTCGCCGTGTCGAGCAAGTTGGCGCGCCAGTTTACCGGGATCGGCTCCTTGAGCACGACTGGGAGGCAAGTGCAATTCGCCGGGGTCGACCTCGATGAACTCGCCCATTCGAACGTTGCCATCCGAGTCCAGTCGATTCTGTACGAATCCAGTCTATCGTCCGTTTCACGTCCAGGGAAGAACGGATCCCCAGTGGCGAGCTCCCGAAACAGGGACCGCCGCCGAAATTCTGATTGACGTCGCGCCACGGCGGTGTTCCAATGCCGAGGGTCTGGCGGCGATCACGATCCCGAGACGACGCACGACGCCGGCCAATGCGGGGCGTGCCGTCGCCCGCTCGATGTGCATCCTTGAAGTTCGGGAGAGGTTCCAATGGGCCTGGCCGTGGGGGTAGGGGTGCTGGCTGATACTCTCGAAAACGATTCCGACGGCGCCCAGTGGTTCCGCGAGTCGTTCGAATCGATCAATGAGGTGCTCGCGGAAAATGGTCTCCCGCCGCATCAAGAGCCGGAAACGCTGCCGCCGCTCGATAGCCGCGACACGATCGGCAGCTTTCCGTATTCATGGCTGCATCATCTGCGGCGGGCGGCGGCATACGCGGCGGAGACGCCGGGGTGGATCGCGACGCCGTTTCCCGAATCAAGCGATCCGGCGACGGATCCGGTGGTCGAGCGGCGGACCTTCCAACTCGACAGCCATCTGCTGTGCCACTCGGATTGCGAGGGCTTCTACGTGCCGATCCGCTTCGAGGAAGTACTGTTCGACGACGACCGCATTTCCGGCGGAATGCTCGGCTCGTCGTTCGTCTTGCTCGACGAACTGATCGCCGTCGCTCCGGCGCTCGGGATTCGCTTGGGCGGCAGCGAACTGAGCGATGACGAAGTCGAGAGGATCAATGGCGAGGTGGACGACGAATCGCCGCTGTGGATCGAACAGGCGGTCTGGCTGTCGCTGTTCGAGGCGGCCCGGCTGAGCGTGCGGCACGGAACGGCGATCTGCTTCGGGTGAGCGAATTCGGAGCGTCGGCCTGATCGACGTACGATCGACGATACCGAGAACCGAAAAAAGCCCCCGGGGGCGACAGGCGTCGGTCCCGGGGGCTTCATATTCATGGTGACCGCAACGAGGCCGTTGCGGGGCCGGATCGAGACGGCGAATCAGTACATGTCGTCGTCGTGATCGTGGCCGCCCTTCTTCTTGCTCTCCTTGGGCATCTCGGCCACGAGGGCGTCGCTGGTGAGCAGCAGCGTGGAGACGCTGGCGGCGTTCTGCAGGGCGGTGCGGGTGACCTTGGTGGGGTCGATGATGCCGGCCTTCACCAGATCCTCGAACTTGTCGGTCGCGGCGTTGTAGCCCTTGTTGCCTTCCAACTCGGCGACCTTCTCGCAGATCACGCTGCCGTCCTTGCCGGCGTTGTCGGCGATCTGCGTGAGCGGCTGGCGGCAGGCGCGGATGATGATGTTGTAGCCCACTTCCGCTTCGGTGCCGAGTCCCTTGGCCTTGACCGCGCGGGAAGCGCGGAGCAGGGCGACGCCGCCGCCGGGAAGGATGCCCTCTTCGACGGCCGCCCGCGTGGCGTGCAGGGCGTCTTCGACGCGGGCCTTCTTCTCCTTCATCTCGCTTTCGGTGGCGGCCCCCACGTTCACCTGGGCGACGCCGCCGGACAGCTTCGCGATCCGCTCGTCGAGCTTCTCGCGGTCGTAGTCGCTGGTGGAGTTCTCGCGCTCGCGGCGAATCTGGTCGATGCGGGCCTTCAGGTCGCTCGTCTTGCCCGAGCCTTCGATGACCGTCGTGTTGTCCTTGTCGACGACCACCTTCTTCGCCTGGCCGAGATCGGAGAGCTGAATGTTCTCCAGCTTGATCCCCAGGTCCTCGAAGATCGCCTGCCCGCCGACCATGATGGCGACGTCCTGCAGCATCGCCTTGCGGCGATCGCCGTAGCCCGGCGCCTTCACCGCGACGACCTTGAACGTCCCGCGGAGCTTGTTGATGACCAGCGTGGCAAGCGCCTCGCCTTCGATGTCCTCGGCGACGATCAGCAGCGGCCGGCCGGAATTGACGACCTTCTCGAGCAGCGGGACCAGATCCTTGATGCTCGAAATCTTCTTCTCGTGAATCAGCACGTAGGCGTTCTCGAGCACGCACTCCATCGACTGCGGGTCGGTGACGAAGTACGGCGAGAGATACCCGCGGTCGAACTGCATCCCTTCGACCACTTCGTACTCGGTCTTCAGGCTCTTGCCTTCCTCGACGGTGATGACGCCGTCCTTGCCGACCTGTTCCATGGCGTCGGCGAGGATGTTGCCGATCTCTTCATCGCCGTTGGCGGCGACGGTGCCGACCTGGGCGATGGCCTTCTTGCTGCGGCATTCGACGGCCATCTCCTTGAGGCGGGCGGCGACGTCCTCGACCGCCTTGTCCATGCCGCGCTTCATCTCGATGGGGTTGACCCCGGCGACGACGGCCTTGAGGCCTTCGTTGTAAATCGCCTCGGCCATGATGGTGGCGGTGGTGGTTCCGTCGCCGGCTACGTCGGAGGTCTTGCTGGCGACCTCGCGGACCATGCGGGCGCCCATGTCCTCGAACTTGTCGGGGAGCTCGATTTCACGAGCGACGGTGACGCCGTCCTTGGTGACGGTCGGGGAGCCGAAGCTCTTCTGAAGAATGACGTTGCGGCCCCGCGGTCCCAGCGTGACGCGGACGGCGCGGGCCAGCTTGCTGATGCCGCGCCGCATCGCTTCCTGAGCTTCCTGATCGAAGGCAATCATCTTGGCCATGACGGTTGATTCTCCGTGTATTTCGGGTTGCCTGGTTGGGTCGAGAGTCGAGAGTCGAGAGTGAATATCCGGCGTCGCCCTGCAACTCGTCACTCGTCACTCGTCACTTCATCTTTGCCGTCAGCAGACGGCCAGCACGTCGCTTTCGCGGAGCAGCAGGTATTCCTCGTCGCCGAGATTGATCTCTTCGCCGGCGTAGGAGCTGAAGATCACCTTGTCCCCCTCCTTGAGGGTCAGCGGGACGCGGGTGCCGTCCCGCTTGACGTGCCCGTCGCCGACCGCGACGACCCGCCCTTCCTGGGGCTTGTCCTTGGCGCTGTCGGGCAGGACGATTCCGCCGGCGGTCTTTTCCACAGCCTGAGCCCGCCGGAGAACCACGCGGTCTCCCAGCGGAACCAGCTTCGTTTTCGCCGCACTGCTCGCCGACTTCTTCGCCATCGAACACTCTCCTTGGGGGAATCTCGCCGGATTTTTCCAGATATGCCTGGGTCGGCCGGAAGGCCGCGCCCGTCCGCACCGTCGGAGGGACGGAACACAGGCCCAAGCGACAGCGGTAGCGAACGCCGTGCCGATCCGCGAGAAAAGCCGCAACCGAATGCGAGCAAAGCACTTGCCTGATCACGCGCCGCGCCGACCGTCTGCCAGATCGAACCGTCCGGCACGACTCGCGGCGATTCGGTCTGCCAAAATGACAGATTCCAGCAACCCGACAGCCCCGAACTTTTGCAATACGGCGAGCGTCCCCAAACCCGGAGTGACGGGCGCTACTCCTCGACCAACGCAGTGGCCGACGCGGCGCCGCCCGCAGCGACGAAGGCGGCGGTCGTGGGCGAGGGGCTGCGGCGCGGTTCGACCTGGATCGCCACGCGGTTCCGGTCGCGGTCGAACCACAGCTTGCGCAGTCCCTGGCCGTCGCGCGTGGGCTGCGTCCACGGTCGCTCCGAGGTTCCCAACTCGTTCCGCAACTCGTTCCACTCGCGTTCCGAAAGCGGGGCGGCCCCCGGGGGCGCGCCGAACAGTTCGACGTGCCGCAAGCCCCACACGATCACCGACCCCGCCGTGAGCGTGAGGATCAAGGGAACCCACCGCACCGTCGCGCCGCGCGATTCGTCGACGGGTCCGAAGTCGCCCGCCGTGCCGGTTCCGGCGTGCCATTCATCGTGACGGTCGTGCCCGCCGAACTCTTCGAAGGCGCGCTCGTCGAATTCGGACGGTGCGTCGTCGAGGTCTTCGCCCTGCTCGCTGCGGCGGATCAGTTCCTGAAGCAGCAGCGCGGCCGCTTCGCCGCGCTCCGCGGGGACCAGCAGCAGAAAGCTCGAATTCCAATGCCCGTGCAACGCGTCGAACTGATCGTCGACGCGAACGCTCGCCGGCAGGTTCCGCCGCGCGAGTTCCTCGGCGAAGAAGCCGGCCTCGGCGATGTTGCGAAAGCGGGCGATCGCGGCGAGCGGCGCATGGGCGCCGCCCGCCTCGCGCTCGGCGTGGCGGCGCGCGGGCGCGCCGTCTTCGAGGGGCTCGCGTTCGAGGGGCTCTCCGGCGGATCGCGCCGCGGCGCACAGGCAGCCGAGCGGATCGCTCGGGCTGGTGGACCGGCCGCAGTCCGGGCAGCGGTCGGATTTCATGCGATGTCGATCGTCGAGCCGCATCGGTCGCCTTTCACGCGGACGGGTTTTCGGGCGTGGGGGAGCGTCGGCGTTCCTCTCGCGTCTACTTCGCGCTGTCTCCATGATAAGCGCCTGGGCCGCGGCGGGCCAGCAGGGAATCACCCATTGTCGGGAGCGATCGCCGAATGTCGTCCGGGACCGGCATTCCGAAAATTCCCGCCGCGGGCCGCATCTCGTTTGAGCGATCCGGCCGATTGCGGGTATGATGGATCGCGAGACAAGGATTCCGGTCTCGTCGAAGCAGCGCTTATTCGAAAGCCGTCGATGCTGGTCCGCCTGGAAGTCAGCCACAACAAGGCGAATGTGAAGCGGGTCGTCCTGCGTCGAGACGCGGTGATCGGCCGGGGCAAGGAGTGCAACCTCCGCATCGCGTCGAACCTCGTGAGCCGGCAGCATTGCCGCATCGTCCTCGGCGGCGAGCGGGTGTTCGTCCGCGACCTGGGAAGTTCCAACGGAACTTACCTGGCCGGCACGCGATTGCCGCGCGAGCAGGACGTGCTCCTGCCCCCCGGGGCGGAATTGTCGATCGGCGGGGTGACGTTCGTCGTGCAATACGATCTGCCGGACGGCGTGCCGGGCGGATCGACGGTCGAGATCGCCTTGCCCCCGAAAGCGGGCCGCGAGACGCCGCCGGTGGCGCGGGCGGCGCGGTCGCCCGCCGCGCCACACGCCGGATCGAGCGGGAAGGATGCGGCGGCCGAGGTTCCCGAAGCGGGCGATGCCGGTGACGACGACGAGCCGGTGTTCGAGTTGATCGACGCGCCGGCCGCCGCTCCCGAAGTCGTGATCGACGACGACGCGCCGGAAGTCGTGTTCGACGACGACGCACCGATCCCCGAGGAAGTCGCGGGGGCGTCGGAAGATCCCGAATCGTTGCCGGTCGAACCGAAGCCGGGCCTTCTGGGGCGGCTGTTCGGATTCGTCGGGAAGCGGCGGCCAACGGCCGCTCGACCGGCCGACGACGTTGCGGACGCCGACGTGCCGGACGTGGAAGTGCCCGCGGCCGAGGAGCCGACGTTCGACGGCGCGGACGCGAACGAAGAAACGCTCCCGCAATTCGGCGACGCGGAGGCCGCGTCGAAAGACGCCCCGCCGCCCGCCGCGGACGACGCGGACCTGGGCGATTTCCTGCGCCACCTCGGCAAGGACTAGGGTGGGCCGTGGTCCGTCCGTCTCGTCCACGTTCCTTCGCGCCCCGCGAATCATCCGCGAGTCATCGACCGAAAGTCCTCCTGATGACGAAGAATTCCCCTTCGCTTCGGATACGTTTCATCGTCTGGATGCTGATGACCGTCGGCACGTCGCTGTCGCCCGCGCGTTCATCGCGCGCCGACGACGTCGCGGCGGATCGCGATGAGCGACCCAACGTCGTCATCGTCTTCACCGACGATCAGGGATACGCAGACGTCGGCTGCTTCGGCTCGCCCGACATCGACACGCCGCACCTCGACCGGATGGCCCGCGAGGGAATTCGCTTCACCGATTTCCACGTCGCCCAGGCGGTTTGCTCGGCGTCGCGGGCGGCGCTGCTCACCGGGTGTTATCCCAACCGCATCGGAATCTCCGGGGCGCTCAACGACCAAAGCCGGCACGGCATTCATCCCGATGAGACGACCATCGCCGAGATCCTCAAGGCCCGAGGCTATGCGACCGCGATCTTCGGAAAGTGGCATCTCGGGCATCGTCCGCCGTTTCTGCCGACGCGGCATGGTTTCGACGAGTGGTTCGGCATTCCGTACTCGAACGACATGTGGCCGCACCACCCCACGCTGGGGCGCCGCTTCCCGCCGCTGCCGTTGTACGAGAACGAGCGGATCGTCGACGACGACGTGACCGCCGACGACCAGAAGCAGTTGACCACGCGCATCGCCGAGCGGGCGGTGGAGTTCATCGAGAATCACGCCGACGAACCGTTCTTCGTGTACGTCGCGCATCCCATGCCGCACGTGCCGTTGTTCGTCGGCGACAAGTTCGCGGGCAAGTCGCGGCGGGGGCTTTACGGCGACGTGATCAGCGAGATCGATTGGTCGGTGGGGCGAATTCTCGACACGCTCGCCCGGCTGAAACTCGACGAGAAGACGCTGGTGATCTTCACGTCGGACAACGGGCCGTGGCTGTCGTACGGAAATCACGGCGGATCGGCGAAGCCGTTGCGCGAGGGGAAGGGAACGTCGTGGGACGGCGGCGTCCGCGTGCCGTTCATCGCCCGCTGGCCCGGAAGGATTCCCGCCGGCAAGGTCTGCCGCGAACCGGCGATGACGATCGACCTGCTGCCCACGCTCGCGCGGCTCGCCGGCGGAGAACTCCCCGAAAAGCCGATCGACGGGAAGGACATCGCGCCGCTGCTGCTCGGGGAAGCCGATGCGAAATCGCCGCAGGAGGCGTACTTCATCTATTGGGGCCGCGAGTTGCAGGCGGTGCGTTCCGGCAAGTGGAAGCTGCACTTCACGCACGCGTATCGCACGCTCCGCGCTCCGGGCCGCGACGGCAAGCCCGGCCCATACGACACCGCCCGCACCGAACTCGCGCTGTTCGACTTGGAGCAGGACATCGGCCAGACGACGAACGTCGCCGCGGAGCACCCGCAGGTCGTCGAGCGATTGCAACGGCTGGCCGAGCGAATTCGCGACGACCTGGGCGATTCGGCGACCGATCGCAAGGGGACGGGAGTCCGCAGCGCGGGCGAATCGGCGACTCCGTGATTCGACTCATGTCGCCGGCGAGCCTCCCGCGTAAGCGGGGGGAGCCGTTCCCGCTTCGAGTCATGGCGGTGCGGACGGATCCTGCCGCTTCCGACGGAATGGGTAGAACCACACGCCATAGGGCAGAAACCGCACCGGAAGCGGTTCGGGCAGGCGGTGCGGGTTCTCGAGGCGCCAGCCGATGCGGCCGATCACGTCGCCCCGCCGGACGCATGCCCGGGCCGCGTCGTCCGGTTCGCAGGCGCGGGTCGCCACCAAGTCGACCGTTCCCACCAGCATGCCGCGCGGCAAGCTCTCCAAGTCGAGCGAGTGCGCTTCGGTCGCCGCCTGCGCCGCGGGGTGGTCGGTGAATTTCTTCGAGGCATACAGGTAGATCGTGCCGCGTTGCCGCGTGTCGACGGTGCGGACTTCGATCGTCTTCACTCCGCGCAGAATCAACTCGGCCCACGGCTGCCGGACGCCGAGTGCGATCAAATCGTGATCGGGATGAGTGCGGGGCATCCTGCTTCTCGTCGGGTGGGCTGCGCCCACCGGAAATTCCGACGGAACATTCGAAGACGGAAAAATGAAGCAGAGGAAGACAGAGAAAGGTACTTGGTTTTTCGCGATTTATCCAGCAAGGACGCAAGATCAGAGAGCGGTCTGTCTCAGTCATTCCAAAGTTCCTATTCACCGCGCTGGAGGTCAGGATGGATCAATACCCCGAAGGGGTTTCATCCCGCAGCCCAGGGTGCGCTCGCTGTCGCTCGCGACCCTGGGTCCACGGACCCCACCCGCGCCCCAACCCTGAAAGGGTTGCACTCCGGAAACCGCCCCACGGCTTCTCTTCCGCCCCGCCGCCCCGCCGTTCCATCGCGGTCGTCGAGGAACAATGCGGATCGCGCCGCCCGGAGTGCAACCCTTTCAGGGTTGGGGGCGCAGCGC
>JBBDNT010000320.1:0-10643 GCA_040877445.1 Planctomycetaceae bacterium
TCCACACCCGCAGTTGGGCGGCGAACAGTACCAACGAGCGCGTTCGCCAGCGGGCAAAGATCGATCGCCTCCAGTCCGAAGTGCTCATGTTCCGCGAGGAGATCCGCATCAAGGACGCGCGGATGGAACGCATCGACCCAAGGTATCGGCCGCGACTCTTGCCCCTCGAGCGGATGGCGATTCTTGAACTCCGAGCCGCCCGCGGCTGGTCCCAGCAACGAACGGCCGACGTCTTCCACGTGTCTGCCGCGACGATTGCCTCGTGGTGCAAACGCCTCGACGAGGAAGGGCCGAATAAGCTGGGTTCATCTCAGCGAGCCGGCCAACCGCTTCCCCGACTTCGTTCGATACATCGTGCGTTCGCTGAAGATGGTCTGCCCGTTCCTCGGCCGGCGGAAGATCGCGCAAGTGCTTACGCGCGCGGGATTGCACCTTTGGGCGACGACCGTCGGACGCATTCTGCGGGAACCGACTCGTCCTGCCTCTCCCGCTCGATTGCCAATCAGCAGTCGTCGCCATACGGCCAAACGTCCGAACCACGTCTGGCATGTCGACCTCACGGTCGTGCCGACCGGTTCCGGTTTCTGGACACGGTGGCTGCCGAACGCCATGTTGCAGCGCCACCCGTTCGCTTGGTGGCTCGCAGTGGTGGTAGACGGCTACTCGCGGTGCATCGTGGGTTTCGCTCGTCTTCGACGAGCAGCCCGATTCCGCTGCCATCCGCGGCCTTCTCGGCCGAGCGATCCGCACGGCTGGCGCCGCGCCGAAGTAACTCATCTGCGACCGTGGCTCCCAGTTCGACTGCCACGGCTTTCGCGAATGGGCGACGCGGCGGGGCGTCCGGCCGCAGTATGGAGCGATCGGGCACCACGGCAGCATTGCGGTCGTCGAGCGGCTGATTGGGACGTTGAAGCGCGAGGGACTGCGGCGGATCCTCGTGCCGTTCCGCCGTGATGCCTTTCGCCGGGAGCTCGCATTGCTGGTCCGCTGGTACAACGAGCATCGCCCGCACACGGCGCTCGATGGGGCCACACCGCACGAGGTCTACCACGGTCTCAACCTTGCGAACCGCCTGCCGCGGATCGAGCCGCGGCAGGACTGGCCACGGCCTTCGCCGTGTACCGCGCCGCAGACGCTGGTTGCCGGCCAGCCCGGTGATCGCTGCGACCTCGAAATCGAATTCGTCGCCGGGCGTCGGCACCTGCCCGTGGTGACGTTGAAGCGGGCGGCATGAGCGCGGAAAGTCGAAGGCGAAGAGTGGCATACCGACGCGGATGGTGCGCGCAGGCGGTGCCGAGTCGTCCCAAGATCGGTTTGAATTGCCAAAGATCGAACATCCTGGAATCGACCTGACCGGCCGACGATGCCGGACGACATATACGCCCGGTTACTCAAGATTCAGTGGACCACCACACCGTGATGAAAGCAGCAGGACTCGATCGACGCGATCCCTAGTCCGGCCCGCGGTGCGAACTATTCCTCGACGTGCCCGTAGAGCGGCTGGTGCCGGTAATAGACTTGCAGAATCAGGAGTTTCATCGCGGTGGAGAAAATTCGTCCGCCGCGTTTCTCCCACTGATCGATCGGCGTCCAAGTTCCCTTCATCCGCCCGTCGCGCGTCTGCGTCTCCTTGAGCAGTTCCTTCATGCGCGGGTTCCAGGTTTCCCAATAGTCCCCCGACATGTGGTACAGAGCCTGCGTCGTGTAGTACCAGGAGTACGACGTGTCGTGCTGATTCTTGTCGGGGAGGTGTTTCACGAGGTAATCGGCTCCGGCGATCAGCCGTGGGTCGTCGCGGTCGGCGCCGATGAACTGCAGCGAAAGCAAGGCCTCGGACGTCATCGCAGGGGTGGGAGCGCGCCCGCGCTGATAGCTGAAGAGCCCTCCCACCGGCTGATTGTGCTCCACGTGCCGCAGCCAGGTATGGACCCGTTCGAGAGTCTCGTCGGCGACTTCCAGCCCGGCCTTGCGGCCGAACCACAGCGCCATGACCTGCCAACCGACGACGGAAGTGTCCCCCTCTTCGCCGGGCCGGTACCGCCAGCCTCCCATCGTCTTGTGCTGCGCCTCGGCGATGAAATCGAGCGACTTCTGGGCGGCACGACGGTGCTTCTCGATGTCACTTCCGCCGGCGCCCCGGCTCATGGCGTAACCTTCGCACAGGGCGATCGCGCCGACGGCGTGGCTGTACATCCAGTTCTGGGAGTTGCCCGGAACGAACAGGTCGCCGTTCTCCTTCTGGTGTTCGATCAACCAGTCGAGGCCCTTCGCGACCGTCTCTTTGTACGGACCGTCGCGATGCGTGTGCCCTTCCGTCAGGAAGGGAAGCAGGGCGAATCCGGTGCCGGCGGTGTCGGAGTGTTCGGTTCCTGCATGCGTGCAGTTCTCGTGCTTGCCGTCGCAATTCTTGTGGAACGCGTGCAGGCTCCAACTGCCGTCCTCGTTCTGGTGTTCGGCCAGCCATTTCAATCCGCGGCGAACCGCCTCAACCGTTTCCTCGTCGCCTCCCGCCTTCTCCAGAAACAGCTTGCGGGTTTCGCCGCGACGCATGAACTGCAACGCCTCGGTGCCGATCTCGTCTTCGGCGAACGCGACGCGCGGCGCGCGAGCCCGCCGACGATCGAGCCGACTGACCGCCGGTCCCAGAGAAGGAGGCGCGTCGAGCCGTTCGTCCGCAAGAGCGCCGAGCACCAATCGGTGGCGGTCGCGGGTGACGGGACCGGTCAAGTCCTCCGGGGCGCGGACCGTTTCCGGTAGCGGCCGATCCGCCGTGCGATCAAGCTGGACGACAGCGCCGTCGATCGGCCGCTCGGCGGGGGTGCTCGCCGTCGGCTCGCTCGCCGAATCGATGTCCTCTCCCAGACGTGCCAACGTCCGCTCGGCAGCGCGCGGCGAACGCTTCGCCAAGGGCGACGCAACCGCGGACGTCGCACGCGAGACGTCGGTCGACAGTCCCGCCGCCGCCGTCAACCGCGACGGAGCCGGCCTGGCGCGCAACCGATCCGTACGACCGGGCGCGTCGAGGGATTCCGGCGCGGCAGGTACATCCGAATCTGATCTGCCGATGCTCACGACTCGCGGCGCCAGCAGCGCCGGCGCCGATTCTTCGGTCGCCGACAGGGCGACTTCAGAAGCGGCCTCCGGTTGCTCGGCAATATCCGCGACGCGCGGGGCGCGGTCGGTTCGGGGCGTTCGCCGAGAAATATCGATTCGCGTCCGTATCGGCTCCGGCGATTCGTTCGGCTCCACCTTCGCGATTTCGACCGGTTGCGGCTCGATGCGCGACGTCGACTCGGTCGCGGCCGAGTCGGCGATACGTGGCTGATTCGAAACGCCTTGCTCGACCTTTGCGAGTTCGACCGGTCGAACCGTGGGGCGCACCGGCCCGCCCGGCGATTCCTGCGGTGCTGCGAGTTCCGGCGTGTCCGCCGCGGCGACTTCACGAGCCGCGTCCGGTGGAGCGGCGGTCCGGCGGACGAGTTCCGATGGCTCTCGAAGCGCCGCCGGCGCGCGTTCCGCTTCGACGGTCAGCAACCGCTCCGGCAGAACCGACACGGGTTGCGGCTTGCGCAGCGGCGGGGCCTCGGAAACGTCGGACGGCGCGGGACGAACGTCGGGGGCCCTCGTCGATTCCGACCGAGCGACTTCGACCGGCGACGGAGACGGACGGACCGGTTCTGAATCCATCGCCGAGGTGGCGGCGAACGGCTCGGGGAGCGCTTCGACGACTTCCGCCAATTGCGGCGCATCGACCGGTCGCGAGCGCGGCGTCGGTGGGCTGCCCAGGCGGCGCGTGGGGCTCGGAAGTTCCGGCTGTTCGGCCTCGGCGATCCGCGCCGGCTGGAACTTCGGCCGGGGACGCGGCAACACCGGCGCCGGCTGCGAACTCGGCAGTTCCCGTGCGTTCGCGGGTTGCCGGCGCGTTACGGGAACGTCTTGCGGGACCGGTAGGCGCGGATCCTCGGGTTGCCGGTCGGCAATCGCGGGGGCCGGCTCAGGAAGCTCGGGCAATTCGCGAACCTGCGGTTCGGGAAGCGATGGGCGGCGGGCGAGTTCGCGAAGTTCGGGTTGTCGCGGCGCCTCCGATGGAAGCGGGACCGGCAGCACCTTTTCGCGCGGAAGTTCTCTTGCGATTCGAGTGGGGACCGTCGGCAGCCGAGATTCGGTCCGACGCGGAACCGACTGGGGCTCGGTTTCCCGACGCAATTGCGGCAGGACGGGCGACTGTTCCAGGGCCAGCGCGTCATCGACTTTCTCGTACGCTTCGCGGCCATCCTCGTGTGATTGATGATCGGCCTCGCCCTGGAGCATCGGGACCGGCACGACGTCGGTGGCGTCGCTGATGAGAACCTGCACGACCTGCGGAAAGGTCCACAGTGCGAGCAGGAAAATCACCAACAGGTGCAGCATCACGCTGCCCAGGAAAAACCGCGCGGACTGTGCGGTTCGCGGAAGCCGCCCGCGCAAGTACCATAGGCCCGCAAACAGCGCCGCGAGGGCGAGCGTGAGCAGCAGAAGCAGCCACCAGTATTGTCCGGCTGCGCCCAGATCGGGCGATTCCCAGTGCGAAACCGCGACGACTTCCTCCGCCCCGCTGACGTACAGCCGGTCGCGTCCTGCGCGATTGCTGGAGAAGACGAGCGTGAAACCTTCCGGGGACAGCGCCGGCTCGGTCTCGTGAGCGGCAGTATTCACGCTGGAACCGAGGTTCTCGGGTTCGCCGAACCGATCCTGCGCCCACCGCGTGCGGTACAAATCGAGGTTCGGTCGCTCCCCGGCACGGGCGGCCCGATCCGACGCGAAGTACAGGAACGCACCATTCGGCGAGACGAACGGCGCCCCTTCGTTCGAATCGGGGCGGTTCAACTCCGCGATCGGGACGCACGCTTGCCAGGCATCGTCCGGCCCATCGCGACGAACCATGTACAACCCGAAGGCCGAAGCAGGCAACCGGGCACGCAGTGTCGTCTTCCACCGGCGGAGCCTCTCGTCGCGATCGATCGCCGGCTCGATGTCCGCGACGCGGTTCGACGCGAAGAACAGCGTCGCCCCATCCGGGGAGAGCGCGGGATCGTACTCGTTCGCCGATGAATTGATCTCCGGCCCGAGATTCCGCGGCGCGCTCCAACCGTTCTCCGTTCGCGTGGCGACATACAGATCGTACCCACCTTCTCCACTCGGACGGTCGGAATAGAAGTAGAGCTGCTTTCCGTCGCGGCTGAGGTTCGGGCCGAGTTCGTCGTGCGGCGTATTCAGGTCGGCAACCGGCTCTCCGGCGGCCCACGTTCCGTCGATCAGCCGTGCCCGAAAAATGTCGGATTGCCCGGTCGAATCGCGCCGGGTGAAGTAGAGCGCGGTTCCGTGATCGGCGAGCCGCGGGGTCGCCAGTCCTTCTGCGCCTTCCGCCTGCCCGGGAAGCAGGCCCTCGATCTCCTGCGCCGGCTTCCACACGACGCTGCGCTGCGGGGGCGCGTGGTCGGCATCCCAACGGGCCGAGCCGTCGACCGGGACGATCTGCTCGACGCGGCGGGGAAGAGCCCACCACGCGACGCCGGCCACGATCAGCAGGCCGACCACCGCGGGAAGCTGCCAGGAACGAAGGAACCGCGCGAAAGCTCCGCGATCGTGGTCGACTTCCGACATGACGTTTCTCTCCGGACCGATCGTATCTGCCGACTCGGCTTCGCCGGCGGTTCGCCGGACGGCTGTCGTCAGTTCGCGGCGACGTCTTGTCGCTGGAGAGCGGAGACGGTGTAGTCCATCTTCGCCTGCTTGCAGAGGCCGACGACGCGCATCGTGAATTTCAACGCGCTGTCGCCGTCGGCATAAATCAGAGCCCGCTTGTGCGGGTTCTTCTCATGGACCGAGTGCAGCAGTCCGGCCAGCGCGGACTCATCGTAGTCCTTCTGGACCACGCGGAACTTTCCGTCGCGGGTGACGTTGATGACCAAATCCTGCGTGCCCGCGAGGGGCTCGGCGGCGGCGACTTCGGGCGGATTGATGTCCGCTTCGCGCTCCTCGCGATCGTAGGTCGTCGCGACGAGGAAGAAGATCAGCAGCAGAAACACCACGTCGATGACGGGTGTCAGGTTCGGGCCGTCCGATTCGGACGTCGAGGGGGGGAGTTTCATGAGAGGTTCCGGGCAATTCCGAATTTCGATTCAGAGCTGGATCGTCGTGCGATCGCGGGCACCCGCCCGCGCACCCTACTTGGCGGCCGCCGCCAGAACGCGGACGTCGGCTCCCGGTTCCTCGGCATCCCCCTCTTCGCCCGCATGCGTGTCGGGCGCGGTTTGCGGGGCGCCGTCCGCAAGCAGTGGAAACGTCCGCATCAGCCGCTCGTCGATCTCGCGGAAGAACTTCTCGACCTTCGAGTTGTAGTATGCCGCGAGCAACAGACAGGGAATCGCGATGACCAGTCCGGCCGCCGTGGTGAGCAGGGCGAGATAGATTCCTTGGGCCATCAGTTGCCCTTTTCCGAGTCCCTCCTGGCTGGCGGTGCGGAAGGCGACGATCATGCCCACCACCGTCCCCAGCAATCCCACCAGCGGGGCGATGCTGCCGACCGTGCTCAGGGGGCGAATCCGTCCGCGAACGTCGGCCATCTCGCGGGCCGTCGCGTCTTCCATGCTCTTCTCGACCTCGGTCAACGGGCGGCCGACGCGGAGAAGCCCCGCCTCGAGGATTCGCGAGATCGGCGAGGCGCTGGTCGCGCACAGCCTGCGAAGCGACTCGAGACGCGGCTTGTCGCGCGCGAGAATTTGCCGCAGCTCCCCGTCGAACCCGGCGGGAATGACTTTCTCGCGGCGGGTGTTGACCGCCCGTTCGATCGCGATCGTCGCCGCGACCAGCGAGAACAGCAGCAGCACGAGCATGAAGCCGATTCCCATCGGACCGCTTTGCAGGACGAGTTCGAGAAACGACTCGTCTCCGCTCGCGGCGGCAGCCGCGGCCGGGGCATTCCCCTCCATCGCGTTCGGTGCGGCAGCCGGTTCACCCGGAACGGCTTCCTGTGCGAGGAGCGGGTCGGCCGCGGCGAACAACAGGGCCGAAAACAGCGCCATCGACCACATCCAGCCGGAACGGATCGTGTCGTGCATGAATGGTTCCTCCGGGGGAGAGCATGTGAATCACTGCTGCTTGTCGAGATTCGCGATCAGTTGCGCGGCGTCCTTGGCGCGGGGATGCTGCGGGTGGTCGTCGACGACGATCCGCAGTTCGGCGCGGGCCTGCTCGAGTTGCTTCAGTTCGATGAAGCAGCGCCCCGCTTCATAATGGGCGAGCGCCTGCCAGTCCTTGTAGGGATACCCGACCGCCACTTCGAGAAAGTGCTGCACCGCCTCGGCATGCTTCTTCTGGGCGAAGGCGCACTCGCCGATCATGAAGCGGGCCTTTGCCGCGGTCTCGGTGTTTCCTTTCGCGACCTGCTCGTACATCTGCTTGGCTTCGTCGAACTTTCCCTCGCTTTGCAGGGCGAAGCCGATGCCGTAGCGGGCCTCGTCCTTCTTCTCGAACTCGGGAAACTTTTCCAGTAGTTTCGCGTAGTGCTGCCGGCTGTCGCTCCATTTCTTTTCCGCAGCCGCGCAATCTCCCGCACGGTACAGGGCATACGCGAGATCCTTCGCCGAATCCGCGGCGATCACCTTTTCGAAATGAGGCAGCGCCTTCGCGAACTCGTTCTGGCGGTAGTGCGCCTCGGCGAGAAGGAACTCGCCATCCACCGCCAGTTCTCCTTGCGGATGCGCGGCGAGCTGCGCCGCGAGAGTCTTTGCGACTTCGGCGAACGCATCCTGGTTGAACTGCGTCCAAGCGAGTTTGTATTGCAGCCGCTCCTGAAGCTCCGGCTTCTTCGCCAGCTTCGCTCCGGCCATGAATGCATCGGCGGCCTTGGCCCACTCCTTCTGCCGTTCATGGTGGTCGCCCACGCGAAACCACGCCTCGGCGGCGCCGTCGCTTTCGGGATGCTCGGTCGCCAGCCTCCGAAACGCGTCCGTCGCCTCGTTCGGCTTTTCGAGCGCGGTCCAGGCATGGCCGATCTCGTACAGCACCTGGTCCGCCTTGGCGTACTTGGGGCTCTCCGCAAGCAGCCGGTTCCAGGTGTCGATCGCCTCCGGATGCTTTTCCATTCCAGCCTGACACAGCCCGAGCGCGAAGCGGGCCTCGCGGGCATCGTCGTCGTTCGGCTCTTCCCGAAGGAACTGCGTGAAGTCGGCGGCGGCCGGCTCGTATTTCTTCGCTTGCTGAAAGCTCACGCCGCGCAAATAGCGCGCCTGGGGGGCGATCTCCGCTTTGCCGTGATCGTTCAGGAGTTTCGTCAATTCGGCCGCCGCCGCCTCGAAGTCCGCCTTCGCGAACAACGCCGTCCCGCTGCCGTACAACGCGCGCGGCGCGAGTCGATCCGCGGACGATTCGGCTGCGGCGCGGCGGTAGTTCGCGACGGCATCGTCGAACTTCTTTTGGGCCAAACCGATTTCTCCAAGCTGGAAGAACGCCTCGTCCCGGAGCGGACTCTTGGGGAACTGCGAATGCAGCCGTTGCAATTCCGTGGCGGCCTGATCGAGTTGATCCTGCCGGCGCAGACTGCCGGCCAACAGCAGCAGGACTTCGTCGCCCCGCTCCCATTTCGGGTGCGCCTGCCACGCCGAACGCAACGATTGCGTCGCCGGTTCGATCCGTGCGGCGTCGAAATGGCTGCGCCCCGCGAGCAGATGCGCCTCGGCCACGAGTTCGGGCTGCTCGAGCATTGGGACGGACTTGGCCAACTGACCGGTCGCCTCGTCGAATTTCCCGGCCGAATACAAACAGTAGCCGATGCGCACGCGCGACAATGCGGCCTGGTCGTCGTCCGGGTGCTTGTCGACGAGTTGCTGAAACAGTCCTTGCGCCTTCGCGGGATCCGGAGGTTCCGAGACGAGGCTGCTTTCCGCGCCCACGAACAGCACTTGCGGATGCAGCGGATGCTCGGCATACCGCGACTCGCCCAAGAACGTCTCCGCGTGCTTCCGCGCGGCCGCGTAATCTTCCGTCTCGAAGGCGGCCCGCGCGGCCCGGTACAGCGCATCGGCCGCGAGCGGATCGGCGTCGTTCTTCGCCGCGAATTCCGCGTATTGGGCGGCCGCCTCTTTCAGGCGGTCGGGTTGGGCGGCAACGGCGTCGATCCGGGCCAACTGCAACTGCGGCAGGCGATCGCTTTCGGGATACGCGGCGATCGACTGCCCCAACACCTTCTCGGCCTCGGCGGGTTGCTCCAGTCGCAACAGCGTTCGACCCAGCCAGTAGGAGGCTTCCGGGGCGGTCTCGGACGACTTCAGCGCCACCGCCTGTTCGAGATCCACTTTGGCTGGCGCGAACTGTTCGCCCCGGAAGCGGCATTTCCCTGCCTCCAGCAGCGCCGTCCCCGTGTAGTCGCTTTCCGGAAATTTCTTCGGCAGCGACTCGTACAGCGCGGCGGCCTCGTCCAGCTTGTTCTGTTCCAACCGCGCCAGCGCCTGCTGCAACAGCGCGTAATCGGCGAAGGCGAAATCGGGGACGGCCGTGAGTTCGGCGAACAGTCTTTCCGCCTCGGCGAACTGCCGTCGCGCGAGCTGAACCATTCCCAACCGAAGACGGCATTCGTTCGCCTGCGCGGCCTGTGGGAACTGCTTGAGAAACGCCCCGAACGTCGCCGCGGCCTCGTCGAATTTCTCGAGTTCCTGCTCCGCCGTACCGAGCGCGTAGGTGGCATCGGGCAACAAGCGGCTTTGGGGGTACGCGGTCAGCAGATTGCGATAGACGGGAAGCGCCGCGGCCTTGTCCCCCGCCGCGTACAGACACTCCGATTGGTAATAGAGCGCCGAATCCGCCTGATCGCTCTTCGGGTGCTGCTGCGGGACGACGGCGAAGGTTTCGGCCGCCTTCCGGAAATCTTCGGGCTTCTGCGACTCGCTCGCGATCCCGAAGTGCACCAGCCCCAGATTGAATTGCACGCCATCGCGATGCGCAAACTTCGGATGTTTGGCGAGAAGCTGCGTGAAGGTCGTCGCCGCCTCGGACAACTGATTCTGCTGGTACTGACAGACTCCGAGATGATAGTGCGCGTTGGGCACGCGCTCGCTCTGCGGATGGTTCTTGAGAAATTGCTCCCATCGCTTGGCCGCCTCGGGATACAGCTTCAACTGCTGATTGGTCAGAGCGACCGCGTAGTCGCGGCGAGCGGCGGAGTCCTCGTCGCCTTCGGCCTGGGCATTCGAAATGGACGGGGTCAGCGCCAGGAAGATCGCGACGGCGATGAACACAGCCACGAAATGCATCATCCGGAAATTCATCCGACTCCTCCGGGCCAACGGTGGAACCATGGTTCGCCTCAACTGCCCCACCAACGTATCAAGTCCTGCTGATCGTTCAAGGCCGGGGTTCTGCCCGTCGACGGATCGGGGAGAGCCTCGGGAGAACACGACAGGCGGGTTCGCGGATTCGGTGGGCCGCGACACCGCATGCGGGAACGGTTCAGCGCGTGGGAGGGGCGACGTAGGCTTCCATCGGTTCGGCGTTCGCCCCCTCGTGCGGCACGTCGCGGTCGAGGCACCACAGAGCGCCGTTGATGACCAGTCGGCGGAATGCCGCTTGTTCGAAATCCGCCGGATGCCCGAGCGTCGTGAAGAACG
>JBBDNT010000321.1:0-10520 GCA_040877445.1 Planctomycetaceae bacterium
CCGAAGCGGAGCTGGAAAACAACACTTTCGACCCACGGATTCTGGTGAAGACCCCAGCTTTTTGGCCTCCGCGCCACTAAAGCGGACCGGTGCAGAGGGAAGACGCAACTTTCTCTTATACGCTGAAGTGATTATCCGCACCTCCCTACCGGAAAGCCCGTAATCTTCAGCAAGGGCTTCAATCGCAGCGTCGTCATCTTCAATGAGCTCCAGTTCAATCAGACTGGTACCGTTTTCAAGAAGCACCTTCCAATCATCCGCTCCAATCAAGCGACCGCCTCGGTCCCAGAATGCAGCGGTAACGCGATGGTCGATCCGGCCATTGGTGACTAGCCGCAGGAATGTCAAAGCGGCCTGCTCCGCAAGTCCTCGCTGAAATTCCGGACACCCATGGAAAAACCGATCTACCGACCATTCCGGATCGCGGAACGGATTTCTTGAACTGTGCACGTCGTGAAATACGCCGACGAGTGGCGCCTCCTCGTACCAATGGCCTCCTGCAAACGTAATGATCCCTTCCCGTCCATCTCCACCGTTCATTTTGAAATGGTGCCCATCCCAGTACTGGGTCGCCTCGAAGCCCAAATGCTGTAGCGTGGCGATACCATTCGCGAGTCCGCCAAGAATGGCATGACGCCAGAGAGTCTCTTTGGCCGGGGCGGGCGTGCGCATCATGTGCCTTGATTGCGATCCTCATTGAACTGCATAGACGTCACTCGCGCGTTGCAATAGCTATTGGATCCGTTCTCTGCTTGCTCTTTGATGTGGTCCACTTGGACTCTGGAAAAGGGGACGCAGCTCTTTCGGAAGGCTTTTCGAAAGCTCCATCATACCGCCGACCGTGATTCCTTCGGGAGTTCCACGGCGGAGTCGGTCGGTTCGGCATCCGCATCTTCCGCCGTGAACAGCTCCGCGATCACTTCTTCCAGCGGGCGTTCCTGGACCGCCACGTCTTCGATGGTGTAGCGCGTCAGCAGGCTCGAGAGGATTTCCGGGATGCGTTGGCGGGGGACTTCCAGCTTCACCCGCGGGGGGCGGCGTTCGATCACCGTGCCGTACGAGGCGATGTCTTCCGGGATGCCCGCGCCGGCGAATTGCAGGTCGACCACCTTGTGACGGCTGAAGCGGTCGAGCACCGCGGCGAGCGGGCCGTCGTGGATGATGACGCCGCGGTTGATGATGATCGCCCGCCGGCAGAGCGCCTCGACGTCCTTCATGTAGTGGCTCGTCAACAGCACGGTGATTTTCCGCTCGGCCTGGTAGTGGCGGAGGAACTCCTGCACCTTCCGCTGCGAGACGACGTCGAGACCGATCGTCGGCTCGTCGAGCAGCAGCACCTCGGGACTGTGGAGGAGCGCGGCGATCAGTTCCATCCGCATTCGCTCGCCCAGCGAGAGCTCGCGGACCGGTTGCGAAATCAGCCGGCGAACTTCGAGCAGCGACGTGAGCTCGTCGAGCCGGCGCTCGAAGGCGGCCGGTTCGATGCGGTAGATTTCCTTGTGCAGCCGGAACGACTCGCGGGCGGGGAGATCCCACCACAGCTGGTTTTTCTGTCCCATCACGAGAGAGAAGCGGCGGCGATAGGCGTTCTCGCGATGCCAGGGGACGAAGCCCAGCACGCGGGCCTCGCCGCCGGAGGGATGGATCAGCCCGGAGAGGAGCTTGAGGGTGGTCGTCTTGCCGGCCCCGTTTGGACCGAGGAAGGCGACCATCTCGCCGGCTTCGATGGTGAAACTCACGCTCTCGACGGCGTGGACGAAGTCGTACTCGCGGCGGAACAAGGCCGCGACCGAAGCCAGCAACCCCTCGCGCTTCCGCGAGACGCGGTAACTCTTCGAGAGGTCGCGAACTTCGATGATCGCATTCACTTGCCGGCAGTCTTCGGGCCGGTGAGCAGTTCGACGTAGTGCAGCGTGATCGCGAGCACTTCGTCGTTGTAGTGGTCGGAGGGGAACACGGGGCCTTCTCCGTTCTCCTCCTCTTCGAGATCCTTCTCGATGTTCTTCCGGTCCGAGTCGCGCTCTTCGCGATACTCGGCCTCGTTGAGCGTGAGGGTCTTGCGGTTCTTCCGCTCGACGAACCGCGCGATGTCCTGGGCCGTTTCCTCGAACTTCGGTTGCTTCGCGACGCGGGCGGCGCTGTCGGCTCGCACGGTCGAAATCATCTCGTCGGTGACGTAGTTCACCGGCCGATAGCCGGCCGGATCGATCTGCGTGAAGGGGAGCGCGCTTTCCAGGAAGCCTTCCCCCAGGTCGAGGTGGTCGAGGATCGAGGGGAGCACGATGTCCGACCGCACGCCCCGTTGCTGCGTGCTGTCGCCGTTCACCCGATAGAACTGCTGGATAGTGAGCTTGAGCGCGCCGCGCTCCTCGCTGTTGTTGAGGAAGCGGAACAATTGCCGGCTGACCGGCATCACGTTCTGGACGGTCCCCTTCCCGTGGGTGGTGGTGTCGCCCACGACGATGCCCCGGCCGTAGTCTCGAACCGCACCGGCGAAAATCTCCGAGGCCGAGGCGGACAGTCGGTTGCACAGCACGACCAGCGGACCGGAGTAGAAAACTCCTTCATCGACGTCGTCGTGCGTCTTGATCTTGCCGTCCTGCTCCTTGACCTGCACGACCGGGCCTTTGTCGATGAACAGGCCGGAGACCTCGATCGCCTCGTTCAGCGCGCCGCCGCCGTTCGACCGAAGATCGACCACGATCGCGTCGACCCCGCCCTTGCGGCGGAAGTCCTCGAGCACCTTGATGACGTCGCGGGCGGTGCTCTTGAATTCCGGCTTGCCCTGCTGCTCTCCCCGGAAATCGCGGTAGAACGAAGGGATGTCGATCACGCCGATCCGCGCCGCGGCCCGCCCGGCGACGCGCTCCTTCGTGTCGATGATCGTCCCCTTGACCTCGGCCGACTTGAGTTCGATCGTCTGCCGCGTCAGTTCGTAGATCTGGATTTCGGTGTTCTCGGCGGACTTCACCTGCAGGCGGACGACGGTCCCCGCCTTGCCGCGGATGTAGCGGACCACCCGGTCGAGCTTCATCTCGACCACGTCGACGATCTTGCCGTCGCCGGGATCGACGCCGATGATGCGGTCGCCGACCTTCAACCGGCCGTCTTTCTCGGCGGCGCCGCCGGCGACGATCTGGGCGACCGTGACGTAACCGTCCTCGCTGCGCAACGCCGCGCCGATCCCCTCGAGGCTCAGTTCCATCACGATGCGGAAATCGTCGAGCGTCTGCGGCGACATGTAGCTCGAATGCGGGTCGAACCCGTGGGCGATCCCGCTCAAAAACATCTCCAGCATTTCGCCGTTGGTCGTCTGTTGGGCCGTGTTGAGCACGGTGGAATAGCGGCGGTGCAGCCGCTCGCGGGCCTCGGCCAGTTCGGTGTCGTCCACCTTGAGGATCAGCAAGTCGTACTTGATCCGCTTCCGCCAGCGATCGTTCATTTCAACCTCGGTGCGGGCCCAGGCGCGGTCCTTGCCGTCGATCACGATCGAATCTTCTGCGGTGAAGTCGTGCTCGGCGTCGATCAGGCGGTTCGCGAGCGCGATCCGCTCCTTCAGCCGCGTGAGGTGCAGGTCGTGCAGCTTGTAGATGAAATCGACGTTCCCCGCCTTGACGAGGTCGTCCAACTGGTGCTTGTACTTGTCGACCGAGTCGATGTCGGCCTGCATGAAGTACAGCTTCTGGGGGTCGAGTTCTTCGAGCAGCCGCGCGAGCGTCCGCTCGGAGACCGCGTCGTCGATCTTCCCCTGGCTGACGTGGTACCGTTCGATCATCTCGGAGACGAGCTTGGCCGTGGCCTCGTCCTGGGGCGTCGTCGTGGCCAACTGCTGCGCGAACAGCGCGGTCGTCGCCACCAGGAACATCGAAACGGTCAAAGCGATTGCGGCGCGCGTCGGCTTCCTGAACTTCATGATCCTCGCCCAAAGCTGGAGGTGAAGGTGCGCGTTCGCCCGGGAGCAGCCGCAAACTCCTCGTGCGCGGCAGGGTCGAACACGAAAGATCATATCGGAGTCGCACCATCCTGGCAAGACGCCTCGGCCGGCGGAAAGGCGCAGAATGGTTCCAGTGCTGCGCTTGCGCCGTTTTTCGGGCGTCCGCGTCAGCTCGTCGCGCACAGCCGGGCCGAGGCCCCGTCGTGTACGTGCAATTGATTTCGCCCCCGCTCCTGCGAACGGGCGATGGCGTCTCCCGCCCGGCTCAACACGAGGTGAACATCGTCCCCGCCGCCGCACGACGCATAGCCGAAACTCGCCGTCACCAGAACTTCCGCTCCCGTTTCGTCGATTCGGAAGCGATGTCCGCGGACCGCCGCGCGAATCTCCTCCGCGAGTCGATATCCGGCACTCGGCTCGACGGCCGGCATCAACAAGCCGAGCGTGTCGTCGCCGGAACGGCAAATGAGATCCGCGTCGCGGGCCGCCTGCGTGCAAATCCGTGCGATGCGGCGGATGAACTGCCGGGCGCCGGTCCAACCGCACCGGGTCCGCAAATGCTCCAGCCGATCGACCTTCACCAACAGCACGCCGCAGGGAGTGCCGCTCTGGCCGGCCGCTTCGAGCATGGCGGCGAGGTTGGTTTCGAAAGCGGACGCATCCGGCAGTTCGGTCTCCGGGTCTTCCGGCGTGCGAACCCACGTGACGGAGAATGGTACGCCCGGGCGGGCCGCGGAGAGTTCCTCAGTCGCGGCGAGCATCGCCGGCAAAGTCGCCGCGGCGCGCTCGCGCTGCCGGGTGACGATCTCGCCGATCGTGTTCAACAATTGCGATTGTCGCCGATCGAGGCGTTCGAGTTGTTCCAGCGAGAGCAACAGTTTCGGAAACTTTCCGAGCAGGTCGCAGGCCTCCTGGGCCGAATCGAGCGTGCGCTGGACGACGCGCACCAGGTCGCCCAGCCGGTGCCGCGCTCGTTTCAAGGCCCGCTCGGGCGCGCCGCGGCCGAACCACGCGCCGGCGGAGAAGGCCAGCCCCGCGGTCAACACGAGCATCGCCCCCGCAAAGAACGACCACTCGAGCGGCAGATCAAGGAATGCCGGTGAGAGTTGCCCAGACACACCGATTCTCACGATAGCGGCCGACCACCGCGGTGCGGACCATCCGCCCCGTTCGGGCTGGGCCACTGTGAATTTACGCCGCCGACGGCGAGCGGGCGCGGCGATTCACGTCGTGCTCGTCGAGAGCCGATGCCGATCGCGCCGATTCTTCCGATCGCGCGGAGCAGAACGAACACTTCGTCTTACCCACGGATTCTGGTGAGGACCCCTCTTTTTTCAGTCCAACATGCCGTTCGAGTAGCGCCCGTTCGATGCCGAACAGCACGTAGGACTGGTCCTTGGCGCGGTCGCGTCCACGCAACAACGCGGGCCAGCGGGGGGCGTCAGCTGGCGAGCGGGGGGCGTCAGCCCCCCGGTGATCCGCTCCACCAGCGCGCTTCACCGCGGAATCTCGAGCGGCGGCGGCGTGCAACCCACCAGCCGGCTCACGCCGGCCGCTCGCCGGGACGACCCGCGCATAATGCCCGGTCGCGATCCGCTCCGCCCCCACCTGCTCGGCGCGAGACGAATGTGTCGTCGCCCAGCCCCGATCCGCGGCTGGGGCCGAAGACGAGCAGTCCCGTAGGGCCGGCTGTGCCGGCAAAAGGGCCGGTGCGACCGGCCGAACCGCGTGAAAGATGCAGCATCAATCGGCTCGGATCGCGGTGGAAAACCCCGAGCGCGCATCGGCCGGCACAGCCGGCCCTACGTCGCTTTTCCATGTCGCTCTTCGTGGTGACCCCCTTCAGCGGGTCGGCCGTGATCGTGCTGCTGGCGATCAGGCCGTGCTTGCGCATGATTTCCGCGGCGGTTTCGTTCGAGGTGAGGAACTCGGCGAACCGCCTCGTCTCGGGGGTGCGGTAGGCGTAGGGGCCGAGGTACAGCGTCCAACGTTGTTGCAGCGGGTATTTTTCCGTCGGGCCTTCCGGGCCGATCGTTTCCGGGAACAGGCCGTCCTGGGGGGTGATGCCCAAAATCTTGACGCGGTTCTCGTCGTGCTTGAGGTCGGTCAGGCTGACGAAGCCGATCGCGGCCGGGTCGAGGGCGACCGAGGCGATCACCTCCTCGGTGGTGTCGCGCTGAATCGTTTGCGCCATGGGTCGTCCGCCGAGCGTCTTTTCGGCGAACACCAGGAACACCGGTTGGCCGGCCTTGAGGCCGTAGCGCTTCATCGCTCCAAGTGGCGCGGCGGCGGGATTGTTGCCGCGTTCCAAGCGCTCCCAATCGCGAATTCGATTGGTATAAATATCGCGCAGCTCCTCCATCGAGAGCCAGTCGACGGGGTTGGACTTGTGGGCCACGACGGCCACGCCGATGCGGCCGAGTTCCCAGGTCTCGGCGGGATGAATCGACTTCAGCCAGGAAAGCCCGTGCGCGAGTCGCGTCTCGCGCTGAATCGTATCGTCCAAAAGAATGATGTCCGCCCCTCGCCGATACGGCTCTCCCTCCTTCCAATCCGCCGCCCGGTAGGAAAAATCCCGCACGGCCAAAATCTGCGACCGCGCCACATACGGCACCTGAACGACTTCCTCGGCCTTGACGTACTCGGCGGTCAACTCCCGCATGACATTGATCCCCGCCCGCGGCCCCACCATCCGCAACTCCGCCCCTTCGCCACGCTTGGCGGCGAGGAAGCGCTGTTTGCCCAAGTATTCGTGACGGTCGTACTCGGTAAGGATCCCGGCCGCCTCCAACGCGCCTGCGCCCTCTTTTCCGGTTGCATATCGGATGAAGGCCTTAATCGAATCTTCGGGATTGGCCTGCGAATATAGTGCGATGTCACCCAAGAGCGGATATGTGCGATCGTATATCGTCTCGGCGCTTGGAAACACGGCCGGGGAGTCTTCGTCCGCAGCAATCGGAATCAGCCTGACGCTCTTGGGAAGTTCTTCGCGCGGATCGAATGTCACGAAGCCGACCGCGTTTCGGTCGGCGGCGACGGCCTCGAAGACTTCCCGAGCGAACACTTTCTGGTGCCCCTTCCTGAAGTCGTCGATATCCCAGTGCCACATTTGCAGGTCCGGGGCAAACAGATCGTATTTGATGATAATTGCAGCAGGGCTGCCAACCGTCGTCCCATAAACTTGGATGCGACTAACGCGATCGGACCCAGCGAGCTTTGCCCAATGTCGAATTCGCCCTTGAAACACTGCACCTACCTCGTCCTTCGTGATGAACTGTGCGTCGCTATTGCGCGACGCAACGATTGCTACCGCGTACGTACCGATACGATGTTCTTCAAGCAGAGCAGAACTAGCCTTTGGACGCGCTTGAGTGTACTCCCAGTCAAGCCCAAACTGGCACTCGCCTTGCTCGACGCCCTCGCGTACCATCCCACTCGGAACAATCTCTGATCGGAGTCGGCGATCGCCCTCAAATCCTGCGATCATTGATTCCACAGCAGACCTATGGAGCGAAAGATGGCGAATTGAAATGACTGGCGCGACCGGATCACCAACTGCAAACACATTGCCGCTTGCCATCAGCAACACCGCCACGCTCACTGCCAGTACACGTTGAGCAACACAAGCACTCGCATGATTCGGACACATGTCTCCACACCCTCTCTGCATTTCGCAATTCGTGCCGGATGAACCACTTGCGACATTAGGTGAACTCACAGCAGCACCGTTAGTCAGGTCTCACCACGCCCATAGCGACATTCGCCGTGACACGGCATACTCGCGCTGCTGTGACTACTCGGCCTTCCGTTCTCACTTCCGTCCACTTCCGACTGATTGCGTCGAGGAATGCACCATCTTCTGCGTCCCAGTACGACACCGTCGAAACGGCTTCTGCCAGATTCGCGCCGTGAGACGAGAACTTCAGAACCCTCCGATTCGACTCGGATCTTGCCATCGCAGCGTGGCTAAACTGACCCACCGATGAAGTTACTCCGGTTGAATGTTCGCCAACAGTTCGGTCGTTGGTCACTTCCCATGTTCTCCCGCTTGCAGCATCGTCGTTCGGAAGTATCGGTTGTAATGTAGCCACGAGCAATTGCGTCAGTTCACGATCGCCCCCTCGTCCCGTCACAACTTGGCTGCCTCCTTGGTCGCCCTCACGAGGACTCACATATATGATGGTTGACAACAGCAGTTCCGAAAGCCGATCCCGATCCTCACGGCTCAAGTCGGTAGTCACCTCTAGCGCGCTCGCTTTGAACTCCAACGATGAGCCATCCGTCGCCGGATCTGTGGCTGCAGACCGCACCAGCTTCAGCTTTGCGCGCACGGAAGTGCTTATTGAATCACTGTTCGACCCGGTGATGTCGTCCTGGGACGTAACGACGACAAACTCGACATTGAAAGTGGACTTCGCTTCCAACCTCACGGCGGGAGGAGATGCGCTAGCGTCTGCGCAATTGAGCGCAAGCGTGCAACAATAGACCAGTGCCAGCACTCGAATCAAGATGAACGACGACATGCGCGACTCTCCCTACGGTGCAGAGGTAATCTTGATGTCCAAATCTTCCCAGCGAGGCCGAGCAGCGTGGGCGTATACTGCCGCACCGCCTCCGAACACTGTTTCCAGTTCCCGCCTAGCGCCACACGAGATGGCGAACTTCACTTCCAACGGCGCTCCGCCGACCGTCGTGGTCCAAGCAGACACCGTAGTGACTGCTGCGCCGGAGTGCTCGACCATTTCCCCCGGTGCTGAATCACCCTCGGCGCGGACCAAATGCCCGGGAAGGAAGTTCTCGCCTCCAGGCTCCCATGTGCCTCCTGGCACGCGAGTCTTGATATCGTAGTGTGCGCCAGCAATCGACATCGTTGCATTACTGAGCGGCGACGACACCTCGAACACGCCGACACTGATTCCAATTGATGTTTCCTTGCTAAACGGCCTGTTACTCACCGCGATTGCGTTGACGGTAACTTCGCGACGAATCTTGCAGCGGACATCAAGTTCGTGCCCGTCAATCACACCGGAAGGTAGCGACACCACCTTTACCCGCATAACGTGGCTCGCATTGAGCCCCGTGGAAAAGGACGCGGGGCCCGACGTATTTCCGGCATGTGCATACAGGCTCAATGTGCCGTCCTGGGCGAGGAGTGATTCTTGCCAGGCATTTGCTGCGGTGTCCGGTGCGGTACCAGTTGCGCCATCTTGCATCGTTCCGCCCGGCGTCTCTGAGGCAAGCAAGTCGTCCCAGCTGGGGTTGGGGATGACTTTTGGAAGCGCTTGCGGAGAACTGTATGCTTTATTCAGCGTCCCGACCATTTCATTAACCGACAGCTCCGGGTTCCCTCCCTCGAACTCCGACACGAACTCGTACACCAGTCGCTCAGAATAAACCGGCGAATGAAGCGTTCCCCCCACAACGGTGGCTGCAACGAGTGCAACTGTATCATTCACATTTGCACTACGTGCCACTCCTCTCACCGCGAATTCATGCTCGCCGACACCAGGGGAGAAAAAGGGGACGCAGCTCTTTTTTCACCTCTTTTTCAGTCTTTCGATCGTCACGGCGCGCTGCTTCGGTCCAGCACGAGTTGCGTTTCGGTTTGCGACGGGGCGACTTCGTGGCCTTCCCAGTCGATCGACAGTGAGACCTTCACGGTGCCGGCAACCGCCTCTTCGGGGACCCGCACGGGGCCGTGGAAGAGGTTCCCTCAACACCGTTGCTTCAACACGTACTTCCGCCGCACCGGATCGCCCTCGGCGACAGGGAACTCGATCTCGGCGACCGGATGCACGCCCCCGGGGACCGACTGATAACTCATCGAGACGAACGTGTCGTCGCCCAGCCCCGGAGTGCCGATCTCGAGGTACAGTTCGGCCGTTCCGTCGTCGGCGATCAGGCTGCGATCCTGCATTCGCAGCGTGAGCGGCCCGTTGAAATGCACGATCGGCGCGTCGGCCGGTTTCTCGGCGAACGTCGGCATCGCGTATTGCGTTCCACGGCCGGGGACTTCGATCGTCGCGAAGAAGTACTCCCCCTCGTCCCCGAAGGGCATCAGGGTGAGTTCCTTGTGCTCGGTCTTGCCGTCCTTCTCGGCGATCGTGCCGATCTTCAAGCTCTCGTTCCCGTCGAGTCCGAGGAGCCATTCGAGGAAGCCGCGGGTGCGTTCGACCTCGACCTTCTCGCCTTCCGCGGTCAAATCGCCGTCGCCGTCGCGATCGACGTACAGGCGATCCTTGCCGTCGCTGACCAGCCAGACGCGGGTTTCGCCCGTCGGTCCGAAGACGAGCAGGCAGTATTTCGGCTGGCCGGCGTACACCGGCTCCTTGGCGAGCTGGCGTTCGACCTTCGCGAGATCGAACTCGGCCCCGCACGCGACCGCGGCCATCGAGCCGGCGACGAGCAGCCCCAGCGGAAACGTCAGGCGTCGCATGGTAGAATCCTTCCGTAGGTCGGGGAACCGCAAATCCGTACTGGCCTGAATATGCGCACGGATCGTCGCCGTGTCAATGAAATTTCGGGGAATCCGAGGCCTGCGAGACGTTACCTGCATGATGCCGCTCGAGGATTCCCCACCGGCGGT
>JBBDNT010000322.1:0-10459 GCA_040877445.1 Planctomycetaceae bacterium
AAAGCCCCCGGGGCGCGCCACGGGGGCTTCCGCGTTGCGGAGCGCCCCCGCCACCCATCACCGAAGGGAGTTGGCGTCGCCAAAAACTCTTGCCACACCCGTGACCTATCGACGTCGCCGACCGCGCAATTGCCGCCTTCACCGGGACGACTCGCATGAGGCGGCGCGGACTGATATGATCGAGGGCAACGACCTGCGAGAGCGAAGCCGATGAGCACCGAATCGCTGCACGCTCCCAGCCATGCCGAAGGCGTGACGATCCCGGCGATGGTTCGCGATCTCCGTTCGTTCCGCGAGTGGGCGCATTCCGACGAATTCCCCGAGCGCGGCTCCATCTCCTACGTGCGCGGGGAGATCATCGTCGACATGAACGCCGAAGAACTCGACTCGCATGTCTCGCTCAAGGGGAATCTGTACGCGGACTTGCTCGAAATCGTCGAAAAGGAAGGACTGGGCGATCTGTTTGTCGACGGTCTCCTGTTCGTCAACGAGGAGGCAGACGTCTCGAACGAACCGGACCTCATTTTCTGCGCGATCGAGAGCCTGGAAGCGGGGCGCGTGGGCTATCGCGAGCACGTCCCGGGAAGCGGGCGGCTGGTCGAGGTCACGGGCTCACCGGATTTGTTGGTCGAGATCGTCAGCCGCAGTTCCGTCAAGAAGGACATGCTGCTGCTGTTCGAGAGCTATTTCGAGGCCGGCGTGCGCGAGTATTGGACGATCGACGCGCGCGGGATCGAGATCGATTTCCGGATTCATCGCCGCGGCGCGGCGGGTTTCGTCGCGAACGATCCGGACGCCGATGGCTTTGTCGCCTCCGAGGTTCTCGGCCGGTCGTTCCGGCTCACCCGGACGCGCACACGCTCCCGCCGCTGGCGCTATCGACTGCTGAGCCGCTGACGAGGCGGACCTCCGAGTTCGACGGTCGGAGCATTGGTCATTCTGCGGGCGCGGCCGTATAATCGCCCTCGCTACGCCGGAACCGTTCCGCCCGCCTTCCCTTCCGGGGCGGCGCGTCGACGCTTGGGTTGCCGTGGCCGAGGGACGCTCCAACCGGCGCCCCGTCCGGATCGATGATCCTGATTTCCGTCAAGGAGCGTTTCACATGCGCGGCAAACACCATAGTGGCATCCTGGCAGCGAGTCTCACACTTCTCGTCGCGGCCGCGGCTTCGCCGATCGGCGCTGCCGCTCAGGAGGACGACCCGCAGCCGATCGCGCAGAAGTATCCCATCGACAAGGGAATCGCCGACGATCCCCGCGTGATCTTCGCCGACGACTTCGACGGTTGGGAGCCGAACACCAACAAGCCTCCCGCGGGAACCTGGACTTCCGCCCGCCCCAGCGGCAACCGCGACCAGCTTCAGAACCTCGCCGTGCCCGGCCGGGTCGAAATCGAAGGGAAGGAACAGCCCGGCGGGAACGTGTTGCTGTTGCGGTGCTGGAACGGCAGCCGGAGCAGCGCCGGCGTCACGAAGCATCTGGGCAACTACAACAACCGGAACGAAGGCCTCGGCGACGGATACGAAGAGGTCTACATCCGCTGGTACCAGAAGCTCGATCCGACCTACGTGCCGGAGCGCAACCACGGCGCGAATCTCGGCGGAAGGGATCTCTCGCGGCCGGGATCGTGGTACGTCGGCCGGGCCGACACGATGGACGTCGCCGCCAACGGCTACTTCTACTCGGGACTGCAACCCTATGACGAGCGCCGCACCGGGCGGCTGTACTGGGGGTTCTACAGCTATCACGTCGACAAGAAGCAGCGCTGGGGGGAGAACTACGAGCCGACCGCCGCCGAGCGAAAGACCATCGAGCCGGGCCGCTGGTACTGCGTCGAGCGGCACATGAAGCTGAATTCGGTCGATCCCGCCGACCCGGAGAAAGCCGCCTTCGACGGCATCGAGGAATTGTGGATCGACGGCGAACGGGTCATCAGCCGCACGAAGCTGCGGTTCCGCAAGGTTCCCACGCTGAAGATCAACGTCTTCGGGCTGGAGGTGTACTATCACGGCCTGCCGGCGAAGTACACGGCGGACAAGCCGGTCAACGTCTATTATGACAACCTGGTGATCGCCAAGGAGCGCATCGGCTGCCTCTCGCCCGCGGTGCCGTGATCGACCGTGGCGTGCGACGCGGTTCGTGTTTTCGTAAAACTTCACTGGAATGACACGGCTCGCCGGGCGTAGCGGAATTCGCAAGAATTCCGACGCATCGACGTCCAATGGTGGACCTTGGAATTCTGCAACACTTTACCCGAATGGGAGAGCAGTCGTCGTCGTAGCGGAATTCGCAAGAATTCCGACATGGGCCAGCAACTGCGACATTGCCGGAATTATTGCGAATTCCGCTATCGCCCGTGCGCCACGCCACCCCGGTAAAGTGTAACGTGCTTTTTCAACGCCGCGGCAGCGGCCGGGATCCGTGACCCGTTCCCCCCGCAGAGCCGGGAAGAGGAGACTTGAAGCTTCCATGTCGCACGAACCACTGAATCACGAATCCTTCGCCCGCGACTACCTCGCCCGGGTGGCCGAGTTGCTGCCGCAGCTCGATGTCGCCCGCATCGCGCGGGCCATCGAATGGTTGCGCGAGGCGCGCGACGCCGGGCGGACGATCTTCGCCTGCGGCAACGGCGGCAGCGCCGCGATCGCCTCGGAGATGGTCGGCGAGTTGGTCAAGTATTGCTCGGTCGGCCGACCGCGACGTTTTCGCGCGATCGGGCTGACCGACAATGTCTTCGCCCTCACCGCCTGCGCCAACGACGAGGGCTACGAACACGTCTTCGCCGAGCCGCTCCGCAATTTCGCCGAGCCGGGCGACGTGCTGATCGCGATCAGCGGCAGCGGGAACAGCCGCAACGTGCTGCACGCCGTCGAGACCGCCAAGGCCCTCGAAGTGCGCACGATCGCGCTCACCAGCGGCGAGACGGGGCGACTGCGGGAGATCGCCGACTTGCCGCTGCTCGTGCCGGAAACGCACATGGGGCGGCTGGAGGACTGCTTCTTCGTGGTGACGCATCTGTTGTGCTACGCGTTCGTGGACGGGTCGAACCCGGAGGATCGCGACGAAGGCCGCGGTTGACGATGGCCGCGCGAGCGGCCGACGTCCCCTCTCCCCCGGCTCTGCGGGGGAGAGGGCTAGGGTGAGGGGGAACGCAAACCGGTTCGGTCGCATCGTTCGAACGGATCGCATCGGATCATGGCTCGAACCGTAGCATCGTTGGCCGAGACGCGCTGGCAGTTCAGTCCGCGAGAATTCGGAGTACGACCGTGAATGCATCCGACGACAGACCTTCCGAACGAGTCCGCCGGCGGCGCGATGGTGCGATTTCGCAGGCCCGCTCTTTGCGGCGGAAAGCCACGACGCCGGAGCGAGTGCTCTGGGGCATCCTTCGCAATGGACGGCTGGCGGGCCTCAAGTTTCGGCGCCAGCATCCCATCGGTCCTTACGTCGCCGACTTCTACTGTGCCGCGGCGAAACTGATCGTCGAAGTGGACGGCGAGAGCCACGAGCACAAGCAGCAATCCGACTCTTTACGCACGCGCCACCTCGAATCACACGGCCTGAAGGTGTTACGAGTCACCAACGAGGACGTTTGCGATCATCTCGACGCGGTTGGAATCGCCATCGCCCGCGCCGCGGGGAAGGATCCGCGCGAGTTGTTCGGAAAGCCGCCGGTGTCGCCGGCCGATCGAATCGACGAGCGATCCGGCGACCGTCCCGCGTCGTAAACGGATCTTTACGACGACCGCATTCAAGCCCCCTCACCCTAACCCTCTCCCCCCCAATGCGGGGGGTGAGGGGACTGCTCGGGTTCCAAGCGCCAGCAGCGTCGAACGCTCCTGAATCCGGACGACGCCGCTTGATGGATTCCTCCCGATCGGTCATCCTGCGGGCAGCCTTCGCGCTCCTTCCAGCGATCTTCCACGAACTCCCACGGCGATTCTCCCCGATGCGGCATATCGGCAATCTCCCACACGCGGACGCGGCTCGCGCGTTTCACGACTACCTCCTCGCCCAAGGCGTGCCGTCGAACATCGAAGAAGAGGGGGACGGCGAAGCCGAGTGGTCGGTGTGGATCATCAATGAAGACCAGGTGGACGACGCGCGGGACGAACTCGCCCGCTTCCAGACCGATCCGTCGGCCCCGGAATACGCCGTAGCGGCGGAAAAGGCCCGGCACATCCGCCGGGAGCAGGAACGCCGCGAACGGGAGATCCGCAAGAAGACGGTGGATATCCGGCGGAAGTGGGAACGGCCGCTCTATCTGCGGATCCCGGTGACGATGTTCCTGATCGCCGCCAGCGTGCTGACCGTGCTGCTCACGACCGATTGGAACACGCCGCTCGACATGGGAGACAAGATGCAACCGGTGGCGATTCGGTTGGTGATCTCCCCGTATCAGGTCGACCGAAGGGCGGAATTGGTTCCAGCGCTTGAGCCGATCGCGGACGGCCAGGTGTGGCGGCTTTTCACGCCAATGTTCCTGCACTTCGGGCCGCTGCATATCCTGTTCAACATGGTCTGGCTGCGGCAGTTGGGGGCGGCGATCGAACTCCGCCGCGGCAGTCTGAAGTTCCTGTGGTTCGTGCTGTTGATCGCCGGGATCTCCAACCTCGCGCAGTACTTCTGGAAGGGCCCGATGTTCGGCGGGATGTCGGGCGTGGTGTTCGGCTTGTTCGGCTACATCTGGATGCAAAGCAAGTTCGATCCGACTTCCGGCTTCTTCATGCCGCCCAATCTCGTCTTCTGGATGATCGCCTGGTTCGTGATCTGCCTGACCGGCGCGGTCGGCCCGATCGCGAACATGGCCCACGGGATGGGGCTGGCGGTCGGGGCGGGATTGGGATACTTCGGCGCGATGTCGCGAAGGATGTCGTGAACGCTCGTAGGCACGGCGGCTGCGACTCGAGCCGACAGGTATCGTGGGGCAGACATTCCTGTCTGCCTGCAAGCTGATCGTCACCCGATTGGATTGTACGGCCCGGTCGGGCAGACAGGAATGTCTGCCCCACTGAGTTGCGTCGCCCACTGGTCTTGGTCGGCGCACCACTACTTATCTACTTATCGTCGCAAGAGGAATTCATAGGCGATTGGATTCCGCGGTTTGCGCCGATACGATGAACGCTGCACTTCGGGTCGTTCCTGCTTCCCGCAAATCAAAGCGCCTTGCCATGCGCGACATCCTCCGCACTCTCGAAGAAACCCTCGCCGCCGGTCGCGCCGTCGCTTACACGGCACTCGTCGAGACCCGCGGGTCCACGCCGCAGAAGCCGGGGGCGGTGATGCTCGTCTTTCCCGGCGGGTCACAGGCCGGCACGCTCGGCGGCGGCTGCGTCGAGGCCGAGGTCAAACGCCGCGCGCTGCGATTGCTCGACGAGGGCGAGCCGGAAATCCTCACCTTTCAGCTCGACCAGGATTACGGCTGGGACGACGGCCTCATCTGCGGCGGACGCATGCGGATGCTCGTCGAACCGCTCCGCCCCGGCGGCGATGACGCCTATCACCGCACGCTGATCGCCGTCGCTAGTGAGGGAACCGGCTGCACCGAGGCGGTGGTCATCGAGCCGGAAAAGGCGGGCGGCGGTCGCGAGGCCGATCGCTGGCTGCTTTCCGAAGACGGGCAACCGCTCGCGCATCGCGGCAGCGGAGAGATGCCCCCCGCGATCGTCGAGGAACTCAAGCCGCTCGCGCCGCGGCCGCGGCCTTATGTGTCGCGGGGAATTTCGTATCTGCCGCACTTGCAGCGCTGCCGGTTGCTCATCGTGGGGGGCGGGCACGTCGGGCAGAGGGTGGCGGAACTCGCCGCGGACGCCGATTTCGACGTGTGGGTGGTCGACGATCGCGAGCCGTATTGCAACCCGGAGCGGTTCCCCCGCGCCAGCCGGCTGATCGTCGCTCCGCTCGACACGGGTCTCAGCGGGCTGGAGATCGACCCGCACACGTTCTGCATCATCGTCACCCGCGGGCATCGGCACGACGAGGAAGCGCTCTATCAACTGGCCGAGACCCCCGCGCGGTACGTCGGCATGATCGGCAGCCGGCGGAAGATCAGGCTGATCTTCGAAGATTTGCTGGCGGAGGGCATCTCGCGCGAGGCGCTGGCGCGGGTACACGCGCCGCTGGGGTTCGACATCGGCTCGCAGACGGTGCCGGAAATCGCGATCAGCATCGTCGCGGAGTTGATCGCGTGCCGAAACCTCGGCGCGGTGCCGGAACGCCCGCGGGCCACGAGCGTGATGGCCGACGGTTAGCCGCGACGCGAAGTCCTCGAAGCGGAGCGCGCTTTCCCGCCGGGTCGAAACGCCCGGTTCAAAACTCGATCTCCAGCGTCTGCTCTTCCTTCAGCGCTTTCGAGCGGATGGTGATCGTGTCGCGAATGGCGAGTGGGCCGCGCGACGACGCCCCCGGAATCTGCACTCGCAGCATCGCCGTCCCCTCGTGAACGAACAATCGCTCGAGCGGGTTTCGCACGACCGCGAACGGTTGATTCGAGGTGTCTCCCACGAACTTCTCGACGCGGGCGTCGGGCGCCTTCCCGATTCGCGAGTCGTTGTAGTATCCGCGCCCGGTCGGCACGACCGCGTTGTAGCCGTCGGTCCCGTGGATCGTACCGCTCAGATCATCGACGGCAATCCGCGAAAGTCTCTTCGGAACGATCATCTGGATGTAGATGTAGTACGGCCGTCGCGGCTCGGGATCCTCCGGTTCGGTCCAGACGGTGAAACTTCCCCGCGTCACCATGTTGTTGCCGGGAACGCCGATCGCGCCCCCCGACGGCGCCTTCGGAAGCGACTCTTGGAACAACTGCGACACGGTATCGTCGATTTCCTTCGCCAGCGCCTGGTCGGGATCGGGACGCACGGCGTCGAATTCGAGCGGCATGAACTCTTGCCGGGCCTCGAGTTCGTTCGCGGCGATCCGCGTGTCGAGAATTTCATCGAAGGCGACGGCGTCGTTCTCGGCTTCGCCGACGACGATGGGCGAGCCCCCGCGTTCCGGACTGCCGCCGGCGACGACGATCGACAGCAGCATGATGAGCAGAATCAGGTGCAGAAACAGCGACGCGCCATAACCGCAGGCGGCCATTCGTCCGAACCAGAAGCGAATCCCTTCCCGCCAGGTGCGGGGCTGGTTTTCCACCGGCTCGACGACCAGCACGCGGCGGCGGCGCGTGGCATTCCCGGGAAGAGTGGAAATCGGCGGCGGGTCGCCCGAGTTCGCGACATCCTCGGCGGAGGGCCGTGCTCCGAACCACGCCGGACGAACTGCTTCCGAAGCGATGGCGCCGGGATCGGCAACCGCCAGGGAGTCGAGAATCACGTCCGCCTTCCACACGTGCTTCGTGTCCGTGCTCATGCCGGCCACCTGAAATGTCTCGACCGCGATCGTGGCCCGCGATGCGGAGAATATCCGGCGGCGGCCGCGACGGGGCCGCCCGCACCTATTCATCATATCGCGATTCGAGGGCTTGTGAACCGGTCCGCCGGGGAAAAGAGGGATTCTACCGGTCGCACGGGGAGAGTTCGCATCGGTGAGACTTGAAGTGAAAGGCCCGGTTCCATAAGAATGGTCCGCGACGATTGGACCGCCCCCGCACCGCGAATCGTGCGGCGGCGACCCCCGCGTTCCCGCCCCAACCGCATCGCAGTTCCCGCCTCACCGGACCGAAACCCATGCCGCGGAAGATTCTCCCGCTGTCGGGCTGCGCGATGGCCGCCGCCCTGTTCGCGCTGACCGTCATTCTGCCCGCCGTTCTGCCCGCCCAGGACTCCGCGGCGCCGGTCGTTCCCGCCGTCCCGCGCGGACTGCCGGACCTCGTGCATCCCGCCGACAACGCGCCTTCCAGCGACAAGATCGCCCTGGGCCAGCAGCTCTATTTCGACCCGCGACTGTCGTCGGACAACACCGTCTCTTGCGCGAGCTGCCACGATCCGGAGAAAGGCTGGAGCAACGGCGAGGCGTTCGCCACGGGAGTGGACGGCCAACAGGGCGGCCGCGGCGCTCCGACCGTCCTCAACAGCGCCTATCATATGTTCCAATTCTGGGACGGGCGGGCCCGCACGCTCGAAGAACAAGCCTTGGGGCCGATCGCCAATCCGATCGAGATGAATCTGCCGATCGACGAATGCGTGAAGAAGTTGAACGCGATTTCAGGCTACCGCGACCAATTCCAAAAGGTGTTCGGCACGGACGTGACGGCGGAGAACCTCGGCAAGGCGATCGCCGCCTACGAGCGGACGATCCTCTCCGGCGACGCTCCCTACGACCGCTTCAAGGCGGGGGACGAAACCGCGCTTTCGGAACAGGCCCAGCGGGGCATGAAGCTGTTCTTCGGCAAGGCGCGGTGCAGCGCCTGCCACGTCGCGCCGAATTTCACCGATCGCGCGTTCCACAACATCGGCGTGGGCATCGACGCGGAAAGGCTCGCCTCCAAGGAGTTCGACCACGGCCGGCAGGCGATCAGCAAGCTGGGGGGCGACACCGGCTCGTTCAAGACCCCCACGCTCCGCGAGATCGCCCGCACCGCCCCCTACATGCACGACGGCAGTCACGCCACCCTCGAAGAAGTCGTCGATTACTACGACAAGGGAGGATTTCCCAATCCGTGGATCGACGAGGAGATCGCCCCGCTGAAGCTCACCGCCGAAGAACGCGCCGACCTCGTGACGTTTCTGAAAGAGGGCCTGTCCAGCGAGAGTTATCCGCTGCACAAGCCGCCCCAATTGCCCGAGTGAGGGAAATGGTCGATTCGGCGGGTAGGACGAACTTCAGTTCGTCGCGCCCGCTGATCCCCGATCAGGCGGCGTCAACGTCGAAAAACACTGTCGATCAAGGTCGAGGCGTGAATCAAAAGGTTGTGCCGAAGGCACGGGCACGGGCTTCGCACGGCGAACTGAAGTTCGCCCTACGAAGCCCGGGTCGTCTCGATCCTCGCCACGTTTGAGGTGTGTCCCGTGAGTTCCCGCGCCGTGAGCGGCATGACCAGCGAACGATCGCGACCCGAAGAGGAAACGCGCGAGTTCATCGTCGCCCGGCAAACAGAGCGATTGCGGACGCTGCTCGACGCCGTCGTGCCGGCCAATCCCTTCTGGACGCGGAAGTTTCAGGCGGCCGGCATCGACGCGATGGCGATCCGCGCGCTCGACGATTTGCCGCGCCTGCCGCTCACCGAGAAGGCCGAACTGGTCGCCGATCAGGCGGCGCATCCGCCGTATGGGTCGAACCTCACGTATCCGCTGGTCGCCTACTCGCGGATGCATCAGACGTCGGGGACGACCGGCCGGCCGCTGCGCTGGCTCGACACGCCCGAAAGCTGGAGCTGGTTCCTCGATTGCTGGCGGCGCATCTTCGAGTTCGCCGGCATCACTGCGGAGGACCGCGTGGCGTTTCCGTTTTCGTTCGGGCCGTTCATCGGCTTCTGGGCGGCGTTCGACGGGGCGAATCGGCTCGGGAACCTGTGTCTCGCCGGCGGCGGGATGAGCAGCGAGGCCCGCCTGCGGCTGATCGAAGACAACCACGCCACGTTCGTCTGCTGCACGCCGACCTACGCGCTCCGCCTCGCGGAAGTCGCCGACCAGATGGGCATCGACCTCGCGAGCGGCTCCGTTCGCGCGCTGATCGTGGCGGGCGAGCCGGGCGGCTGCATCCCCGCGACGCGCGAGCGGATCGAATCGGCGTGGGGAGCGCGGCTGTTCGACCATTGGGGCATGACCGAGATCGGCTCGCTCGCGACGGAAGCGATCGAAACCAAAGGCAGCCTGTCCGTCCTCGAAACCGAGTGCATCGCCGAAATTCTCGACGTGACCACGCACGCGCCGGTCGCCGCGGGGGAACTGGGAGAACTCGTCGTCACGAACCTGGGCCGGCTCGGCTCGCCGTTGATTCGCTATCGCACGGGCGACCTCGTGCGGGCCGACACGTCGCCCGATCCGGCGGGACGCGCGCTGTTGCGATTGCAGGGGGGCATTCTCGGCCGCGCGGACGACATGGTCTCCATCCGCGGAAACAACGTCTTCCCGTCGAGCCTCGAGGCGATCCTCCGCGAGTTCCCCGCGATCGCCGAGTACCGCATCACCGTCGAAACGCGGCGGGCGATGAATCATCTGCGGATCGAGATCGAGCCGACGGACGAGGCGGTGTCCCGCGGCGACCACCTCGTGGCGGAGGTCTCGCGCACGATCACGGACCGCTTGAATTTCCAGGCGGACGTGCAAGCGGTCGCGCCCCGGTCCTTGCCGCGCTTCGAATTGAAGGGCCGCCGCTTTCACCGGGTGGAAGGCGACGCGGCCCACCGTACCGGCGAACCCGACGCCCCCTCTCCCCCCCCCTCTCCCCCGAAGTTGCGGGGGAAAGGGTAGGAGTCGTCATTCCCGCGCAGTGCCTGCCCTCGCGAAGGCGGGGGCGCGAATCCAGCAATCGCCAAGGCGGCCACCAATGGGATCACCGTCCGTGCATCGACT
>JBBDNT010000323.1:0-10263 GCA_040877445.1 Planctomycetaceae bacterium
GGCGGTGCTCCAGGAGATCCTGCACGACTTCGGCGCGACCCCGGCGACGACGACGGGCAACGGCCACCCGCACGCCCCGCACGCCGGGCCGGTCGCGCTGGGGGCAGGATGAGATGGAAGATGGAAGATAGAAGATGGAAGATGGAAGATAGAGGTCGAGTTCGACGCGCCGGCTTCGTAGGGCGAACTTCAGTTCGCCGTGCGAAGCCCGCCCCGTGCGCTCCGCATGGCTCCGTGGATTCTCGTCGATGTCGATCGATGGTGCTTTCGACCTCGAGAGTTCGGTGTGCATGGCGGGCACGACGAACTGAAGTTCGTCCTACCCGCCCGATCACACGCCATTCGGATAGTGTGTTACGAAGATAGACGAAGGATGGCTCCTGGTTCCCGAGGCTGACGCCCGATGGAAGGTCATCTCGACACGTCCGATCCGCTGGACTGGCGGCGGTTCCTGATCGCCGTCCGCCGGCTGGCCGACGACCTCAGCTTCGGGGCCGATCGCTCGCCGTTTCTCGGCGCGGGAATCGAGTATGTGCAGTCGCGGCCTTATCAGCCGGGCGATTCGGTCCGCGCGATCGACTGGCGCGTCACCGCCCGCGCGGGCAAGGTGTACGTGAAGGAATACGAAGCGCCGAAACGGCTTCCCTGCCAGTTGCTGCTCGACACGTCGGCCTCGATGGCGGTCACCTCGCAGCCGGCGAGCAAGTACGCGCTCGCCGTGCAGGTCGCCGGCGGGATCGCTTTGGCCTGTCTCGACCGCATGAGTCCGGTCGGCGTGCTGGGGGTGGGGGAGCGCGAGTTCCGGATCGAGCCGAGCCTCGCCCGCGACCGCGTGCTGCAATGGCTGCTGCGGTTGCGGAGGCACCGGTTCGACGAACGAACGACTCTTTCGCGCCGGCTGGCCGAACTGGGGGCGACGCTCACGAGCCGGGCGCTCGTCGTCGTGCTGAGCGACCTGCACGATCCGCGCGCGCTCCCCGTCTTGAAGCGGATGGCGCAGCTCCACGATTGCGTGGTGATCTTGTTCCGCGATCCGGCGGAGCGCCGCGTGAGCGGGGCGGGCGTGTACCGCGCCCGCGAGGCGGAAACGGGACGGGCCTTCGTCACGCACGGCCGCCGCGAAGCCGACGACGACGACGAACTCCGCCGTGAACTCAATCGCGGCCGGATCGATCATCTCGTCATCTCCACCGACCAGCCCTATCGCGAACGGCTGAGACACTTCTTCCGGTCGCGAGATCTTTCGGCACGCGGAACCAGGTGACCCATGCGCCGCGAAATCGACGAGCGACGATGTCGGCCGCACGGTGCAACTGCGCCGCGGATCGCGCGGATCGTCGCGCTCGCGACGATCGTCGCGCTCGAGTCGTTTCTCGTCGCGGATGCTTTCGCGGTGGACGCCTCCGGCGCGGCTGCGGCGACCCGTCCCACGGTCGGCGTCTCCGCGCGAATCGATCAACTCGTCCTTCCGGGAAGCGAGTTGGAGCCGGTGCCGCTCGACGACCGCGCCGTGCCGATCGTGCTTCGCATCGCCGCGGTCCATCCGCACGGCACCGCATTCCGATACGACTTCGTTTTTTACGGTCTCGAGCCGGGGGAGTTCGATCTGAAGGACTTCCTGCGGCGGAAGGACGGATCGTCGACGGCGGACCTGCCGGCGATCCCGGTCGCGATCGCGTCGGCCCTGCCGGCGGGGCAGATCGAGCCGCACGCGCCGGTCGCGCGGCCGACCGCGTTCGGCGGAGGTTACCGCGCATTGCTGATCGCCGGCGGCGTGTTGTGGATCGTCGTGTTGGCGTTGCTGTTGTTCGCCAGGCGTTCGCAACGAAAGCCGGTCGAGATCAAAGCCGCCCGTCCGCGTTCGTTGGCGGAGCGGTTGCGGCCGGCGGTCGAAGACGCGCTGGCCGGCCGGCTCGACCCGGCGCGGCTGGCGGAATTGGAGCGAATGCTGCTCGCCTGGTGGCGCAGGCGATTGCGGCTCGACGACGTTCCCGCCGCCGAGGCGCTCGCCCGCCTTCGCGGCCACGACGAGGCGGGGGCGCTGTTGCGGCAACTCGAGGAGTGGCTGCACGCGCCGCCGCGCGCTCGCGAAATCGACGTCGCCGCGCTGTTGGCGCCTTACCGTTCGGTTTCGATGGAGGATTGGGACGAAGCCCCAACGCCGTTCGATGGTTCTCACGTCGATGGATCGCAATCACGCGGGCTCGCGCAGGTTTCCGACCACGGATCACACTGATCGCCACGGATGAAGAGTCACACTCCACGAGGGTCCGCATGAGTTTCGTCCACCCCATGCTTCTGTTTCTGCTGGTCGTTCCCGCGCTGTTGCTCGCCTGGATCTGGCGGCGCGGCGGGGAGCGGATCGTGCTGCCGTTCGACCACGGCGGCGCCCCGCGCGGCCACTGGTTGAAAGGGACGATCGACGTGGCCGAGTCGCTTCCGGCGGTGGTTCTCGCGGTGGCGATCGTGCTGCTCGCCGGACCGCAGAAGCTGGGGGAACCGAAACTCAAGCGGGTGCTGACGAACATCGAACTGTGCGTGGACATCTCGGGCAGCATGACGGCCCCGTTCGGCGAAGGCTCGCGGTACGACGCCTCGATGAAGGCGATCGACGAGTTTCTCGACGCCCGCCAGGGAGACGCTTTCGGCCTCACGTTCTTCGGCAACTCGGTGTTGCACTGGGTTCCGCTGACCTCGGACGTCTCCGCGATTCGCTGCGCCCCGCCGTTCATGCGGCCGGAGAAGGCCCCTCCGTGGTTCGGAGGGACGGCGATCGGCAAGGCGCTCCTCGCCTGCAAGGACGTGCTCGCCACGCGCGAAGAGGGAGACCGCCTGATCGTCCTGGTCTCCGACGGATACAGCTTCGACCTGGGCGGCGAGAACGATCTGGAAATCGCCGCCACCCTTCGCCGGCACGGGATCGCGGTGTACGGCATTCACATTTCCGAAACGGAAATTCCCGAAGAGATCATCAACATCGCCCGGTTCACGGGAGGCGATGTGTTCAGACCCGACGATCCGGACGGCTTGCGGGATATCTTCCACCGCATCGACGAAATGCAGGAGACGAAGCTCGAATCGACCGCCGCCGAAACGATGGACGACTTCGGCCCGGTCGCGACGGCGGGATTGGCGCTCTTGGGGCTGGGAGTCGTGTCGCTGTACGGAGTGAGGTACACGCCATGGTAGCCGAACTCGCGCTGTGCGCCGTCCTGCTTCTCGCCGCGGGGGCGGAACTGCTCCACGCCCGGCGGGTGCGGGCGGTCGCGCCGCTGGTGTTCGGACCGCGGCGACGGCCGGCCGTCTGGGTGCGGGCCTCGGCCGTCGTTCGCGTGGCGTGCCTGGGAGCGCTGGCGTGGGGATTGACGACGCTGCTCGTGCTGCCGCCGGCGGTCCATCGGGCGGAGGCGGCGGACGAATCGGCGACGAAGCACCTGCTGATCGCGCTCGACGTCTCGCCCAGCATGAGGCTTCAGGACGCCGGTCCCACCGGCGAACAAAGCCGCACGAGCCGGGCGTCCGATTTGCTCGAATCGTTCTTCCAGCGGGTGCCGGTTCGTCAATACCGACAATCGGTCGTGGCCTTCTACACGGGGGCGATTCCGGTCGTGAAGGAAACCCGCGATCTGGAAGTGGTGCGCAACATCCTCGACGATCTCCCGCTGCACTACGCCTTCCAGGCGGGCGAGACCGACCTGTTCGCCGGGCTTGAAGAGGCCGGCAAGCTCGCCCACGGCTGGCCCCCGCGAAGCGCGACGCTGCTCGTCGTCAGCGACGGCGACACCGTCCCCGCGACCGGCATGCCGAAACTCCCCGCCTCGATCGACCACGTCGTCGTGGTCGGCGTGGGGGATCCGCTGACCGGCCGGTTCATCGACGGCCGGCACTCCCGGCAGGATTCCTCCACGCTCCGCCAGGTGGCCGTGCGGCTCGGCGGAGTGTATCATGACGGCAATCGCAAGCACCTCCCGTCGACGCTGCTTCGGGAATTGACGCAGTCGGTCGCGGATGAAGAGTTCGAACGCCTGACCCGCCGCGAATACGCGCTGCTCGCCACCGCGAGCGGCGCCGCCGGATACGCTTTGCTGCCGCTGTTGCTGCACGCCTTCGGCACGATGTACCGCCCGGGCGTGCGTCGCGTTCGAGAATCGCGGGAACGTGAATACGCCCGTCTGCCGGCGGGACGGACGATTGGTTTCCGTCCCGGCGAGACGTCGATCGGAAGCACGATTCCCACCATTGATGGACACCGCTGAACGCGAACGTCGATGGAGTCCAATGGCGCCCGAAAAAGGAACCGCCGGAACGAGAGCGCGGCAATCAAGGGTAGGCGAAGGGATGGAACTCTCTGCGATCTCGGCGTCCTCTGCGGTTCGGAACTCGCCCATGCACGACCATCGTCCGGAATGATTCTAAACCGCAGAGAACGCGGAGTGCGCAGAGATCGAATGGAGATGGATTCATGCAATTCGTTGCTTTGCTTCTCCGCGTCCTCGCGCCCTCCGCGGTTTAAAACTTGCAAAATGCCCGACCTGTCCGACCACATGAAGCTCGACGACCTCACCGCCACGATCATCGGCGCCGCCATCAAGGTGCACCGCGCGCTCGGTCCCGGCTTGCTGGAATCGGCCTACCGGGCGTGCTTGATGTACGAACTCGAAAAGCACGGGTTGCCGTGAGCTACGAACATCCGATCCCGGTCGTGTATGAAGGTGTTCGTCTCGACTGCGGTTTTCGCGCCGACCTCCTTGTCGATTCTCGAGTGATCGTCGAGTGCAAGGCGAAACAGAAGTTGCATCCGATCGACGAAGCACAGTTGATCTCGCATCTGCGATTGCTCGACCTTCGAATCGGCCTGCTGCTCAACTTCCACGAACTGGTCCTCAAAGACGGCATCAAGCGGATCGTCAACAACTATCGTCCGGAATGACCCGGCACCGCGGAGTGCACGGCGTTCGAGCGGAGGCAAAACGATGAAGCTGCCGACTTTTCTTCTCCGCGATCTCGGCGTCCTCTGCGGTTCAAGACTTGCCACAATTCCAAACAACAATCGTCCGGAATGATTCGAAACCGCGGAGAACGCGGAGAGCGCGGAGAATGAAAAGCAGAGAGTGCATCTTCTGTTTTCCGATCTCCTCGTTGTCGGCAACCTCCGCAGTGGAATCCAAACCAAAGGAGCCGGCCATGCGCATCGTGATGCTGTTGGGTTGGTTGCTCGTGCCCGTGCTGGCGGGGGCGTATCATTATGGTCCCGGTCAGCAGCGGCTCGTCGAGGACGAGGCGGCGGCGATCCTCCGCGAGGCTGACGCGCTTGCCGCGCAGGAGGACTGGGCCGCCGCGGCCGAGCGCTACGACGATGCGCTGAAAGTCGTGCCGGAAGAGCGCGTCGGCGAAGCGCGGGCCGTTCGTCTCGAACGCGCCAAGGCGCGGTTGAACGCCGGCCGCATGCCCGAGGCCTACGCCGACCTGCAAGCGCTCGTCGACGAGACGGCCGGGGACGAGTCGGTCGATCCGAAGCTTCGCGACGACGCCCAGGCCACGCTCGCGAATTGCCGCTACTACCTCACCTGGCTGATGCGGCTCGAAGGGCGGCCGCGCGAGGAGTGGGAGCCGGAGATCGAAGCGGCCCGCCAGACGTTCCGCCTCCTCGCCGAGCAACACGATTCCTCCGCCGGCGCGGACGCGCGGCGTCGCCAGGAAGACCTCGAATCGACGATCCGGCTGGCGCGGATGGACCTCAGTGAACTCCAGGCGCTGTCGCTTCCCAGCCAGTGCCAAGGATGTTGCAGCGGAGACTGCAAGGGATCGGGATCGGGAAAGGGCAAACGGCCGGGCAAGGGACGCGGCAAAGGCGAACGCACCGGAGACGAGTTCGCGCGGGGCGCCAGTTCCGGTCCCCCGCCGGACGGTCGCGGTTCTTAGGCGTCATTGCCGAGCGGCGACCGGGACGATCGGATTTCGATTCTTCGACGAACGGCATTTCGAGGAAGATGCTCATGCTCCGCGCCGAAAATTTCATTCGCACGGCCTGGCCGATCGCGCTTGCGATCGCCGCGTTCCTCCCCGTCGTCGCGGCCGCACAGGACGGCGATTCGAAGGAAGCCGCGTCGGGGACCGAAGCTGCGGCGCAGACCGAAAGCGGCGCGAAGCCCGCCGCCCCGCGCGGCATCCCCGAACCGCCCGAACTCTCCACGGCCGCCGAAGACGAGGCCGCCGCGGCGGAGGCGGCCGCGAAGAAGGCGGCGCGGCTCGAGAAGATCTCGCAGTTGACGTTCGACCGCCGTCCCTCCGCCATTCTCAGGGCGTGGTCGGGGATGGCCGAGCCGGATTCGGACGATCCGCCACAGGGCGAAGAATCGGACTCGCCCGCGGTCGCCCGGCCGGCGGTCGTCGCCTCGGCGGCCGGGCGGCCGATTCGGGTCGTGTCGCCCGGACCAGTGGTGGAGGTCTTTCCTTCGGGTGCAACCCACGTCCTCTCGTCCGCGACCGGCGCGTTGGGTGGAGCGTCTACGTCCGGAAACGAAGGCGCCGCGGACGATCCCTTCGCGAAAGAGCTCGCCGCTTTCCAGCGAAACGTGACGCTCGGGCAATGGGAGGACGTCAAGAAGTTCATCGCCGGCTTGCCTGAAGATGAAGGGAAGGCGCTCTACAAGCAATTGCTGGAAGGCCTGCACGGCGGACCGGTGATGACCGAAGGCGCGTCGGCCGAAGTCCTCGCGCGAATGCAGCAGATGATGGCGATGCAGGGGATGAGCGGAGGGCAGGAGGCGGAGGCCAATTACCTCGCGGCGGAAGACATCGTGGCGCTCGCCGCAGCCCGCCCCGGCAAGCTCGCCGACGAGCATCTCGCCGTGCTGGGGGAACTGACCCGCAAGGCGCTCGCGCAGGGGCAGATCGTCGAACGCCTGCTGGCGCTGCTGCGGGACGACATCGCGCGGCCGGAGACCGAAGCGGCCTTCACCCGCCGGCAAACCGCGCAACTTCTGTTCCGCGCGGGGCGGCCGGAGGTCGCCGCCGAGTTCCTGCCCGATCTCGCCGCCGCCGAGCGGGAGAAGGACCACGAGGGACTCAACCTATTGGCGCGGCATTTCATCGCGCTGCACGCGAAGGACGCCAAGGCGGGGCGCCTCGAACAGGCGTGGAAAGCGACGCAGGCGGTGCTGGCGTCGCGGGAACTTCGCCCCAAGGAACGCGACGAGGCGCTGCTGCGCTGCGTCGAGCTCGCCTCGAAGGTCCGCGACGAACTCGGGCAGGCCTGGCTCGACAAGAGCTTCACCGACGAGCCGCAGCGGGGGATGGAAATCCTCGCCACGATCGGCGGCGCGACGGCGTCCGCCATGCAGATGCACGGGCAATCCCCCGACGTGCGGCTCAAGCAGCTCGAGTTGCAAACCGCGGCGGTCGAGTCGCTGCTTCGCGCCGCTCCCGAACGCGCCGGCGAATGGCGAACCACGCTCGAATTGCTCGCCCACAACTGGCTTCGTGAAGCGGTGTTCTCGTATCACAACGACGAATCCACCAGCCTCGGCCCCAGCCTCCGCCGCGACGTCTACGGCAACCTGTTCTACTTCGACGAAATGCAGATGATGGGCATGCGGCATCACATGGGGCGGAACACGCTGCCGGTCGAGACCGGCAAGCTGCTCGGCATCGAACCCGGCCGCGAATGGATCGAGCACCTGCAGCCGGGACTGCGGCCGCGGTTCGACGTGATCGGCGCGCAGCTCTATTTGAAGGTCGCCGAAGAGGACAAGGCGTTCCCGTGCATCGAGCGGCTGGCCGCGTCGCATCCCGAGCAGGCCCGCGAGTTGATGGACGAGTTCCTCACCGTCTGGACCCGCAATCACGACCCGAACGCCGAGCGCCGCCACACGAACCCCTACATGTTCATGTACGGCTTCGAGCGCCGGGCCGAGAGCATCCCCCTCACCCGATCCAAGCAGGAACGCAATCTCGAAGAGCTGACCGAACTGGTGCGGCGGCTCGACGCGCTCGAACTCGGCGACGTGAAGGAGGAACTGCTCGCGAAGGCCTTCACGACGTGCCACAGCAGCGCCGAGGTCTACCGGCTGGAGGCGATCGAGAAGGTGTTCGGCCCGATCGACGGTCTGCAACCCGGCACGCTCGCCGAACTGGCCCAGCAGATGCGCACGAACCTCGCCGGCGTGTGGCGGGCCCCCGCCGTGCAGGAGCGCAACAAGACGCGCCGCAAGCAGAAGGACATCGAAGCGGAAGTCCTCCGCGGTTACGAGGGCGCGAACGCCGTCCTCGCGAACGCCCGGCGGAAGCATCCCGACGACTGGTCGCTCAGCCTCGCCGCCGCCGCGCTCACGCACGACGAGAACGACTTCCGCAACGAGCTGGCCCCCAGTTCGGAGTTCACCGAGCGCCGGCGGCTCGCCTTCGACAGCTTCGCCCGCGCCGCGGCGAATTACGCCGCGCAGCTCCCCGAAATCTCCGAAGACGAGCGGACGATTCGCGCGTTCGAGCTGTGGTTCGACGCGGCCCTCGGCGCCTGCGAACTGGGCCGCATCGACGAGAAGACGCTGCCGGACCTGCGGCAGTTCCCGCTGATCCGCGACGCGATCCTCGCCTTGCCGGAAGACGCCGCCGAGTCGCACATGACGATGTTCGCCAATTCGCTCGTCACGCGGATCAACGCGGTGAAGCCCGCGGTCAAGTCCCGCTATCTGAACCACGGGTTCGAGATCGTCGGCGACCACGAGCACGCGCGGGAGGTCCGCCGCATCCATCTGTACTACCAGGATCTCGTCACCGAGGTCCGGCTGGAGTGCGCCGTCGATGGCGGCGACGTCGTCGGCAGCGAGCGGCCCTTCGGGGTGTTCGTGAACCTCCGGCACACCCGCGAGATCGAGCGCGAGTCCGGAGGGTTCGGCCGTTACCTGCAAAACCAGAGCACCGGCGCCAACTATTTCTTCTACAACTACGGCCGGCCGCTCGAAAACTACCGCGACAAGTTCGAGGAACTGGCCCGCCAGGCGCTCGCCGAGCACTTCGATATCCTCTCGGTCACCTTCCAAAGCGAGGACGTGACGTCCAAGGCGACCGGCGAATACGGCTGGCGCGTCACGCCTTACGCGTACCTGCTGCTGAAGGCCCGAGGCAAGGAGGTCGACAAGCTCCCGCCGCTGCAACTGCATCTCGACTTCCTCGACACGTCGGGCTACGTCGTCCTGCCGATCGAGTCCCCCGCCGTGCCGGTCGACGCCGCCCACGAACCGGCCGAGCCGCGCCCCTTCGGAAACGTGACCGTCACGCAGATTCTCGACGAGCGGCAAGCCGCGGAAGGAAAGCTGATTCTGGAAGTGAAGGCCGCCGGGCACGGGCTGGTCCCCGAGTTGGACCGGCTGGTCGAACTCGAGCCGCAGGGGTTCGTGACCGCGGCGATCGACGACCAGGGCGTGTCGGTGTCGAAGTTCGATCCCGACGCCGACGACACGCGGATCGCTTCGGAGCGGAACTGGATGATCACCTTCACCGCCGACGCAGCCGCCTCTGAAATGCCGGCCGAGTTCCACTTCGCGACGCCGGCGATCGATGGCGTCGAGATGGTCCGGCAGCGGTACGCCGACGCCGACCTGCTGCCGGCGGAAGCGGTCGTCCGTTTCGAGAACCGCTACGGGACGACGCGCAGGGGTTGGATGACGTGGCTCGCCGCGGCGGTGGGTTTGCTGGTCGTGGCGGTCGGCGGCGTGGTGTCGTGGCGACTCATGCGGCGGCCGCGGGTCGCCGCGGAGTCCCGTTTCGAACTGCCGGGCGATCTCACGCCGTTCACGGTGCTGGGTCTGCTGCGGAACATCCAGCAAAACGACGGCCTCGACGACGGCGAGCACCACGAGTTGACCGCCACGATCGACCGCCTGGAGCGGCACTACTTCGCCACGGCCGACGGAGACGAACCGGACCTGCCGGCGATCGCGAAAGGCTGGCTGACCCGCACCGCAGGCTCCTGACGGCGCCTGCGGCGAGTCGATTCGGCCATGCTCCTGGTACGTCGCCGACCTTGAAGTCGTGAGTTGCCCGTAGGACGTCTTCAAGTTTGTTCTTGTGGGTCGATCGCACGGGCGGGTAGGACGGAATTGAATTCCGTCGTGCCCGTCCGCCGGTGAGACGTTCCATTGGAGCTCGATTCCGACCACGATTGAAGTCGTCGACGAATCCGAGCGGTTCGAAGGGCGGACGGAATTCAATTCCGTCCTACTACCGCTTCAGGCTTGAACTTGGCGGTTGAAGCCGTGGTAA
>JBBDNT010000324.1:0-10228 GCA_040877445.1 Planctomycetaceae bacterium
CGAAACCCAGGGTGCGCCCGCTGCGCGGCCGACCCTGGGCTGTGTTGTTCAACCCTTTCGGGGTATTCGGGTTGCGTCAAAAGTCATCCGATTCGAAGAACTTGGAACTACTGAATGACGAGCCAATCGGCGGAGTTCAATTTTCCGTCTTCGAACTTTCCGTCTCCTCGCGATGCTGAGGGATGCGACATGAACCAGAACCGCATCGCGTCGATTCTCGCGCCGATTCGCCGTCGCTGGCGATGCCGGCGGGCGTTGACGCTGCTCGCGCTCGGTTGGGGGGCCGTTGCGTGCGCCATCGTGTTTACGGAAGTGGCGGGAGCGTCCGTCGTTCCGCGCGCGCTTGCGGCGGTTGTGGCAGCGATCGGTCTCGCCGCGCTCGTCGCCGCTTCGTTCTCGCGGCCGAGCGATCGCCGCGTGGCGCGGCTCGTCGAGACGCGGTTTCCCGAACTCGAATCGCGACTGCTGACGGCGGTCGAACTGCCGCAGTCGAATGGCGACCGCGCGAACGTGTTCCATCGGCAACTGATCGCCGAAGTCGCCGCCCACGCGGCGGCGCACGATTGGCGGACGTGCATCCCGGCGAAGTCGCTCGTCGCTCGGTTGCTGTGGCAAGTCGCGATCTGCGCAGCGCTCCTGGGGGCGGGGTTCCTCACGCGGGCGCCGATCGCGGAGGAACTCGCCGCGGGCGTCGGCGACGCGAACGATTCCGGGACGATCGCGTCGCCGGTCGAGTTGGAGATCGACGTCGACCCCGGCGACGCGGAGATCGAGCGCGGCGGCGATCTGCTGGTGACGGCCCGCTTCGGCGGCCGCATTCCGGCGCGCCCCGTCTTGATCGCCGATCGCCAAGGAACGCAAGATGACGAACCGACCTCGCGCGGGCCGGAGTCGATCGCGCTCGTCCGCCATCTCGATGATCCGCTGTTCGGCGGGCGGATCGAACGCGTCGCGCGGGACTTCACGTATCGCGTCGCAGCGGACGGAATCACCACTCGCGAATTTCGCGTGACGGTCTTCGAGTATCCGCGGCTCGAACGGGCCGATGCGACGCTGATCCGCCCGAGCTGGACCGGCACGCCCGATGAAACGCTCGCCGATGCCCGGCGCGTGTCGGTCGTCGAAGGCTCGCGCGTGGTGTGGAGTTTCCAGTTCAACAAGCCGGTCGCCTCCGCGACGCTCGAAGCGGAGGACGGCGAGCGGATCGACGTCGAACTGATCGAAGCGAGCGAAGGAGAATCGGCGATCGGCCGCGTCGAACTGTCGCCGAGCGAGGATCGCGATTACCGGTTGCACGTCGTCGACGAGGCCGGCCGCGCGAATCGCGAGCCGCCGGAGTTCGCGGTCCGCGTGCTGCCGAACCGGCCTCCCGAGTTGAAGCTCGCGTTCCCCGCGCGGGACGTGCGCGTTTCGCCGATCGAGGAATTGCTGGTCGAGGGGACGGCGTGGGACGATTTCGGTCTCGTGCGGTTGGGCATCGTCTACGAGATCCCGGGCAGCGAGCCGCGGACGCTGCTGTTGGACGATGCGGTCGCCGGACGCGAGGAACGCCGTTTCTCGCGCACGATTCCGCTCGAAGAGCTGAACGTCTCGCCGGGGCAACTCGTGGCGTATCACGTCTTCGCCGACGACGTCGGCCCGAAGGGAGAGCCGCGGCGGACGCTGGGGGACATCTTCTTCGCCGAGGTCCGGCCGTTCGAGCGGATCTATCGCGAAGGACAGTCGCCTCCCGGCGGCCAGGGGGCGAACGAAGGCGCGGGAAATCAACAGGGGCAACCGCTCGAACAACTCCTCAAGATGCAGAAGCAGATCGTCATCGCCACCTGGAAACTCCGCCGCACGCGCGACGCGAACGCCGACCGACTCGCGCTCAGGGACGACGCGAACACGATCGCCGAGACGCAACAGGCGGCGATCGATCGATTTTCCGAAGTCCGCTCGAAGCTCCGCGAACGCGACCTGCGCGAGCGGAAGATCGCCGAGGGAGTCGGCGAGAACATGGAACGCGCGTTGCGGATCCTGCGGTCGGCGGCGGATTCGAATGAGACGCGCGAAACCGCAAGCGATGATGGTGATCTCTTGGTCGCCGCGGTGGCCGCCGAGCAGGCCGCCTTCGAGGGGTTGCTCAAACTTCAGCCGCGCGAGCACGAAGTCGTCAAGGGCCAGCCGGCCGGCGGCGGCGGCGGGGACAACAGCCGCTCGGACCAGCAGCTCGACCAGCTCGAACTCGCCGCGAAGCAGAACCGCTACCAGACCGAACGCGCGGCATCACAGCGTTCCGCGCAAGCCCGCGACGAGCGGTTGCAGGTACTCAATCGGCTGCGCGAGTTGGCGCAGCGGCAAGCGGAACTCAACGACGCGCTCCGCCGTTCGGAACAGGAACTGCTCGCCGCCCGCGCCGCCGCGGAGATCGAAGAGGCCCGCCGCCGTCTCAAACGGCTGCGTGAGGAACAGCAGAAATTGCTCGAAGACGTGGACCGTCTCCGCGAGCGGATGGACCGGCCGGAGAACCAGCGGGAACTGGCGGATTCGCGCGAGCAACTCGACCGCGCCCGCTCGCAGGTTCGCCGGGCATCCGAAGCGCTCGAAGCGGGACGCGCCTCGCAGGCGGTCGCCGAAGGAGCGCGGGCCGAACGCGAGATGCGACGGCTCGGCGACGAACTGCGGCAGCGCACGGCCGGCGAATTCGCCGACGCCGTCCGCGAGCTGCGCGATCAGGCGAGGAAACTCGGCGACGATCAAGAGCGCATCGGCGACGAGCTGCGCGCCGACGAGTCGAGCGCGCGGCAATCGTTGCGAGGATCGCGCGATCGGGACCGCCTCGAAAACGAACTGCGCGAACAGGGGCGGCGGTTCGAGCGAGTCGTCGACGACGTCGAAAAAGTCATGCAGCAGGCGGAAGCGAGCGAGCCGCTGCTGTCGCGCAAGCTGCACGAAACGCTGCGCGACGCCGACGCCGCCCGGCCCCGCGAAAGTCTCGAACGCGCCGCGAGCGAACTCGCCCGCGATCGCCGCGACGACGCGCAAACGGCGGAAGCACAGGCCCGGCAAGGCATCGACGCGCTGCGGTCGGGCGTCGAAACGGCGGCGGCCGACGTCCTCGGCAGCGAGTTGGAGAACCTTCGCCGCGCACGGCGCGAGGTGAGCGATCTCGCCGAAGCGGTGCGGAACGAGATGGCTGGCAGCCGAGTCGGCGAGTCCTCGTCCGAGCGAACCGCCGACGCCTCATCCGACGTTCGCCAGGAGTCGGCGCGATCGTCCGAGGAGTCGAGCGAAGATTCCGGCAAGAGCTCCGGCGAAGGTGAGTCGCCTGGCGAAGGACAAGCTTCGTCCGACACCGACGGGCCGCGCGAACGATCGGGATTACGGTCCACACGTGCCGGTCGATCGGAATCAGGCGAGCAACCGGGGCCGGGCGAACGTTCCGGAAAGGGCGAACGCGGCGGACAATCATCGGCGACGGCGACGGCGTCGCAATCGCGAGGCGGGGGATCGCCCGGCGGGCCGGAGTCGCCGTTGACCGGCGGGAGCGGCGATTTCGAGCAGTGGTCCGATGGACTGCGGGCGGTCGAGGAACTCGTCTCCGATCCGCGAACCCGCGACGACGTGCGCCGCATCCGCGACCGCGCGCGGCAAATGCGGATCGAGCACCGCCGGCATTCGCGTCCGCCGAACCGCGATCTCGTCCAGGCCGAAATCCTCGCGCCACTGGCGGAGATTCGCGAACGACTCTCGGAGGAGATCGCCCGGCGGGACGAAGGGGGCGCGCTCGTTCCGCTCGATCGCGATCCGGTTCCCGAGCGGTACTCCGAGCAAGTCCGCCGCTACTACGAGAAACTGGGGGAAGGACGATGAACGCGTACCTCACGTTCGACGATTCGCTCGCGTGGCTCGCCGTGACCGCGGGATTGCTGTTGCTTTGCGCGCTCGTCTTGGGGCGGGCGTATCGCCGAAAACGGGCGGCGGACGAAGCGGCGCATCCCGCGCCGCCGAGGTCGGCGCTGGCGTTGAAGGCGATCGTGTTCGCCTTCCTCGTGCTGTGCCTGCTCGATCCCTTGTGGAGCGGCATGCGGGCGACGCCGGGGGCGAACCGGCTCGTGTTTCTCGTCGACGACAGCCGCAGCATGACGATCGCCGACGAAGCGAACGGCGACACCCGCGGCGACGTCGCCGCCCGGCTGCTCGATCACCAGCGCTCGCCGTGGCTGGTCGAACTCGATCGCCAGTTCGACGTGCGGACCGACGCGTTCGGCTCGCGGCCGCGATCGCTGGATGGCGGCGACTCGCTCGCGTTCGCCGAGGACCAGTCGAATCTCGCGAAAGCGCTCGCGTCCTTGCGCACGCGGCTCGCCGGCTCGCCGGTCGCGGGCATCGTGCTGCTGACGGACGGCAACGCGACCGACCTGGCAATCGACGCGGCGACCCTCGCCGCGCTCGATCTCTCGGACCTGCCGCCGATTCATCCGGTCGCGTTGGGCGGCCGCGCGTCGCTTCCCGATCTCGCGGTGCGTCACGTCGGCGTGACGCGGAGCGCCTTCGAAGACGCGCCGGTGACGATTCGCGCGGAAGTCGCGGCGCGGGGACTGGCCGGACGCAATATCAACGTCGAATTGGTCGATGAATCGAACACGGTGACGCGGTCCGAAACGCGCACGATCGACGGTGAACGGGAAACCGTGGCGATCGAATTCCGCATCGGTCACGCCGGCGACCGTCCGCGATTCCACCGGGTGCGGGCCTCCGTCCAGTTGATGGAGAACGGCGAACCGTTCGCGGAGGCGACGCTCGCGAACAACGTCCGCACCGTCGTCGTCGAGCGCACGAAGGGGCCGCATCGCATCCTGTATCTCGCCGGGCGGCCGAACTGGGAGTTCAAGTTCCTCAACCGGGCGGTCGCCGAGGACGACGAACTCGATCTCGTTGCGCTCGTTCGCATCGCCCGGCAAGCGCCGAAACTGCAATGGCGGGGCCGCGACGGCGGGTCGGGGAACCGCCTGTTCCGCAACTTCGACGACACGCCCGAAAGCGAACGCGAACGGGCCGACGAACCGGTCCTGGTGCGGCTCAACACCCGCGATGCGAACGAACTCGCGCAAGGCTTCCCCACCGAGGCCGAGGAGTTGTTCGCGTTCGATGCGGTGATTCTCGACGACCTGGAAGCGTCGTTCTTCAGTTACGATCAGCTCGCGCTGTTGCGGCGATTCGTCGCCGAGCGGGGCGGATCGCTTTTGATGCTCGGCGGGCCGCAAACCTTCACCGGCGGCGGATGGGACCGCACCGCGCTCGCCGAAGTTCTGCCGGTGAACCTCGGTCGCCGCGAATCGTCCGAGTCGTCCGGCATCGAACCGCAACGGCTCGCGCTGACGCGCGAGGGGCTGCTGCAACCGTGGGTGCGATTGCGCGCGACCGCCGATGAAGAGCGAACGCGGCTGGCGGAGATGCCCGGCTTCCGCGTCGTCAGCGCGATCGGCGCGGTGCGTCCCGGGGCGACGGCGCTGGCCGAGACGGTCGATGAAGCGGGCCGCCGTTTCTCCGCCCTCGTCGTGCATCGCTACGGACACGGACGCGGCGCCGCGCTCACGCTCGGCGATCTATGGCGTTGGCAGCTTCGACGGGAAGGGGAGAACGACCACGACGATCTCGGCCGCATGTGGCGGCAGACGCTGCGCTGGCTGGCGGCGGACGTGCCCGAGCGCGTGCGCGTCGAGCTCGCCGACGGCGCCGTAGGACGGACTGCCAGTCCGTCCGCCCCGGGTAGCGACGTGCGATTCGGCGATTCGTTTGGAACTGGTGCGCGCGAGCCATCGGTGGAGGCTTCGCGACCCGGAGGACATGGCGACTCGCTCGCCGGACGGATTGCAAATCCGTCCTACGGCAGCGTGAGCATTCGCGTGCATGTGCGGGATGCGGAGCATCGGCCGCTCGATGGCGGCACCGTTCGCGTGACGATCGAACCGCCTTCGGGAGAACCGCTCGAGTTGCTCGCCGAGCCGTCGCTCGCTCGGCCCGGGATGTACGAGATCGAATACGTACCGCGCGTCGCGGGAGCGTATCGCGTTCGGGCCGTCGCGAATGACGGCGACGGGGAGGAAATCGGCGCGGATGAATCAGGATGGGCGCGCGAGCCGGACGCGACGGAGTTCGCCCGCATCGAGCCGGATCGCGAACTGCTGCGCGAACTGGCGAAGCGCACCGGCGGACGGCTGCTGTCGCCGGAGGAACTGCCCGCGTTCGCCCGCGGATTGCCGATGACCGACGTGCCGGTGACGGAGCGCGTGGCGACGCCGCTGTGGCATCGCTCGTGGTTGTTTCTGCTGGTTCTGGGCTGCCTCGCGGGCGAATGGGGCCTGCGTCGCCGAAGGGGGTTGCGATGAACGCCATCGCGAGCCTCCCGCGTGAGCGGGGGGAGGAAAGAGGATACATGACACGGAACAGAGGTCGGTTTCCATGAAGACTTCGATCGCATCGCTTGCGTTATCGCTTGCGTGGCTTCCGGCAGCGATTTTCGCCGGTAATGACTCGCTTGCCGCTGCGTCACGGGCCGACGTGCTGCTCGTTCTGGGTGCGGAAGGAACGCCCGAGTACGGCGCGCAGTTCCGCACGTGGGCCGCGCGCTGGCAAGCGGCGGCGTCTCGCGGCGGCGCCCGTATCACGTTGATCGGAAGTGACGACCGCAACGCCGCGACGAGCGATGCCACCGGGTCCGATCGCGAACTGCTACGAAATCACATCACCGAGCTGGCGCGCGACGCGGAGACCGGAAACAGGCCGTTGTGGATCGTGCTGATCGGTCATGGCACGTTCGACCGCCGCGAGGCGAAGTTCAACTTGCGCGGCCCGGACGTGTCCGCCGTCGAACTCGCGGACTGGATCGAGGCGGTCGCGCGGCCGCTGGCGATCGTCGAGTGCGCGTCGGCGAGCGGACCGTTCGTCGAGGCGCTGTCGCGGCCGGGGCGCGTCGTCGTCACGGCGACGAAGAGCGGCAGCGAAGCGGACTTCGCCCGTTTCGGCGATCAGTTCTCGCGAGCGCTTCTCGATCCCGAGGCCGACCTGGATCAAGACGAACAAACGTCGCTGCTCGAAGCGTTCCTGTTCGCGGCACGGCGCACGGCCGAGTTCTATGAACAGGAAGGCCGCCTCGCGACGGAGCACGCGCTGCTCGACGACAACGGCGATGGGCGCGGCGCGCGGGCGGACGACTTTCGCGGCGTGCGGCCGCGCGCCGCAGCGCTCGACGGCGACGCGCTGCCGGACGGCCTCGTCGCTCATCAATGGCACCTCGTTCCGAATCGAGCGGACGCGGAGCTTTCCGAGGAAGCGCGCCGGCGGCGGGACGAATTGGAGCGGAAGCTGTTCCATCTACGGGAACGCAAGCCGGAACTGGAGGAGGGGCAATATCTGCGCCGGCTCGAATCGATCGCCGTCGAACTGGCGATGCTGTATTCTCAGCCGCCAGGCCAGTGACGTCACCGCGCCGCGCTTGCGGTTTCGCGTTTCGCGCCGCCGCGCGCCCGGTCCCTTGCCCCGACCGTGCCCGATTCGCCAGAATGCAGGGGACCGATTTCGCTCACTCCCCTTCCATCAGGAACGGCCATGCGCTCACCAGCCGAACGGATCGTGGCGTTTCCCATTCTGTGTGCCGCCGCGGGTGCCTTGATCCTCACTTCGTGCGGGTCCGCGGAACCGGAGGCCGTGCGCGCTGCCCAAGAGGAACGCGGCGACGCCGCGGCGACGGCCGCCGCCGGTTCCAACGGCAACTACGACCCCGTCACCGCCGCCCGGGCGGACATCGCCGAAATGAAGGTCGGCAAGGACGACTGGCCCCAGTGGGGCGGCTGGAAGGGGAAGAACAACACGCCCGAGGCGAAGAACCTCCCCACCGAGTGGGACGTGAAGACCGGCAAGAACGTCAAGTGGGCCGCCCCGCTCGGCTCGCAGACCTACGGCAACCCGGTGATCGCCAACGGCAAGGTGTTCGTCGGCACGAACAACCATCACGCCTATCTCAAACGGTTCCCGAAGGACGTCGATCTCGGTTGCCTGCTCTGCTTCGATGAGAAGACGGGTGAGTTCCTGTGGCAGCACTCGAGCACCAAGCTTCCCAGCGGGCGCGTGCACGACTGGCCCGACCAAGGCATCTGCTCGACTCCCTACGTCGACGGCGAGAGGCTGTGGTTCGTCAGCAGCCGGGGCGAAGTGATCTGCCTCGACACCGCCGGCTTTCACGACGGCAAGAACAACGGCCCCTTCACCGCCGAGGACAACGAGAACATCGACGAGGCGGACGTCATCTGGAAGTTCGACTTGATGGGGACGCTCGGCGTGTCGCAGCACAACATGTGCAGTTGCTCGCCGATCTGCGTGGGGGACATCCTGCTCATCAACACCTCGAACGGGCTGGACGAGTCGCACATCAACCTGCCCGCCCCCAACGCGCCGAGTTTCATCGCCCTCGATCGCAACAACGGCAAGCTGCTGTGGACCGACAAGTCGCCCGGGACGAACATCCTGCACGGGCAGTGGTCCTCGCCGACATACGGTGAGTTCGACGGGCAGGGGCAGGTGCTGTTCGCCGGCGGCGACGGCTGGCTGTACGGCTTCGACCCCGCCGGCGACGGCGCCGGAAACGCCAAGCTGCTGTGGAAGTTCGATTGCAATCCCAAGGAAACGAAGTGGATTCTCGGCGGACGCGGCACCCGCAACAACATCATCGCCACGCCGGTCATTTACGACGGCAAGGTGTACGTCGCCGTCGGGCAGGATCCGGAGCACGGCGAAGGGGTCGGGCATTTGTGGTGCATCGACCCGACGAAGCGCGGCGACGTCAGCCCGGTGCTGGCCTTCGACAAGGACGGCAAGCCCCTCGCCCATCGGCGGCTGCAGGCCGTCGACCCCGAGGCGGGCGAAACGACCAAGCCCAATCCCAACTCCGCCGTCGTCTGGCATTACAGCGAAGTCGACTCCAACGAAGACGGCAAGATCGACTTCGAGGAGACCATGCACCGCTCGATCGGCACCGTCGCCATCAAGGACGACATCCTCTACATCTCCGATTTCAGCGGCCTGTTCCACTGCCTGAACGCCAAGACCGGCAAGCCGCACTGGACCTACGACATGTTCGCCGCTGCGTGGGGATCTCCACTGATCGCCGACGGCAAGGTCTACATCGGCGACGAGGACGGCGACGTGGCGATCTTCGAGCACGGCGCCAAGGAGATGAAGCTGATCGCCGAGGTCAACATGGGGAACGCGGTCTACAGCACCCCCGTGGTCGCCAACAACGTGCTGTACGTCGCCAACAAGTCGATGGTCTACGCGGTCGTCGAAGGGGCGCAGCTCGACCCCAAGAAGCTCGAGGACGCGGGCGACGAGTGACGTGACCGACACGGCCGATGCGATTGCGGCGCTTTCCGGCATCCCCGGAGGCTGGTGCGAGCGCGCGCTGTTCGTGGGCGAGCGGCGGTTCGACGTGGTTCTCCCCGCCGCCCCGGACGAGTTCCTCGACGATCCGGAAGTCCTCGCGGAGAACCGCCGCGACGACTTCATGCCCTACTGGGCCTACCTGTGGCCCGCCGCGACGCCGCTCGCCGAGGCGATCCTCCGCGCCGACTGGCCGGCGGGAGCGCGGACGCTCGAACTCGGCGCGGGCATCGGCCTGCCGGGACTCGCCGCCGCCGCCGCTGGACTCCGCGTCACCTTCAGCGACTACCGCCGCGAACCGGTCGATCTGGCGATGCACAACGCGCGCCGGCACGGCTACGACGCGGCGGGGATGCTGCTCGACTGGCGGTCGCCGCGGGCCGAGAGGTTCCCGCTGATTCTCGCCAGCGACGTGCTGTACGAACTCCGCAACCACGAGCCGATCCTCCGCGTGCTCGCGGCGATGCTCGAGCCGGGGGGAACCTGCTGGATCGGCGACGCGGGCCGCGCCGCCGCGGAACCATTCCCCGCGGCCGCCCGCGCCGCGGGCTTCGAAGTCGCCCTCCACGACCGCGCGGGCCGCCCGCGCGACGCCATGCCGATCGGCGAGTTTCGTTTGCTGATCGTCACACGGGAAGCTTCATGAGCCGCGGGGTTCATCCCCGCGGTGCGAACCCGGCCGGCCCCAAGAGAAAGCTCACGTTCGCAGTTGCGGTCGCCGCAAGAGCACCGAGGAGATAAACCCCTCGGCTCAATGGCTCGACGAGAAATTCGCAGGGTGGCCCGGACGGCGGTAGCCGTCCGGGTC